>JAZORG010000001.1:0-5679 GCA_045656465.1 Christensenellaceae bacterium
TGCCCATGACGGTATAAGTGCCGTTTTTATTTATCAAGCCGATAACACCGCCTGACTCAAATTCGCCTATAACTTTACCGTAGTTGGTTAGGTTGTCAAACGAAACAGCAGTAGCATTACCTATAACACCGCCCGCATATCTCTTAACACTAACCTCGCCATAGTTTGAGCAGTTATTTATTTCTCCGCCCACGTAATGAGCAACGATTCCGCCACCCGCAACGTTATCTTTTTCTATAGTCTTTGTACTTACTTTTGCATAGTTTTCACAACCGGTAATTGTGCCTGCGCTCATATATCCTACAAGCCCACCTATTCTACAGAAATCGCCTGTTACAGAGCCATAAACCTTAACGTTTGAAAGAGTGCCAGTAAGTTCTGCGCAAACACCGCCTACGGTAACGTGATTATACGAAGTGCTTTTTACAGTTAAGCCCTCAAACACAATGTTAGATATACTTCCGCTAACTTTTGTGAAAACTCCTAAATTACCACTAGAAGAGGTTACCGAGAGATTACTTATCTTAAAATCATTACCAACAAACGTTCCCTTAAACTCAAACGGAGTCCAAGCATAATCCTTCATATCGATATCGATAACAAGCACGTATGCACCACTAGGATTATCCCTCATTGCATTAAATGTATCTTGGTCGTAAACAAAGGTTGTGTTGCCGTCATCTTCATAGAAGAATGCAAACAAGGTAACGTCGTTTGGCGTACTCCATTTTTTAAGGCTCTTACCTGTATGGTCGGCTACAATTTTACCATTGAGCGTCCAACCTACAAACCTATAGCCACTGCGTTCAGCAACAGGGAATTCAAAGTGTTCCCCAAAGGATACTTCTTGACTTGCCGAAGAACAAGTGCCTTCTCCCGCGTTAAACGTAACCGTGTATTCAATTGCATCGTACGTTAAATCAATTGCAAGATAGGATGCCCCCATCGTGAACTCATAAACGAGTTGATCTTCAACGAGATTGCTATTTATATACCAACCTACAAACTCATAACCTGCGTTTAACGTTGCAGTAAGTTTTACCGAATCACCCTCTAAATAGTATTCTTTAACCGTTGTTTTGCCTGCGTCTGGTAAGTTAACGTTAACCGTTATATATAATTTCTGTTTATAATATGCGTAGAGTTGTGTTTCAAGCGCATCAAAACTCATATTTGCAATAGACGTTCCGTCCGCTTTAGTAATTTGGTTGCCGTTACCATTTGGCGCATCATACCAACCCATAAACACGTATTCGTCTAAACTTGGTATGGGAAGCGTATAACTCGTGCCGTATTCTATTCTTTTGTATGATGATGAAACACTGCCCTCGCCTGCATCGAGTAAAACTTTTTTGTCCTCGCCCTTGTATTTAGCGTAAAGTTTTGTTATCCCTGCCGTTCCCGTGCGAATTTTCGTTCTGGGAGAATCGCCCAAATCACTTCTAGTACACCAGCCCACAAACGTGTAATTCGTCTTTGTTGGTGTGGGGAGTTCAAGTTCATCTTCTACAGTATAAGTCAAAGGAGTTGTATCGCAATTTCCACCATTTGGTTCAATTTGAAGCGTATAGGTTATCTTATCCCATCTTGCGTACAAGTTCTTGCTTGACATACCCCAAGTTAATTTATCAATAGGACTTCCGTTAAGAGATGGAGAAGAACACCAGCCCCAGAATTCATATCCTAATCTTGAATTCGGATAAGGTGCATCTTGTGGTTCATTCTCGTAAACCCTCCTAGTCTTGGGTGTACCTGTAACGTCCTCGTAAAGGTTTATTATAGAATAATTTTTCCACACAGCATAGAAAGTCATATCATACGTTACAACGTCGTAAAACCCAACTAATCTATCAGAACTGATTGACCAACCAACTACTTCCTTACTTCCCGTGTCTTTATCTGGGAAACTTTCGTTTGGAATTGCATGCCCATAATCTATAGTAATTTCCTCTGACGGAATGGATAAATCTAGATATTCAAAGGTTACCTTGAGTTTTTTGATTTCATAAACTGCCTCAAACGAAAGGGTTTCAGACGTCTTTTTGGGAATTCTGTAATTTGCCAAAGAGAAAACGGTTTTCCCTTCTTTTACAGTTGCACCGTTTGAATATTGAATATCGCCACTCTTCCAGCCGACAAAATCATAACCCGTACGAGTTGCCATAGGCATAGTATAAATTGCACCGCCATAAGCAACTTGCATTGTTTCTTGCGAGTCTGAAATCGTGCCTTCCCCTGCGTCAAACTCCAACGTATATACTAGAGGATCCCAAACCATATAAAGGGTCATATCGCTTGTGAACACTATAGTGCTTTGACCGTATTCGTTGATAATAGGAGTGCCTAATCCGTCGGGGGTTTCATACATACCCTTAAATTTATGATATTCCTTGGTGGGAATAACCGAAAAGGAGAACTCATCATTTTTATCCACCTTCATTGTAAGAGGCGCACCGTCAACGGTTTTATAATAAGTAATCGTTACCTTTTCCTTGCCTCCGTCGCCTCCACCACACGCAACGAGCGTTCCGCATAATGCCGATACTAAAAGTATAAGGCTTAAGACAATTAGGATTTTTAATTTCTTCATATTACACTCCCTCTGGTTCAAATATCGCATACAGAGTTATATTTTCAGTTATTCTTAAAAGCGAATATCCACCGGCTGAAACGTATTGATTACCGCCAAACTCGGTATCGAATAGTCCCTTGAATACAAAACCATCTCTCTTTGCTTTTTCGCTCAACGGATCTCCCTCATAACTACCTACGTAATAAAGGTCGTCATCTTTATATTCACCTCTAACCGAGCCTTGAAGTGTCCAGTTAAGGTCTTGGCGCACTTTAATATTTTCATAATCACCCTCATCCCACACGATTGTAACCGAGTGAGTATATTGTTGTTGAACGTCTTCTATGTAATTCTGCCTCATTTGTCCAAATGCGCCATTGCCAATCCCACCACCGAGGTAGAAACCTATAAAGCAAAACCATATAGGCGCAGTATAATATAAAATTTTCCAAGCAATTTTTGCAACCCAACAAGTCGCATACCACATAAATACGAGTATTCCACCGATAATTTCAAACATCTCTTATTCCTCCTCTTGCTTATCTATACGCAGGGTATAACCACAATGTATTCCAGGTTATCACACGAAGCGCTTTACCAGTAAAATCAAAATACTCTTCTCCCTGCGCATTTTGTTCAGTCCATAACCCTAAAAACTCTTTGTCTGTTCTCAATCTTAATTTGCTAATATCAATATCTATTTTTCCATCCATAAGACCATAGAGAGTCGTAACGTCATCATAATTTCCATAACCGCCGTAGCAAACTATAATTTCTATCGTCTGTTTTTCCCAAACGTGGAGGGTAATATCTTCTGTAATTTCTTTAATCCACTCTCCCTTCTCATTCATATACTCGGTAGAATAATTATCCCAAACACCTGAAAATGCCTTGTCTAGTTTTTTGGTTTCTACTAAAGGAAGATTATCTTTTTTAACGTCTAGTTTTTCGCCCGTTTTCACCGAATAACGATATATTAAAGTTGCATCATTAGGATTTGTAACAGTTACGATACAAGTGTTTTCTTTTCTTTCGAATTTAGCATACAACGTAATATCTTTATCAATCGTCTTAACACCTTGCCAATTTTCACCAACGTATAAGGTTGCCCCTTCAAAGTTCTCCCCGTCGTATAGTCCCTTAAAATCGTATCCTATCTTTATTAAGTGCGACGTGGTTAAATCAAGCGCAGTATTCTTTACAACGTATTCCGTGTTTGTTCTTGCAGTCAACCCGTCGTGCCACTCTATAGTAACCACACACCTTTCGATTCCGTCAGTATTGAAAATAGGATAAAGAACAATGTCTTCAGTTATAGCAACAACACCGTTACCCTGATTATCCACGTATTGATTTGCAGTCATAAAATCTTTTCCATCGTAAAAACCTGCAAATTCTTTGTAGGGGGTGGATTCAAGTTTAACGTTTACAAAGTCGCCTTTTTCAACCAATAAATACTCGATAGGTGCATCATCCGAATCGTCTGTATAGTATCTAACCATACAGTCGTGTAGATGGCCCTTAACATCTTTTTTCTCGTGATTCTTTGACGAGCAGTTAGCAATACCAACAACGCAGAACATTATTAGCGCCAACAATATTGCCACACCAGAACCGATTAAATAATACGCTTTCATATCTTTCTACCTCTTAAACTCTTGCCCTATTTCTTTCTTAAACGTTTTTATCCATCAATAGAGCAATTCTTATTTTACAATCTTTAAGTATAGTCGAAACTTCCCTTTTCGGTTTTTGCTAAAAAACCGAAAAGGAGGCTAGCCTCCTAATTATACAGTTTAATTATATTACTGTAAATTTTTTTTGTCAACTGTTTTCTTAATTTATATAATAAATTACCGACTATATTATATGCAAATTTTACCACTCTCGTGACAACATTAAAGGGCGCTTATCACGCCCTTTAATTACCAATCATATGCAATTATCTCGTATTCTTCGTTATCGTTGATGCCGTTTAGTAGGCAAATTTTATCGGGAGCACATTTTTTTACAAACTCTTTTACTCCTTTTCCGTTAAAACGTGCGCTGTAAATTAAATAATCTACGGCTTTACCAACCTCAATTACTCCACCGATTAAATTAGTATCAGCACCGAGTTCTATTCTTAAATTATTCCCAACGCCCTTAACTGTGATTGACCGCATGTTTATCTCCACCTTTTTTCCGTCAAATTGTATTTATTATATCATCCACGCCAAGCGTTGTCAAAAAAATAAAGGGGCAAACACCCCTTTACACTTTTGTTTTATGCTCGTATCAGTTGTTTAATTTCCTTAAGAGCAGTCTTTTCAAGCCTACTAACTTGTGCTTGAGAAATCCCTATCTCTTCGCTTATCTCCGTTTGTGTCTTTCCCTCGTAATATCTTAAATAGATAATCTTTCTCTCTCGTTCCTCTAGTTCTTTAAGCGCCCTATCTAGTGCAACGTGTTCTGTCCAGTTCTCGTCGGTGTTTTTTTCATCACCTATCTGATCCATTAAAAGTAGCGTATCCCCCGATTTATTGTAAACGGGGTCAAAAAGTGAAACGGTATCGGAAATTGCATCCAAAGCATATACCACTTCTGAAAGAGCAACGTTCATTTTGTCAGCAACTTTATTGAGAGTTACGTCGTCGTCAAACGCCTCTAATTCGGTACGTGTTTTAAGAACTTGATAGGCTGTATCTCTAATACTTCTCGACACACGCATACTGTTATTATCACGCATTAACCGTTTAATTTCCCCTATAATTAAGGGAACGGCATAAGTGGAAAACTTAACCCCGAAAGATAGGTCAAAATTGTTTATCGCCTTAATAAGCCCTATACAACCTGCTTGAAATACGTCGTCGGGATTTGCCGATTTTAAGTGAAAACGTTTTATTATCGACAAAACTAAACGCATATTGCCTACTATAAAGTCTTCTTTTGCCTTTGTATCGCCCTCTTTAATTTTTTGCATCAATAAATTTGCCTCTTCATCAGTAAAATGCGGTAGCGTGGCTGTATTAATCCCACATATCACTACTTTATTTGCCATAAAACCTCCTTTATGTAGAAATTTTGGAAGGTTATTTAAGTATGAACGTAATTAAAAAAATTATACG
>JAZORG010000002.1:0-9842 GCA_045656465.1 Christensenellaceae bacterium
GGTATTTTAGGCGAAGAATTGCAGTTTTCTATGATGACCGAATACGACGTTGTTTCGGCGTTGAATTTACCCGAAATTGACACGGTTAGCGGAGATATTTTAGACATACAAGCATTTAATCCCAAAATGTATTATTACCAAGTTGTTCAAAGCGGTGGAACAGGTGGCGAGCCGTTTAATTCTGAGCAGAGTGGGGAGCAGAAAGTATATGCGAGAGCGTTTGACGACGACGGAAAAAGAGTTGCGCCTCTAGATGCAATTCTATATTATCCGCCTCTTTCAGAACTTCCCTTGCTCGATATGATTACTATGCTAGGAGAAAGCATAAACCGTATAAAACTTACTGATTTTATACCTGCAAAGGACGAAGAGGGCAATCCTACAAACACCGACATTTACGATATTTTATGCGCTATGACAGGGGTTGAACTTCCCGAAGACATAAATATTGATTCGCTTACTGCAGAGGGCTCTATGTCCTTTGATAAAATTGAATTAAGTTTGTTCTTAAGTGGCGAAACCGACGTTATGGATTTATTGTGCGACGGTATTAACGGCAACAGAACGGCTAACGCTCCAGCAGGCGAAGACCCCGTGCTTGTTACGGCAGAAACGATAACGGTTGGCGATTTAGACGACCTAGACATAGATTGTGTTGCGCTAGATTCCGTGCTAACTTATAACGAAGATACAAATCAAACGCTTTATAAAATTTTGCTAATGGCAACCGATAAATACAAGGCGGATAAAGAATTATCCGAGCAAGTATCTAGCCTTACAATAAAAGACCTTGTAAATGGTTTTGATACGGACAAAGTTACACTTGATGCAGTTCTTCCTTATTACGACGATAGCGATACGGCAAATATTGTAGATAACAAAAAGATGTATAGAATTTTGCTCGAGGCAACCTCATCAGATACAATTACCGACGCTAACGTAGAAGAAAAAGCCAAAGCCTTTACGATTGCCGATTTAAACGGCGGGTTTGAAATTGGCAAGGTAGGGTTAGAAACGGTTTTATCAAGGAGTGAAAACGCAAAACTTTATAGTGTTTTAGACGAGGCGGTAAGCAAAGGAACAGACGGTGTATTAAATATCAACGATTTTACTACCTTTAATATACAAAACGTAAAACTAGCAACCGTGCTTGAACCAACTGAACAAAATAAGACGTTGTATAATATTTTGAGAGAGGCTACGGGTAGCCCAACAAATGAAGATATAGCGGTATCGGGATTGAGTTCGTTTAGTTTTAACGGCGTAAAACTTTCTACGGTAGTAACCGAGCCGACGGGGAACAATATTTTAGATACGTTACGTGCCGATGATACGGTAACAATAGCAAATATAGGCGCAAAACTTAACGAATTGACTCTTTATGAAGTTTATGGTAAAGAATGTTTTGTTCACGGCAATAGTAATCCAAATGAAATTGCGGATAATTCACCCAAGTTCAAAATGGTTGTTGAGGGCGATAAGACAGTTTACGTGCACGACGAATCCGTTTCAAATGAAGACGCATATTATTTACACAAAGACGACGGTATTTGGTTGCTATTGTGTTTTGTTCCCGAACAGTTTGAAGATACGGTAGGCGACAATCCTTTAACGCCTGCTGTGGAAACCTCTTTTGATACGGACGGCAGACCTGAAAGATACGTCGTTTCTATAAGAACTATAAAAGATTTACAGAATGCAAGCATATTCAAAGAAGTGTTTGACAAGGTTACTATCCGCCAATTTGTCGATGCGGGAATAATTAACAGCGCAAACGAAAAATTCTACACTTTGTGTTTGCACGACGTTGTAAATCCTATAGTTTAATATTTAATAATAAATAGCAAAAATAATTGACAAAGAAAAAATTATTTGCTAAAATAAACAAACGTGGGTTTATGCCCACAAAAACCTTGCTTGAAATGAAAATTCAAGCCGAATAAGTCCGGGAGGTAAAAAAATATGACGAAATACGAGATGCTTTATATCCTTGATGCAGCTCTTACCGACGAGGAAAGAGAAGGGATAATTAAGAAAATCGAAGATTTGGTTGCAAAAAACGGCGGTGTAGTAGAAAAGACCGATCGTTGGGGCGTAAAGAAATTACAATACCCAATCAACTACAAATCTGAAGGTTTTTACGCTTTGACTACGTTTGAAGCGCCCGCTGCGTTCGTTGTTGAACTCAAGCGTATCATCGGTATAACAGACGGTATCATCAGAAGATTGATAACCAAGATTTAAGAGGGAAAAAAGTATGAACAAAGTTATCTTAATAGGCAATTTAACCAGAGATCCAGAACTTACCGAAACACCAAGCGGAGTAGCGGTATGTAGGTTTTCTATTGCAGTATCGAGAGATTATGCAAATAGCGACGGAACACGTGAAACGGATTTTTTCAATATCACGGTATGGCGTGGCAGAGCGGAAAATTGCGGAAAGTATTTGAAGAAAGGTAACAAAGTAGCAGTAATCGGTAGTCTCCAAAACCGTACTTACGAAGATAAGGACGGAATTAAGAGAACAGTAACCGACGTTGTTGCTAACGAAGTGGAGTTCCTAACGCCAAAGAGTTCGCAATTAGAAGGCGATGCTGACGTAGCGGTAGTATCCGCAAAGAGGGAACGTCCTCAATTAGAGGCGATTGACGATGATCGTCTCCCGTTCTAATAAAAGATTATAAGGAGAATTAAAATGGAAGAAAATACCATAGTAACCCAAGCTCCTGTTGCAGACAAAGCAGAAGCAGGTAAAGAAGGGAAAAAGTTTGTAAAAAGAATTCCCCGCAGAAAGGTTTGCGCTTTCTGTCAAAATAAGGTAGAAGCCATTGATTACAAAGACATCAACACTTTGAAAAAATACATCACAGAGGGTGGAAAAATCCTTCCCAGACGTATGACGGGCGTTTGCGCTAAACACCAAAGAGTTTTAGCAAAAGCAATCAAACGTGCAAGAGTTGTTGACTTGTTGCCGTTCAAGGGTGAATAATTTAAAGACAAAATTAAAAGACTAACGTAATTTCTCGTTAGTCTTTTTCTTTTAATAAAATAGGTTTCATAATATTGAGAATAAACGACAAAGAATGTTAATTTTTAACAAAACAAATTAAATATCGATAAATTGTGTGAAAAATTTTCAAAAAATATTTAAAAACGGGTTAAAAATACTTTACAAATTCTTTTAGATATAGTAAGATATCATTGTCGAAAGGAAATACCTTTCAAACATAAATATCGCTCATCATTTTCCCCCTTATCATATATTATTCAGGAAGCAGTTAACAGTGTTAATTGCTTTTTGAATTTTTAAAGGTTTTATCACTTCATTCGTTTGCTTTTTAACGGAAAAACTCTGCAGAATACTTCGTGTTTCGTTCGGTTGCATACTTTTCAAGTATGCGCCCTTACGAGAACACTCGTCTTTTTTGTGTTTTTCTCGTTAAAGCGTGCAAGCACTAATCAACCGCTTTCAGTTCTAAAACCTAATTTTATTTTTCATCTAAAATTTGTATAAGTGTTTATTAAAACTATTTCCTTCTCCTACGCTAAAGCTACGGAGCACTAGTCCGTCAAGAAAGCGAGGTCAAAGCCGTGCAGTCCGCAGTTAACAGTGTTAATTGCTTTAAATATTGTATAAAGTAGTTTCTATAAATATTTAAATGTGCTAAAATATAAATAAATCCATTACAGAGGTTAAATTATGACAAAAGGTGAAATTGCAAAGGGATACTTTTTAAGCGGAATAAATTGTGCGCAGGCTGTTGCGCTTGCGTTTAAGGACGAGATGAATTTAGATGAAAAAACCGTAAAGAAATTAATTATAGGTTTTGGGGGCGGTTTTGCCCGTCAGCGTCTAGTATGTGGTGCTGTTTCGGGAATGACGATGGTTCTTGGCTATCTTAAATCAGACGGGGAAGATAAACTTGCTAGTTACGCTTTAGTAAAAGAGGCGTGCGAAAAGGTAAAGGCTAAAATAGGTTCTCTTATCTGCTCTGAACTTACGGCGGGCGTTGAAGAGGGTAAAAAGAAAGTAACTTGTGCAGAAATTTGTTCAATAGTTGCAGATATTACAGCAGAATATGTTAAATAAGTTGGATAAAAATTTTTAAATGCATATTGAAAAATCCTCCTATATGTGTTATTATGTAATTGACAAGATATAAAGGAGGATTTATTATGCAAGAGCAGAATAAAAATAATATCGTTGAAAACGTAAATATTAAAGATGTAAACGTTGCAAATGAGAACGAAAATCAAGTAGCTGAACAAGCGCAACCGATAACGCCTATAAAAAAGAAAAACACCTTGCTCATAGTGTTGCAAGTTATAGTGGCAGTTCTGTTTGTAGGCTTAACAGCGTTTTTGGTTGGCGGGCTTATAAACGAGATAAACACTCCACCTGCAAACACAGAAAACACTATAGATTTAAGTGGGCTTGGTTTAGCATTATATCTTATAATTGTTATAATTTTAATTGGTGGCGCAGGTTATCTGTTAAATACAATATTATCGATAGTTGGGTTAATAATAAGTTTATCAAAGAGAAAAGACGGAGTGGGCAAAGGAACTATTATATACTTTATAATATTTATAGCCCTACCGATTATAACAGAAGCATTACTGATATTATTAACCATAAACTATTCTAACAACAGAAATTAAAGGGAAGTATGAAAGTAGCAATAATATTAAAAGCGCCTAGTTTTGATGAATTTGTTACCGAAGAAAAGGTAATTTTTGCTGACGGAGCGTATAAATTTAAAGAAAAAATAGGCGAAAAGCAAGTTGTTGCCGTTGTTGGTGATTTTGACAGTTTGGGCGCACCGCCCGAGTCAGAAAATATTATTGCCCTCAATGTTGAAAAAAATTTTACAGACGGGGAGCGTGCCGTATATCTCGCCAAGGAAAAAGGATTTGACGAAGTGATTATATATGGTGCTTTCGGTGGAAAAATTGAACACGTACTAGGCAATATTGCGCTACTAAAAATAGCAAAAAACCTATCTCTTAAAGCCAGCATAAAGGAGGGGGATAACGTTACCCGTCTTTTAAGCGGATGTCAAAGTTTTTTAGTAAAAGAAAACAGCACTTTATCCCTTATTCCTTATGGTGGTAATTGTAAGTTTATAAAGAGTAAAGGTTTATATTATCCGCTAGACAATTTAACCTTAACCCCGGCGGATACCAGAGGGATAAGCAACGTTGCCGTTAGTAAACAAGTTGAAATAGATATTGAAGAGGGGGAATCACTAGTATTTTACAAAAGTGAAAATTGCAAATGAAAAGGACAATAAATACTGGGATTTTCTTGGCGGTGCTTGCCGCCTCTTTATATGCGATAAATGCGCCATGTTCAAAAATACTATTAGAATATATGTCAGAAACGCTTATGGCAGGATTTTTATATATCGGCGCTGGCGTAGGGATGGGGATAATAGCACTCATTCGAAAGATTGGGAAAAGCAAATTTAATGAAAACAAGTTAGAAAAGGCGCAATTACCATACATCGTTGCGATGGTTGTGTTAGACATTTTAGCGCCTATTTTTCTTTTAATAGGGTTAAAAACTACCTCTGCAGCGAGTGTATCGCTATTAAATAATTTTGAAATAGTTGCTACGTCCGTTATTGCTCTTATGATTTTTAAGGAAAAAATCAGTTTAAGATTATGGCTTGGAATACTGTTTGTAACCCTGTCTTGTGTAATGCTTTCTTTTAACGATATAAGCGGATTACAATTTTCAATAGGTGCGTTGTTTATTTTGCTTGCTTGTATTTGTTGGGGGTTTGAAAATAACTGCACGAGAAAAATATCATCAAAAGACCCGTTACAAATAGTGTTAATAAAAGGTGTTTTTTCGGGATTAGGCTCTTTGGTAATAGGGTTTATAATCGGTGAAAGAATACAAGTTTTATGGAGTGTGTTTGCAGTTTTGGGCGTAGGGTTTGTCGCCTACGGGTTAAGTATATTCTTTTACGTTTATGCGCAGAGAAAACTCGGTGCGGCAAGAACGAGCGCCTATTATGCAGTTGCTCCTTTTATAGGAACGGTGTTGTCGCTGATTATATTTAACGAATTACCTCATTATACGTATTTTATTGCTTTAGGTATTATGGTTATAGGCGCATATTTTTGCGCAAACGATAAACCTTTGTTTAGAAAAAAATAAAGATATAAAACGAGGGCGAAAACCAATCTGGTTTTCGCCCTCGTTTATTTAAACATTATATTATTTGTTTGACATTTTATTAAGTTCGTTTATAAACGCCTTTGAGGAAAAAACTATAACGCCTGCAATCAGCACTATTGCAATATCCACAAATACAAAACTGTTGTATGCAAGACTGAAAAGCCAGGGACTCATATCGGTAGATGGGAATGCAAACACGCCCGATAAAACGTGAGAAATAAATCTCATAACTCCAGCAAAAAGTCCGCCGAGTAAAAATGCGACTTGAGGAAGTTTTTCAAACGCTTTTACTTTTGCAAACATTCCTGAAAGTCCAATAGATGCAAAGGCGAGCGGATAATCTAGCAAGAACTGTGCAGGGTGAATTATCCACGGATCTTGTATGGCTTGCAATACACCGTAAATTAAGCACACGAATACGCCCTTTTTTGTTCCGTATATATATGAAAAAATCATAACGGGTAAAAGAGACATTAGGGTTACCGAACCACCTTGAGGCATTTCCCACAATTTTATGTAAGAAAGTCCAAAACTCATTGCTACAGTTATTCCTGCCATAGCAATACAACGAGTGTTTAAGGTTTTATCGCTCCTATCTAATATAAACGCAAGCACGCATAAAACAATAATTAAAAGCCCCGAGGAGATATATAAAACTGTTTGATTGAGCGAGGGATACCATTCTTTAACCTTTTCAAAATAGATACCGAGAAGTATTCCCACAATAATTAAAGAAACAAGGTCTATTGCTCCGCAAATAGTAAAGCATAAAGAAAGGTTTGTTTTTGCCTTTTCGGGACTTGATTTTTTTGCGGTAATTACTAGTGCGATTGCCGATGATAAAAGCAAAGTAAGTAGTCCCGTTACGGGGATAAGTATATAACTTGCAATTACTTTTGGGTCAATTCCATTCTCTTCTGCATAAGTTTGGCTGTATTTTTTTGCAATTTCCATAATAAGACAGGTAATTCCGATTATTAGCAAGAAAATGAACAACACGTAAAAGGTGCTTTTTGCAAATGTAGCAAACTTTTCTTTTTTAGCAAAGAAAACTACAATGTTTGCAATCAAAACGGCAACAACAACTCCGATAACAAGCCATTTTGCAATCGGTGTAAACGTTTCGATAGCGTAAGGGGTTAAAAAGTTACACATATAATTTTGCCTCCTTTTATTCGCTTTTAAGTGCTTATACGTGTCGCATGGCGTCGTTTACTGCTATGTTAAAACGACTTCGATGACCAGACGGTCAATCTCATCCGTTTTAATCTTTACATGTTTTTAACGCCGTTGCGGGTAAATAAAAAAGCACACCCGATATCGGGTGCGCAGTTAATAAGCGTTATGATTTGCATTTCCTTCAAGCATTATCTTGCGGATTCAAATGGTATAATCTCAGCCTTTCGGCACCCATAGCGAATATTTAAATTTTTATTGTCATTATAATATCACTTTTATTTTATTGCGTCAAGCAAAATTATGTGTTAAAATAAATATCTAAAAAAGATTTTTACTCGCCTATTTTTTGTTTTATTATCAGAAAAAGGGAATAAAAAAGGTATATATAAGAGGTATATATAAGAGGTATATATAATGTATAAATTTCACGCTTTTTTAAACAGAATGAAATATATAAAAAGATGGTCGCTTATGCGCTCGGTAAGAGAAGAGAACATTATGGAACACAGCCAACAGGTGGCTATAATAGCCCACGCTTTGGCGTTAATAAAGAATAAAAACTTTGGAGGAAACGTTGACGAGAGCAAAGTTGTGCTTCTTGCACAATATCACGAAGTGGGGGAGGTAATTACAGGCGACTTGCCAACGCCCATAAAATATTTTAATCCTGAAATAAAATCTGCCTATAAAGATTTAGAAAAGAACGCTTGTGAAAAACTGCTGAATATGATTCCCGAAAATATGAAAGAAGAATATAAACAATATATAATTGCCGACGAAAACAGTGAGGAATATAAAATTGTTAAGAGCGCAGATAGACTGTCAGCGTATCTAAAGTGCGTTGAAGAGATTAAAGCGGGTAATTCTGAATTTAAAAAGGCAAAGGCTACGATACTTTCAGAGTTAAAAGGATTAAACCGACCCGAAGTAGATTATTATCTTAGGGAGTTTGCGCCTGCTTACGAACTCTCTTTAGACGAATTGGACTAAATATTTGTGCAAATTATACATATTGAAAGGTTTATTTTATAAAAATTGCCCTTGTAAAAAGGCGTAAAAAGTAGTAAAATATAAATGTAAAACATTTTGGTTGAAAATCAACCTCGGAGGAAAATTATGTCAAGTTTAAATCTTAAGAACATTTACAAGGTTTATCCGTCAGGCGTAACGGCAGTTACTGACTTTAACCTTGATATCGAAGACAAAGAGTTTATCGTTTTCGTTGGACCGTCTGGTTGCGGTAAATCCACAACACTTCGTATGATCGCTGGATTGGAAGAAATTTCTTCTGGTGAACTTTATATCGACGGTGTGCTTGTAAACAACCGTGCGCCTAAAGATAGAGATATCGCAATGGTTTTCCAAAACTACGCTCTTTATCCTCATATGACCGTTTATGACAATATGGCATTCGGTCTTAAACTCAGAAAGATGCCCAAGCCCCAAATTGACCAAAGAGTTAAAGAGGCTGCAAGAATTCTCGGTATTGAAATGTACCTTTCAAGAAAACCGAAGGCGCTTTCTGGTGGTCAACGTCAGCGTGTTGCTTTAGGCCGTGCAATCGTTCGTGAACCTAAAGTATTCCTTCTTGACGAACCGCTTTCCAACTTGGACGCAAAACTTCGTTCACAAATGAGAACGGAAATTACTAAACTCCACAACAGACTTGCAACTACCTTTATTTACGTTACACACGACCAGGTAGAGGCAATGACGATGGGTACGAGAATCGTAGTTATGAAAGACGGATTTATGCAACAAGTAGATACGCCTATCAACCTTTACGATCATCCTATCAACCAATTCGTAGCAGGCTTTATCGGAACGCCTCAAATGAACTTCTTTACTGGTAAACTTACCGGAACGAAGAGCAAAGTTTATCTCGAATTCGGTTTGGAAAAAATTGCACTTCCCAAAGACAAAATTGCTCTTATCTGCAATTTAGAAAAATATCTTAACACAGATAGAGAAATCATATTCGGTATTAGACCTGAAGATCTTCACGACGAAGAGGCTTGGGTTGCAGATTCAAAGAATCCTTCTATCGAAGTTAAAGTTGACGTTGTTGAAGCACTCGGTTCAGAAACACTTCTTTACTGCAAGACAAGGTCAGAACAGAAACCCGAAGAGGAAGAATCCATTAAGAGTATCGTTGACGACGTAAGTAACCTTACCGCAAAGGTTGACAGCCGTTCTTCAAGCAAGGCAGGCGACAAGATTAAGATTGCTATTGATATCGTACATTGCCACTTGTTTGATAAAGAAACTGAAGTTACAATTCTTGCACGTGACGAAGCAAACAAGGCTGATATTGAAGCATTGCAAGCTAAACGTGAAAAAGAAGAAGCTGATAAGGCTGCCGCTGCTGCTGAAAAGTTAGCGCAAGAAGAAGCAAAGGCTGCTGCTGAAGCTGAAAAGCAGAGACTTAAAATGGAAAAGAAACTCGCTAAAAAGAACAAAGCGGCTGAAGAAC
>JAZORG010000003.1:0-6459 GCA_045656465.1 Christensenellaceae bacterium
AACAGACTTAAAATATTATCAACGCCGAGTTTAACTTTTTCCACTTTTAAATGGTTCAAATTATACGGCTATTGGTTGCACGGGTGGTGAACTAGCAGAGCCACAATATTAAAAGCGTTAGAATTTTTCTAACGCTTTTAAGGTTTTATCTTTCGCGGTAAAGTTCCGTATATTCAAAATTAGGATCTACACCAATGCCCTTTAATACTTTTGCTTTCTTTTCAAGCACACTTTTTTCAAGTTTCTCGAAATAATTATTCCCTTTAGTGTCAATATCTACTATAAACGGACCTATATCGTTAAGTTTGAAAAACCAGCACGCCTCTATTCTTCCTAGTTCATCATATAAATATACGTCTTGAACTTCTATTGAATCTATCCACAAGTTAGGGCTTACCGACTGCGGAGAAACGTGAACGCATTTTTTTTCTTGCATCATTTTCATGGTTTTTTCACCCATGGTGGTTTTACCTATTATCATTTTCAAATCCCACTCATCCACACTTTTGGCGCCCCATTTTTCAAACCTTATTGAAGAAGTGGGCATAAAAGAAACTAATCTCCATTTCCCGTTTTCTTTAACAACAATGGGACCATTATGTATTAAAACGTTGCGATCTTTGATAGAAACTGGCAAAACATTCTTTTCGTCAAAAATATATTTTTGCAATCTTGAACGACAAGTAAAAGCTTCTCCACTAACGAAAACCACGTCTCCTATGTTTAATTTCTCCACGTCCGCATCCGTAAGCGGTGCGTTTAAATGATATTCTGCCATAATTATCTCCTTTCTTCAAACCAATTAGGACTTTCTTGCGGAATAACTTCTCCGCTGTCTTTTATTAGCGTGCTTGCGCGTCTTGCAACCATACAATTACTGCTTGTTGCCACGCAAATTCCTGCTATGTGCGTATAGGCGTATTCTACGTTGACGGCTAAAACGGAAGTATCTCCGCCTGCACCCATAATACCTATTCCAAGTTCATTTAACGCCTTATACAAGTCCTTCTCTATATCGTTAAATTCTTTTTCAGGATGAGAAGATCCAACCGTTCTTAAGCACGCCGCTTCTTTAGCAAGGTTAGCGGCAACGTTTGCCGTTCCGCCTATACCAACACCCAACACCGACGGTGGACAAATCGCCCCTGCTCTCGTTGATGCAACGAAACAATCTACAACAAATTTTTTAATGCCTTCAACACCATCTGCAAAAGCAATAACCTTGTGCCTTGTTCCACCAAAACACTCACTACCGCCTCCCTTTGCAACATAAATTACTTCAATATCTTTTCCATCTACAAATTTATAAATAAAGTTAGGAATATTTTCGCCCACATTATTCCCGGGATCGTGGCCTGTTAACGGGTGTTTCATAGTTGCTCGAATATATCCTTTTTCGGTCGCTTTTGCAACCGCTCTTCTGGTCGCATTTTCAAGTTCCATAAACCCGCCTTCTATTTCGCACTCGTTTCCTACTTTGAAATAAAAAATCGGCCACCCCGTATCAACACACAATGGGTTTTCACGTACTCTTGACATTTCCATACTTTTAAGCGTTGCAACTAACCCTTTTTTTGCATCAGGTTTTGTTTCCTTTTCTATCGCTCTTTCAAAAGCCAACTTTACGTCCTTAGAAATCTCGGTCGCTCCACGTTTAATAGTTTCAAAAATAACTTGTTCGTACACTTCGGTTTTTATCATAATATTTCTCCTATGCTTTCTTTAATTTTTTGTTCGTCAATACCGTTATGATTATCTAAAACGAATTGAACGCAAACGTTAGAGCCTATCGGCAAGGCATCTTCATCAATCATAAAATCGTTATTATGCGGTAAAGTAGTAATTTTCTTTTTCTCGTTTTTAGTGCCAAGTCTAATAAATACGCCTGCTTTTTTTGTAAGATAATTAGAAAAATCTTCCGAACTCAACTTTTTAGCCATCTTAGCAATCCCTTTTTCGGTTACGATTTTTTCTGCCGAAGAAAGAACTAATTTTGAAAGGTGTGGATTATTAAACAACACACTCGCTTGTAGCAATGTCTCAACTTCTGCCCGTGCACCTATTTCTCTTGCCCTGTCGTTTGCAATATCCGTTAATCTTTTAACTATATACTCGTCAAGCGACATATTAAAGGTCCTTATCGTTCCAAGCATATACGCATAATCAGCAATTACATTTTGAGTTGTTCCACCTTCTAATTTACCTACTGAAAAAACATAATTTTCAAAAGGATTAACTTCTCTTGCAAGCGACAAATGTATATCGTTATACGTTTTTATAAGCCCACTTAATGCATCCACGCCCGATTGTGGTAACGACGCATGCGCGGTTGCGCCGTAAAAACTTACCTTAAAATTTCTGCTTGATGCCATTGAACTACCAGCGCATACTCCTATTTTTCCCGAATCCAGCCAATTCTCGACGTGTAGTCCAACCATAACGTCAATTTCATCCATCAACCCGCCGTTTACTAATTCTTGCGCGCCACTTCTTACCCCTTCTTCACTTGGCTGAAAAACCAAAAGTACTCTACAATTAAGTTCTCCTTCTAAACTCTTTAACGCTTTAGCCGTGCCTAAAAGCATTGCAGTATGCGCATCGTGCCCACACGCATGCATTGCACCATCTATTTTAGACTTGTATGCAATATCATTTTTTTCGGTTATCGGAAGCGCATCCATATCCGCGCGGATACCAATTGTGAAATGAGTTTTTTCGGGGTTAATCATAGCAACAACGCTTGATTCTCCGTATTCTTCGGTATATTCCAAACCGATTGCGTCAAGCTCTCGCTTAACGAGCGCGATTGTTTTAGGCAAATCAAAGCCTATTTCGGGATATTGATGTATTTCTCGTCTTAAATTGATTATATATTCTTTATCTGCGTACATTTTTTACCTCCGATACGTTTTATATCTCGGTATTTGCAAGCGGCATATGCATCTGACAGCCGTATATATCGCCATCGTTAAGGCTGCCGCTTATATTCTTGCGCGGGAAAGTTATTTTAATCGAATTAACCACTTCATATTTAATTATCGATATATCACTTTCCAAAACGTCGTAAGCCTTTGCAATCATACAAGGCTTTAAGTTATTCATAACGTAATCCATTTTTTCACGGCTATCAAACATCAAGTCAAAGGTAATAAACAATGGTCCTGCGTTTTTACTTCTTAATATTTTTGTGTATTCTATAAGTTTTTTCATAATTATACTTGTTCCACCGTCCATTTTGAAGTTTCACATAAATCATCTACTTTCACAAGATGGAAAACCGAAAATTCGTACACCTCGCCAACGTGAATATCAGACGGAGAAAACGGAAATGCCAAGTTCCCCGCCGAAGATTTTCTACCCAAGTAATCACAATGTAGCATTCTGCTACGCGCTAAGGCGCACACGGCGTCGGCGATCTCTTGAGTCTTCCCAACAACGTCTATTATGATAGAAAGCGAACTTTCCTTCCCTCCCGCTGTTTTATAATTGATAATGTAATCGTCATCTTTTATATCGGCACTCTTGTTTTTGCAAACGAAGTCGTTTACCGTGTTTATGATTTCGGGAAGTTTTTCAATGGTTAAACTATCGTTAATTACTGCTGGAGAAATAGTCCTATACCCGGATTTTTTCACTCCTTCAAGTTTAAGCGTTTTAATTTCTGAGGGGGTAAACTTTGAACCACTTACTCTAACCGTTCTTTCATCTATTTGAGTAAAAATACAATCGTATAAATTTATCACCCCATCTGGCTCGTAAATCAGATACGGGTTTGACTGTTCGTATAGGGTGTGAGCGGCAACTCTTTCAACAGTACATTTTCTTATTGGGTTTGCAGGTTTAAGTTCAAAATAACCATCGTAAATATACGCTTGCATAACGTCTGCGGCTGCAACCGGTTCCGAGCACATTGCCCCACATTCCATAATCTTAGCCATATGGAAAGCCAACCCTTCGTCGTATCCGTTCATAACTAGCGGAGCGGCATAAATCGCTGTATCACAAGCGCGCCCACAAACTATCACATCAACCTTTTCCTCTAAAAGTTTTATAATAGGCGCAACACCTATTTGACTAACGATTTTTTCACTCTGATTTATAGCCGAACTATCAAGCGCAAAATAATTAGACATATTTATTACTTTATCACCGTTTAGCTTTTCTAAAACGTATTCTTTAGAAACGTCTGAATAAATCGTGCCTAAACTGAAATGCAAAGAAAGTTCTTTAGCAATTTCGTAAATTATCTCTTTTAGCCATAAAACGTGTTCTTTACTTCCCGCACCACCTGCCGTGCCTATTATAAACGGCGTTTTATTTTTTATGGCTAAAGGAAGTGCAAGCATTAAATCACGTTTAACGGCAGTTCTATTAGTAAAAGATTTACCACTACCTAAATAATAAGGACCAGGGTCGGTTGACCCTGCGTCTACACCTAAAAAGTCCACCTTTTCAAGAAAGGCATTTCTAAGCGACTGTTGGTCATACCCATAACCTAATAATCCACACAACGCAACTATTTTCATATTTTTCTCCTTTATTAAATTTTATCACTTGAATTAAGGCGTTTTATTGCAAATTGTATTTATTTGATTGCAAAAAATATTTTTTAATTGTACAATAATGTAAAAGGAGAAACTATGAACGTTAAAAATTTTGTACTTTCTTATTATAAAAACGCCACTTCTAATATGCATATTCAAATAGTAAAAAACTCTAAAGAAGCGCAAAAACCACACACTCACGACTATTATCAAATTTATTATATAATTAAGGGTAGTGTGGAAAATTTTACCGAAGTCGGCTCGTCTTTGCTTTTTCAAGGGGATATGGTAATCACTCCACCTAAGAGTATGCACTTCATAAAGCAATCTGAAAACTCCGAGTTTTTTTCTTTTTCCTTCACCGCCCAGGCACTTGAAAAAATTAGAAGCGGGAATAAACTTGCAAACGATTATATTTCTTGGTTAAATAATGAAAAAAACGTTTTAACTAAAGTCACGCTAAAAGATAGTGAAGCTCTAGCCGTTGAAAACGTTTTGATGCAAACGGTTAATGAATTTAATCAAAAGAGCGTTGCCTATGAAGAAGTTATGCGCTGTTATCTAAACCTTTTAATAACCACGTTTGCTAGAAAACATTTAGAAAGCGATGGCGCAACGAAAGTTAAAATTTTATACGGTTATAGAGAACAGATTAAACACTCTATACAATACGTCAACCAAAATTATGCAGAGAACTTTTCACTTAAAGAAATGGCTCAATATTCTGCTCTTTCGGTCAGTGTTTTTTGCAAAGTATTTAAGGAGATTTCAGGATGTACTTTTAATGAATATTTAAACAAAACTAGAATTTCCGTTGCAAAAAAACTTATTCAACAGGAACAAAAAATAACCATTGTTTGTGGCTTGGTGGGCTATAAGGATTTTTCCACCTTTTACAGAAATTTTAAAAAAATAACAGGGTGTTCCCCTGAAAAATATCTTTATAAACACAAGACGTATAGTTGATTTTAACAAAGATAAATTTAAAAACGGCTGTCGTTTAGCACTATTTCTTATCGAATTTAGAATTGTTCTATAAATCTTTAATAAGCATCAAAAATCAAAAAGTCCTTACGAAACAAGTCAAGGCGTTCTCTTTTATATAAAAAGTTATGTTTTAAAAAAATCTAACTTTCGCCACTTTTAAGTGGTTCAAATTAAACGGCTATTGGTTGCACGGTTGGTGAACTAGCAGAGCCGTAAATAAATATCCACCAGCCTAGCTGGTGGTTTTTCATTTTCGGGCAATTAGCCCTAAACTATTCTGGCTTACGCACAAGTGCGTATTTAAACGACCTGCCAGTCTCGCACCTTTTACTTGCTACCCGTAAACGGGTCTTTTGGGTTAAATATACTTAACTGGTCTGCTTGTTTGTCTTGTTCTAACTGATTTTTAATATACTCTTTAATTGTTTTCGTATCTTTTCCTGATGTATCAACATAAAATCCCCTGCACCAAAATTCGCGATTTCGGTATGCAAATTTCAAGTTGCCATATTTTTGAAATATCATTAAACTACTTTTACCTTTTAGATACCCCATAAATCCCGAAACGCTAATTTTGGGTGGTATTGACAAAAGTAAATGTATGTGGTCGGGACATACTTCTCCTTCTATTATCTCTACGCCTTTCCATTTGCATAGCGTACGCAGTATATCCCTTATATCTTGCCTATTATCCTCGAAAAATACTTTTCGTCGGTATTTTGGCGCAAAGACTATGTGATACTTGCAATTCCATTTTGTATGTGCTAAACTATTTCCAGTGAAAATTTCTTTTTTCATAAATCCTCCGTTTGTTTTATTGGTTGCAACTGGCAGGTCGCAACTATTATTATACACAAACGGAGGATTTTACTCAACGGTAAACCTTTACTGGACCCCCAGACTATCTGGGGGTTTATTGTTTACACAA
>JAZORG010000004.1:0-34530 GCA_045656465.1 Christensenellaceae bacterium
CTTGCTTACGAAAACGTGCATTGGGGATATTATAATTACGTAGGATTTTTTAACGAACTTAAAAAACATTCTCCAAAAATAAAAGCAACTTTCGATATTAAGCAAGCAAGACAGAGTGGTATTTTTTACGGAGATTATATAACAGAAATGGGTGCTGATATAGTTACAGCCCACCTTTCAGATTATTCCGATGATGGTAAAATGTGTTTACCAGGTAAAGGTCAAACAGATTTTAAGGAAGTTTTTTCTAGGCTTAACGACGTTGGCTTTGATGGTTCACTCATTTTAGAAGTATATCAAAATGATTATAAAGAAGAAATTGAACTTATAGATTGCTTAAGTTACATAACGAATATGGCAGAAAAGATTTTTTGTAAAAAGGTAGGTAAATAATGGTTAATCAAAAGATAATTCATTCGTTTTTGTTGATAGGACAGTCAAATGCGGCGGGAAGAGGTTTTGCAAACGAAGTAGAATCCATAAAGAATGAAAAAATCAGTGTTTTGAGAAATGGCAGATGGTGGCCTATGTATGTTCCCGTTAATCCCGATAGGGTTACATCAGGTATTAGCCTAATGGAAAGTTTTGCAGACGCTTATGCTAACGAAAAACAAGTACGTGTTGGTATTATTCCGTGCGCTGACGGTGGAACAAGCCTTGACCAATGGGAAGTGGGAGGTGTTCTTTTCGATCACGCCTGTTATATGGCAGAACTTGCATCTCGTTCATCAACTATTGCAGGAGTTATTTGGCACCAAGGCGAAAGTGAGTGTGGTGGGGAAAAATACTTGCAGTATGAACAGAAGTTTACAAAAATAATGAATGCTTTAAGAAAAAAACTTAATCTTTATGACGTACCATTTTTGCTCGGTGGGTTGGGCGATTATTTAGAGTTTTGTCCAATAGGCGAACATTTTAAGAATTACATTCACGTTAACGCAACTCTTGAAAAAATTGCAAATGAAAACCCTATGACCGGCTTTGTTTCGGCAAAAGGGTTAGGTAGCAATCCCGATTATTTGCATTTTAGTGCTAAAGCGTTAAGGGAATTTGGGATTAGGTATTATCAAAAATTCTTAACCCTTGAAGATAAAAACAAAGAGTTTGTTGAAAAAGAAGGAGAGTTTACGGTTAAGAAAAACTCGGGTTTAGAACACTTATAAAGATACTTAAGTTTATAACAATTATGTTCAATAATAAAATTTTAGTTAAAAGTCAATAGTGAACAAGATAAAAATCTCGGTAGTTTTGCTACCGAGATTTTTTGGTGGAGGCGGTAGGACTTGCTTCTCTCGAGCCTCCCGCAAAACAGTCCACAGGACTGTTTTTTCGCCTTTGGCGAACACGCAACTAAAGTTGCTTGCTCCTAATTCAAGTCCTACATAAACTTATACATAAAAAAAGAACCGAAATCACATAAATGCTATCGGTTCTAATAATGGTGGAGGCGGTAGGACTTGAACCTATGACCTCTTGCATGTCAAGCAAGCGCTCTAACCAGCTGAGCTACGTCTCCATAGTGTTTTTATATTATCATATATTGTAATATTTTTCAACTGATTTTATAAGTGAAAGCAAACAAATATTTTTCGATAAAATTATTAAAATTTATTGAAAAAAAATTGCAAAAGATATATAATATAATTGTTAATAAAATTGGAGGAATATTTGCTGTGTGGCAGGGTAAAAATAAAGCGGTAACTTTTAGTTTTGACGACGGAGTTTTGCAAGATATAAGAGCCATTGAAATACTAGATAAATACGGCTTAAAAGCGACTTTTAACTTAAATTCTTGTCTTTTGGGAAACGTTAGTACGTTAGACCAGAGAGGGTACGTTGTAAATCACTCTAAAGTAGCACCTAAAGACGTTAAAGAAGTGTATAAAAATCACGAGGTAGCAGTTCATACGAAAACGCACCCTTTGCTTACCTCGTTGTGTGATAACGAAGTGATAGATCAGGTTGAAAACGACCGCCAGATTTTATCCGCTCTTTGTGGTTACGAGGTTATCGGAATGGCGTATCCTTGTGGTGGGCAGAATAATGACGATAGAGTAGCAGAACTCATAAAAAATAAAACGGGAGTAAAATATTCTAGAACTATAACTTGCAATCATAACTTTGAGTTGCAAGATAATTTATATAGGTTTAATCCGTCCGTTTATTATCTAAACAAAGAGAGAATGTTTAATCTTGCAAAGGAGTTTATAGAGTTAAAAACGGATAAACCACAGTTGTTCTATATTTGGGGACATACTTATGAAATGGATTATAACGACAAAAATTGGCTTACTTGGGAGGACTTTGAAGAGTTTTGCCGTTTGATATCAGGTAAAGAGGATATTTTTTACGGAACTAATAGGGATGTTTTGCTATAAATAAAAAGGTCGGGAAACCGACCTTTTTAGCGTTAATAAGGAAATTATCTTTTTTTAGATATATTTTTTACTGAGTTTCTTATAATTAATTCGCTTCTTAAACTTATGCGTTGGCGCAAGGTGAAAAATTTGTTTTCTATTTTTTTCATAATTAAATCAACTGCCATATCGCAAAGAGTAGTGCTGTTCGCTTTGATTGTAGTTAAAGAAATATTGTAATGAGAAGCAAAGGGGATATCGTTTATACCGATTACTGAAAAATTGTCGGGAACGTTTTGACCGTGAGTTCTGATTGACTGTATTGCGCCCAAAGCAATGTTGTCATAAGCGCAAAAGATTGCGGTTGGCTTATCTTGCATTGCATAAACTTTTTGCATAGCAGAATATCCTGCGGTTTCAAAACGTGTGTTTTCTTCAAAAATCCAGTCGGGATTTACAGTTAGGTTTGCCTTTTGCATAGTTTTAATAAATAAATTTTGGTGAGACTTGGTGTGGGTTTCGCCAAAAAAAGCAATTTTTGTGTGTCCATTGTCGATAAAATGTTTAATAGCATCAAAAAAAGCGTCAGCAAAAGCAGGGTTTAGACAATCTACTTCCGAAAGATCTCTTTTAGTATGAACGGCGATTATCGGAACGTCTTTATTGAACTTGATCTTTGCGCTACTTGCAATTATGATTATTCCGTCAACCATTTTGCTAGAAATAAAATAATTAACGACGTCAATTTCTTTCTTTGCTGAAAAACTACTTATGGCAACAATCATTTGAGCGCCGTATTTAGACAGTTCGCTTTCAAGTCTAGCAACCATTGAGCAGTAATAAGCACTTTCAACTTCAGGACAGATTACAGCGATAATTTTTTTGTCGCTCTTAAAGTTGTAGTATTTGTTAAAACAACCGTTTTCTTTTGCAATGTCAAAGATTTTTTGTCTTGTTTTTTCGCTTATTTCTCTGCTTCCAGAAAATGCTTTGGATACTGTGCTTAAAGAAACGCCTGCAATAGAGGCAAGTTTTTCAAGTGTCATAATTCCCTCCGTTAGGTTAATTGTAACACAAAGAAAATAATAATGCAACAAAATTTACGTTAACGAAAAACTTTCGTAACTTTTACGTTGACTTTCGAAAAAAGCAGGCGTACAATTTACTTGTAAATTGAAAAAAAGGAGAAAGATTTGAGTGGCTAGAAGTTTTGAGATGGATATGACTAAAGGTGCGATAGTCAAAAAAATGATTATCTATGCTTTACCGATTCTGGGTATAAACATTGTTCAACTTCTATTCAATGCGGCAGACGTAACTGTTTTAGGTATTTTTGCTTCTGACAGCGCAGTAGCGGCTGTAGGCGCAACGACTGCTCTTGTAAATCTAATTATCGGTTTTTTTATCGGTCTTTCATTAAGCGCAAACATATTAGTTGCAAGATATATGGGCGCAAAGGACGTTGAGAAGTCTAGAAAACTTGTTGGAACTTCTATTTTTTTAAGTATAGTTGTTGGGATAGTGCTTGCTTTAATCGGGTTTTTCTGTGCAAGAACTTTTCTCGAATGGATGAATTGCGATGCAAAGGTTATAGATATGGCGACAAAATATATGCAGATATATTTTATCGGAATGCCTATAATTATGCTCTATAATTTTTCTGCCTCGATTATGCGTGCGGTGGGTGATACACTTCGTCCGTTAATTTTCTTAATTATCGGTGGGGTGGTAAATATCGGGCTTAATATTTTCTTTATAATCGTCTTAAAAAAGGACGTTGAGGGGGTTGCAATAGCAACTGTTGCCTCTCAAGCCGTTTCTGCAATATTGTCGCTTGTTGTTTTAGCACGTAGCAACGGTTATGCAAAACTTGAGAGAAAGTATTTTAAGATATTCAAAAAAGAATTATTCGAGATTGTTAAGTATGGTCTGCCTATCGGTTTTCAAAGATGTATGTTCTCGCTGTCAAATGTAGTAGTTGCTTCAACAATAAACTCTTACGGGGAACAGGTGATGGCTGCAAACACTATAGCGCATCAGTTTGATATGATAGTTCATGATGCAACGGACGCTTTTTCAATGGCTGTAATGGCGTTCATTGCACAGAATTTAGGCGCAAAAAATTTCAAGCGCATCTGGCAAGTGTTGTGGCGTGGTCTATGTGTGGTAACCATAGTTGCCGTGTTTTTTGGGATGTTATGTGTACTGTTTAGATGGCAACTTTGTGGAATAATGACCGACGACGTTAAAATTATAGAATATGGCGCAATCAGAATTGTAATAATGGGTAGTTTTCAGTTTGTGGTTGGTGTTATGAATGTTTTTGCAAACGTTTTGCGTGGTATGGGCAAGAACTTATCTACAATGATAACAAGTCTTTTATGCACTTGCGTATTTAGAATTTTGTGGATGAAAACATTTTATTTACTTGCGCCTTCTTTAGAAATGCTTTACGCAGTATATCCTATATCGTGGGCATTATGTGCGATATGCTACATTATCCTAGCATTTCCTGCACTAAAAAAAGAAGAAAAGAAATTTTATAAGGAAATGGAAGCAAAAGAAGAAATTAAAGAGCAAACCACTCTTGAACAATAAAACCGCTAATGCGGATAAGGAGATGCTTTATGAAAGAAAAACTCGTTGTTACGGGTACGGGCGACTCGTTGTTTGTTGCTGATATTCCACAGGAGTATTTTAATGGTGATTTTAAAGAGGTTAAGGCGTATATTGATTCTTGCGACGTAAA
This sequence comes from Christensenellaceae bacterium, assembly GCA_045656465.1. GTDB lineage: Bacteria > Bacillota > Clostridia > Christensenellales > Borkfalkiaceae > UBA1259. The sequence goes on from JAZORG010000004.1 coordinate 5,107, forward strand.
AATTACAAACCTTGAAACAAACGTTTCAAAGTTTGGTGATTTTCCCAATGCGTATAGTGGAGGAACGTGGCTAAATACCGAGCCTGAAGTTTTTGACGACTTAAACAAGTTTGGCTTTGACTATTACGGAACGGCTAATAACCATTGTATGGATTATTCTTATCACGGAATGCTCTCTACTATCGACGAGTTGGATAAGCGTGGTCTTGCTCATTCGGGAACGGGAAGAAGTCTTGAAGAGGCAGGAGCGCCTGCAATTTTAAGTAAAAAGAACAATAAGGTTGCAATCATCGCTTTATGTTGCGAATATTCTGCACTACATACTGCATCTCGTGCAGGTGTTAAAACAAACACTATGAAAGGTCGTCCCGGTGTAAACTACTTTAGACATAACGATTACAGTATGATCGAAAGAGAGGACCTTGAAACACTTAAAGCGATAGCAAAAGCAACCAAAATTAATGCATCAAGAGATAGAAGCGTTGCGGGTGGATTTGAACTTCCTGACCCAGATGGTGTTTTCACTTTCGGGTCTATCAAATTTTGTTACGACGGCTCTAAAAAATTGAGTGAATGCAATAAGGCTGATAAGGTAAGAGTTATTAATTCTATAAAAAAAGCAAAAGAAGAAAACGACTACGTATTCATTTTAATTCATTGCCATGACAGTAAGGGAGAAAGCCACGAAAACGTTCCCGATTATTACGAGGAATTAGCACGTGCGTGTATTGATGCGGGCGTGTCTGCCGTTATAGGTGGCGGAACGCATCAGTTGAGGGCAATTGAAATGTATAAGGGCTGTCCTATTTTTTACTCGCTTGGCGATTTTATTTATCAGGGAATGAGAGTTCCTTTCCTCCCTGCGGACTTTATGGAAAAGTACGGTTGCGATAAGAATGCTACCGCTTGGGAAGGGCTTATGGCTCGTTCAAAAAACAATACGATAGGACTTCAAGTGCATAGATATAATTTTATGACGGTTTTACCAAAAATGACCTTTGAAAACGGTAAACTAACCTCGCTTGAGATGATGCCCATCGTTGCAGGTTTTAAGAGGGAAGGTAAACTTGACGGACTGCCTTACTTTGCAAAAGGAGAAGAGGCAAAAGAAATTTTTGACGTGCTTAATAGGCTTTCTACACCTTACGGTACAAGTCTTGAAATGGACAACAATATAATAAAGGTTAAATAGGTGATGAAAATGAAAAAGTATTATGATATGGTTGAAAAATATAAAGACCTAATTTTACAAGCGGAAAGATATATTTGGGAAAATCCCGAACCTGGTTACAAGGAATATAAAACTCACGCTTACGTAAAAGAACATTTTGAAAAATTGGGTTATGAAATAGTAGAGGCGGAAAATATTACAGGTTTTTATACGGTATTAGACACAGGCAAGCCTGGTCCTACATTATTGATTTTAGCAGAACTTGATTCTTTAATTAACCGCACACACCCCGGATGTGATAAAGAAACGGGAGCAGTTCACTCGTGCGGACACCACGCACAATGCGCCGCTATGATGGGGCTTGCATCTGCGCTTAAGGAAGAGGGCGCTATTGACGGATTATGCGGAAAAATTAAACTTTGTCTTGTTCCTGCCGAAGAGGGTATAGAAATCGGATACAGAAAGGAACTTGTTAAAAAAGGAATTATCAAATTTACTTCTGGCAAGCCTGAATTTATATCTAGAAGATATTTTGACGACGTTGATATTGCTTTTATGGTGCACGCATCGCCAAATAAAGAATATAAGTTGCTTCTTACTAAAGGTCATAACGGAGTTATAAGAAAACACACAATCGTTAAAGGTGTTTCTGCGCACGCAGGCGCACATCCTTATAACGGCGTAAATGCTCTCAACGCTGCATCGCTTATTATTCTTGCAGTTAACTCTTTAAGAGAAACTTTTAAGGAAGAATATTATGCAAGGGTTCACTCAATTATAACTAAGGGCGGTGATGCAGTAAACGCTGTTCCAGACGAGGTTGTTATTGAAAGTTACGTTCGTGCGGCAGAGCCTATAGCGCACAAAAAGGTAAACCAAGCAGTAAACCTTGCAATTTCTGCGGCGGCAGCAGCAAACGGCTGTACGGTAACTATTGAAGATATGGCAGGTTCTGAAGCGCTAAGAGAAGATGCAAATCTCCGTGAGGTTGCACTTACAGTTATGGAAGATATCGTAGGTAAAGACGGGTATTTTTATAAAGACGAGTGGTTAGCATCATCAACAGATATGGGCGATTTAAGTACGTTGGTTCCTACAATTCACGCTTATGCAACAGGGGCAATCGGGACTTCACACGGTAAAGATTATTTTATAAAGGACGCTTATAATGCTTGCGTAAATTCTGCGAAATTCCAAATAGGTTTGATTAGAAAACTTCTTGAAAACGACGCTAAAGAGGCAAAAAACGTATTAAGTAAATTTAAGCCCGTATTCAATAGCGTTGACGAATATCTAAAACATAAAGAATCAATCAATATGGATAAAGATACGGTAAAATTCAATTCGGACGGAACGGTTACTATAGATTACAGAGGATAATAATATGGCTCTCTTTAGGTTTAGCTTACATCACGACGATAAGCCTGTAACAAAGGCAAACATAGATAAAACACGATTCAAGTTTGGTAACTTACTGATTTTTGCTTGTTTCTTTTTATACACATCAAGCATGGCTGCTAAAGGCGTTTTTGCTGCAGAATTAAAATACATAGTTGATTTATGGAGTCTAGAATATTCTAAAGCAAGTATGGCAAACACCTTTTATTTTGTCGGCTACGGAGCGGTACAAATTATTTTGTTCTTTATAATGAGCAAAATCAATTTGAATAAATATTTGGCTATAACCGTTCCTTTTGCTGCAATTACAACAGCGCTTATAGGGATATCAACAAATATATACCATATTTGGATATATTTCGGTTTGTCGGGTGTGTTTCAGGCTGCAATTTATTGCGGTTGTAACTACGCTTTGACGCAGAATTTACCTACTACAATGTTGACAAAAGCCAATAAGTTTATGAATATTGGCTATGCGACAGGTTCTGTTGTCGCTTACGGAATGTGCGCATTTTGTATAGGATTTGACGCATGGCGTGTTCCGTATTTTGTTATCGGCTCAATATTTATGGCATCGCTTGTTTGCTTTCTAATCATTATAAAAAAGGCAAAACGTTTTTCGCATATCAATGAAATTATGGACAAGCACGAAAAAAGTGAAAGTGTTGTTTCTAAAAAGACTGCTGATAATGAAAACGATCCGTTATTTGTTATTAAATCAAAGAAAAGTGCAAGTCTATTTTACGTTATAGACCTAATGCTTGCCTTTTTAATAACGTCGCTCTTTTACGGAGTAATGAGTTACATAACGAGTTTGCTTGTTGACGTGCATCATTTAAGTCAAGACGTTTCCATTTACGTATCAATTCTTGCGCCCGTAACCATTGCTATAGGCCCGATGATGGTAATAAGCACGTGTGATACGCATAAAGATTTTATCAAACAGGGTATAATATTTTCTATTGTTTTAATTCCTATCATAGTTTTGCTTGCACTTTTTTATGATGTTAACGTTTTCCTTGCCCTGGGCTTATCAATAGTGTATGTTGTTATAGCAAACGGCGTTAAAGCGATAGTATTAAGTGTAATGACGTTTAGAATGAGAAAGCAAATAAATTCTGCATCATATAGTGCAATATCGAATGCAATAGCCTCGATATCCGCAGGAGTTACGCCAACGGTAATAGGTGCTGTAATAGACTCTCGCGGTTGGAGTACAGTATATTGGGTGCTTTTTGGAATTATCATTTTGATAATTATTTCGCTTGTAATTATTGACATTCTTGTTAGAAAAGACTATAGAAAGCGTCATCGCTTAAATAATAAGGAAAAAATATAAATTTTAATTAGGGGATAGTTATGGCAAAAATAAAAATGGGTTGGGCGGAAGTTGATATAACGCCAAACGAAAGAATAAGTCTTGCTGGTCAATTTTACGAAAGAGTTTCAGACGTGGTGGAAAGCAGACTTTACGCTACGGCATTTGCGTTAGAGAGTGATAACGACCAAATGATTATTTGTTCTTGCGACCTCGGTGGAGTTGCTCAAAACCTTAACAAAATGGTTAAAGAAAGGCTTAAAGATAAACTTCCAATTTCTACGGATAAGGTAATACTTTCAGCAATTCATACGCACACTTCTTACACCTATAAACAAGTTAGAACTTTGGGTTACGTTATACAAGATAATTATTTAAAAAGAACGTTGCCCGAAGATATGGCTTATCTTTCCAAAACTAGTGGGGAAAAGTTTATGTCGCCCGAAGATGCGCTTTTATTCCTTGCAGACAAAATTGCAGAGGCGGTTTTACTTGCGTGGGAAAATCGAACCGAAGGTTATTATCAATGCGCATTTGGCCGTGCGCCTATAGGAATGAATCGACGTGTTTTATATGATGATGGTTCTGCTAGAATGTGGGGAGAAACAAACCTTGCAAACTTTGATTGTTTAGAGGGTGGAAACGACAGCGGTATTGAACTTATCTATACGTTTAACGATAAAAAAGAGATAAATGGTGTTATTGCAAATGTTGCTTGCCCTGCGCAAGTTGTAGAACAAAGATATTTTATTTCTTCAGACTATTGGGGAAAAGTTAAAGAAAACATAGAAAAACATTTTGGGAGAAAGGTTTTCGTTTTAGGGCTATGTTCTGCTGCGGGTGATCAATGTCCTAGAGATTTAATTCGTTTTGTCGAGCCGGAAACACCAGTTGAAGATCCGCACATTCATCACTTGTATCCTATTGAAAGAAGAGCAGACCCCTCAATGTTTGATATAAGTGGATTAAAACTAGTTGGGAAAAGGATTTCAAACGAAATAATATCTGTTTTTGAAGAACTAGATTTAACCAAAATGAAAGACGAAGGCGTTTTAATTCACGAAACAGTCAATATGACTTTTCCACTTCGCAGAGTAACTATTTGTGAATATGAAGATGCAAAGAATAGAATAGATAGTTTTATTGCAAACAATCGTGGAAAAAGAGTTACATACGAAGAAAACGCCAAACTTTATATTTATTCGGGCATAGTGGATAGATATAACGCTCAACAAATTATGAATACTTTTAAAGAGGAAATTCACGTTATACGTTTTGATGATATTGCAATAGCAACAAATCCCTTTGAGTTGTTTCTTGATTATGGAAACAAAATCAGGGCAAGAAGCAGGGCAAAACAAACTTTCCTTATTCAACTTGCTTGTGGGTGCGGTGGTTATTTACCCACTGAACTTGCTGAAAAGGGTAGCCATTATTCGGCTTACGTAAGTAGTGGAACAACGGGACACGAGGGAGGAGACATACTTGTTCGTGAAACCATAGAAAAAATAAATAAAAAATTCAATTAAAAATTAGGAGGAACTTATTATGTCAAAAATTAAAATTGGCTGGTCAGAAGTTGATATGACCCCAAAAAAAGGAACAAAAATTAGTCTTGCAGGTCAGTTCTTTGAAAGAATTACCGATGAAGTTGAAAGCCCTATTACGGTAACAGCCTTTGCGCTTGAAAGTGGTGATGATCAAATGGTTATTGCTGCTTGTGATATCGTTGCTATTGGGACTAACGTTATGGATGAGGTTAGAAATAAACTTAAGGGTAAAATCGATCTACCGTTAGATAAAATTATCATTAGCGCAATTCACAGCCACACTTCAATGGTTTATAAAAGACAAAGTTATGTTGCAGGAAAAGTCGGTGCGTCAAGTAAGAGTGCATTGCAATATTTAAAAGAAATTATTCCTGAAGATATGGCATATAAACCATTGGTAAACAATGAAGAATGTCTTTCGCCTAATGAATGTTTGGATATTTTAGTAAATTCAATTTGCAAAGCAGTTATTGAGGCTTGGAATAACAGAAAACCCGCTTTCTATCAAAATGCATTTGGTCGTGCAGTTGTTGGTATGAACCGCCGTGTTTGCTATGATGACGGCTCGGCAAAAATGTGGGGGGATACAAATCTTGCTAACTTTGATTCTTTAGAGGCTGGTAATGACAGCGGTATTGAACTTATCTATACCTTTGATGAAAACAAGAACCTCTCTGGCGTAATTGCAAATATTGCTTGTCCTGCACAGGTTGTTGAACACAGAAGTTATATTTCTTCCGACTATTGGGGAAAGGTTAAGGAAAACCTCCGTGCAAAATATGGTAAACATATTCAGGTTTTAGGTCTTTGCTCTGCAGCAGGCGACCAATGTCCTAGAGATATGATTAGGTGGGTTCAACCTGAAAGTTATATTGACGACCCCAACATCAAGAGAAATGAGGTTCTAGAAAGAAGAGCAGACCCCTCTATGTTTGACGTTAGTGGCTTAAAGGTTGTAGGAAGAAGAATTTCTAATGAAATTATATCTGTATTTGAAGAACTCGGCGATGATTTTAAAGACGAGGGATTGCTCGTTCACGAAACGTTCGATATTACCTTACCTTTGCGTAGAGTAACAATAGCAGAATACAATAATGCACTTGAGCAACTTGATAAATTTATAACAAAGAACCGTGGTAGAAGAATTTCTTTCGACGACAACGCTGCAATGCATATTTATGCAGGTGCGGTAGTACGTTATGAACTTCAACAGAAAATTAACACGTTCAAGGAAGAAATTCATATTATTCGTTTCGGTGATATAGCAATCGCAACAAATCCCTTTGAATTATTCCTTGATTATGGTAATAAAATCAGAGCAAGAAGCAAGGCAAAACAAACATTCCTTATCCAACTTGCTTGCGGTGCAGATGGATATCTTCCCACCGAAAAGGCAGAAAAAGGTAGCCACTATTCTGCATACGTAAGTAGCGGTTATACAGGACACGAGGGTGGGGATATTCTCGTTCGTGAAACTTTAGAAAGAATTAACAGTAAATTCTAATAAGAGGTAAAAAATGTCTAAAAACATTCTTGGCGTTGACTTTGGAACAACTGCGCTTAAAGCCTGTTTGTTTGATGAAAACGGCAATATGCTAGCATCTGAATCGGCGCAATATAAATTGATAACCGAAGGTGAGTTTATAGAATTCCCCGCAGAGGAGTTTTATAAGGTATTTACTCAAACGGTATCGAAAATTACTGCCAAATTTAAGGTTGACGCTTTATCTGTTGATACGCAAGGCGAAACGATGATCGTGCTTGATAAAGCGGGTAATCCTCTTATGAATGCAATCATTTGGCTTGATAATAGAGCGGAAATACAGGCAAAGCGCATGGAGGAAAAGTTCGGGATTGAAAAGATTTACAATTTAACCGGACAAGCGGAAATTCCCGCAGGTTATCCTGCTCCAAAGATAGAGTGGTTAAAGGATAATGCCCCCGAAATCTTTGAAAAAGCCGACAAATTCCTACTGCTTGAAGATTACATAATTTTTCGTTTGACAGGTAATTTTTGCGCTTCACGATCATTATATTCGTCCTCGCTTTTAATGGATATTCATTCTGGAGAATATATCCCAGAGATACTTTCTTATTTAGGGATAAACAAAAACAATCTGCCTATGCTTAAAGAGAGTGGCGAAGTTGTTGGCGAATGGAACGGAATTAAGGTTGTTACAAGTGCTTTAGACCAGATTGCAGGCGCAACTGGCGCAGGCGTTGTAAAAGAAGGAATAATGAGTGAAACGACGGGGACTGCTCTTGCCGTTTGCGCTTTAACTGAAAAATTCCCACCCTATTACGAGGGACTTAAGGTTTCCGTTTATTATGTTAAAAAGGGACTTTATTGCTTGCTTATGTGGGCGCCGACCGCAGGTGCGGTTTTAGAGTGGTTTAAGCAAAAATTCTGCGACCAGTTAACTTTTGACCAACTAAACGCTATGGCTGAGCAGGTTACTGCCGGTTGTGAGGGATTAATTGTGTTGCCTCATCTTTGTGGAACGGTTATGCCTAAAAACCAACCAAATGCAAAGGGTGTGTTCTTTGGGGTGGAATTAAAACACGAAAGGGGACATTTCGTGCGTGCCATAATGGAAAGTGTGGCGTATATGATTAAAGAATACGTAGAGTTTATGGGCGTGAACTTAAATCAAATCCGTTCTATGGGTGGTGGAGCAAAGAGTAAAGTTTGGTGCGAAATAAAAAGTAGTGTTCTTGAAAAGGAAATAGTTACATTAAAACAAAACGAAACAGCGTGCTTAGGCTCTGCAATTTTTGCGGGTATTGGTATAGGATTATTTGAAAATCCGATTGTTGCAGCCGAAAAACTTGTGGCGACGGATAAGTCCTATAAATCGGTAAATCCTGCATACATAGAAGTTTATGCAGATTACAAAATAAAAGAAAAAAAATTAATGGAGATTTTTAAATGATGAAAATTGCATTTGCAGGTTTCGGTGAGGTAAATACACCGATAGAAATTATTGAAAACAAATGTCAAAAAGCGCTTGACGATCTTATGAAAAGTGGAGCAACGGTTTATCCTTGCTATCCTATTAGGGACGATTACGAAGAAAAGGACGTTGATAAGGCAAAAGAATACTTTGCTGATAAGGATTTTGACGTTTTAGTTTTATGTGTTGCAGGTTGGATTCCTACTCACGCCGTAATTAAAGTAGCAGAAAAATTCCGCCATAAACCTATGGTATTATGGGGACTTTGCGGTTGGATAGAAGAGGGTAGAATTGTTACCACAGCCGATCAGGCAGGAACAACAGCGCTTCGTAAAACAATGAAAGATTTAGGGTATAAATTTAAATACGTTTACGATATTATTGGCGTACCTTCAAAGGTAAACGAAGTGTTGTCTTCCTGTAAGGCCGCGTCTGCATTTGCTCAACTTCGTTCGGCAAAAATCGGACATATGGGTTATAGAGATATGCACCTATACGGCACTTTGTTTGACGGAAGTTCCTTAAAGAGAGAAATCGGACCGGAAATCGAGTGTTTTGAAATGCTTGAAATGGTTCAGAGAGCAGAGAAAGTAACCGACGAACAAATCGACAAAGTAATTGAAGAAACGGTTAAAACTTGGAAGTTCTTAAAAGAGGCTGACCAAAGAGTTGTACGTTTAGCAACTTCATATTATATTGCATTAAAGCAGATAATTGACGAAAGAAAATACTGCGCAATCTCCTTAAAAGATGTTGACGGTATGAAAAAACTTTTAGGGCTTCCCCCAGCAATGATATTTATGCTCCTTGCAGATAGAGAAAATATTTGTACCGTGCCTGAAAACGACTGCTTAGGCAACGTAACACAAGCGGTTATAAAAGCGCTCACGGGTCAAATTGCAGCATATTTAGAATTTTATGAATTCTTTACAGACGGTGTTCTTGCAGGTGTTCCCGACTACGTTCCAGCAGAGATTGTTGATGGACAAGTAACCGTAATGCCTGCAGCGTTTGGTGAACTCAATCAAGGCATTTTGAACGTTTCAAAGGTTAAGACGGGCGTACTAACAATGTGTCGTTTGGCTGTAGAAGATGGAAAATACGTTATGCACATGGTTGTTGGTGAAGGTACTTCGCCACAAAAGTGGGAAGAGGCCGGTTGGACACAACCTGCACCACAACTTCCAGGTCTTAAGATTTTACTTAAAGATACCGAAGATTTTGCAGATAAAGTTATGTGTCAGCACTATATTATTTCCTACGGCGATAACAGTAAACTTATAAAAGATTTCTGTACGATTGCAGGAATAGAAATAATCTAATTTAGCATTATTGATATAAAACCCCGACGTTTATTTATCTTAAAAGGTAAGGCAAACGTCGGGGTTTTTCACACAAATAATTCGGTTTTCATACAATAAAAAGGAAAAATCAAAAAAAGGAGTAGTCCAATGAATCCGTTTAATGAAAAGCCGAGAAGTGTGGAAAAATCACTACAAAATTGGCAACAATTATATCCTAAAGCCTATAATAAAAGGGAAGTTGATCCATATACAAAATGCCGTATAATTCTTATGAACGGTACAGAGTTTGAATCAAACTGGTTTTCTCATCAACTAGCAAGACATACTTGCGACAATGATTTGCGTAGGGAAATTTCTCTTACTCGTATGATAGAGAAACAGCAACAGTTAAAAATATCCCTACTAAAACCTAAAGACGAAAGCATTTTAGAGCATACGATATCGTATGAGCAACTTGCGGTGGATTTGACAAGTGAACTAGCGAAGAGAGAACTCGATTGTTCGGTTAAAACTGCGTTAGACTTTGCTTTGCTTGAAGACTTTGATCATTTATACCGTTACGCAAATCTTTTGGAAATGGAACAGGGTATATATGCCGAATGGTTGGTTGGGCGTTACACGGAAATTATGCCTGGAAGACCGACAATCTCACATCACCGTTTTCCCAAAGATAACGTTAAAAGGTGCATAGACGGCAAAAATTCTGACGTGCAAACGGTGCTTAACACTATGATAATAACCGCTGCCGAACAACAAACTATGAATTACTATATGAACGTAACAAATTTTGCTAATTCGGACATAGGAAGAAGGCTTTATCAAGAAATTTGCCTTGTAGAAGAAGAGCACGTAACGCAGTACGAGTCGCTTATGGATGCAAATGCTACTTGGCTTGAAATGTTACTTTGGCACGAGTATTGCGAATGCTATCTTTATTGGTCTTGTTATCTTACTGAAACCGACCCGTATATTAAAAACTTATGGGAAGAAAATCTTTCGTTTGAAATTGCGCATCTTCATAAAGCTGTGGAATTGCTTAAAAAATACGAAGGAAAAGATTGGCAAGAAGTTATTAGAGACGGAGAATTTCCTGCGCCTATCGTTTTGCACGAAAATATTGATTACGTGCGCAAAATTTTGTGCGACACCGTTCAGTTTACTAGCGATAAAGAAAATTACGTGCGAGTAAACGACTTGCCACAAGATGCAAATTTCTTTAAATATCAAGATATAATAAATCCCACAACGGATATAGTTCCGTCGCACAACGTAATAGAAATGTTTATAAGAAAAAGAGGCGCAGATTACAGGTTCCAAACTGCCCCTAACCCCATACCGGAACTTAGGGATCGCAGAGAAGATAACACTACGGTAGGTAGAAAACCCAACGCCGCTCGCTCAACTGATTTTTTCTGTAATAAATAAAGATTTTACTTAAAAGCCACCATTTGGTGGCTTTTAAGATGCTTGTAAAATATGTGTTAAACGTTTGACAAAAATTTTCTCTTGTGGTAAAATATTGCTATCTTAAAGGCGTTGAAGAAAAGTGCGCTTAAATTTTCCTTACAGAGAGATGGCGGTTGGTGTAAGCCATTAGGCGGGTTTATGCGTTTGTAGTTTCCGAGCCGAAAGGAAGAAAGCCAAATTCTGGCAAGTAGAACCTTTCCGTGATTGCTGCGTTAATGTCATAGGGGTTAATAGACTCCAAGAGTGGCGATAATATCGCAATTTGAGTGGTACCGCGGGTGTTAATAATGCTCGTCTCAAAGAACACTTTGAGACGGGTTTTTTTTACCCAATGGAGGATGATTATGGAACAAATGACAGGTCTTGATTTTAAGATTAAAGAGATGGCGGGGAGAATTAGAGAACTCCGTGATGTTGTTGGTTTAACTAAAGAAGATATGGCGGAAAAAACAGGTATTTCCGTTGAGGAGTATTCTGCGTGTGAAAACGGGGAAAAAGACCTTAACTTTGCTTTTATTTACCGCTGTGCTTTGGCTCTCGGCGTAAACGTAACAGATATAATTGAGGGTTACAGCCCTAAACTTAAAGGATATACGGTAACACGTTACGGTGCAGGTCAGAAAATTGCTCAAGCGCACGGTATGACTTATTTTAACCTTGCTTACGCTTTTCAAAACCGTATTGCAGAACCTCTTTACGTTCGTAGCGTGTTCAGAGATGATGCACAGGGAAAAGATATTGAACTTACCACTCACGCAGGGCAAGAGTGTGATATAGTTGTTGACGGATATTTGATGATTCAAATAGGCGAACACAAGGAAGTTTTAGGACCTGGGGACAGTATTTATTACGATAGTGATGTTCCGCACGGAATGATTGCCGTTAATGGTAGAGACTGTGTGTTCTATGCTATTGTTCTAAATCCTACAGGTGAGCCTATCCCCGAACTTTCACAAAGAAAACTTATTCAAGAGCCTATTAAAAAGGGTAACGTTCCCGATACAAAGGATAGAATTTATAAAAAGTTTATTGACGTTGTTGAAGATGAGGACGGCACGCCCACTTCAATTAAATTTAAGGGGGAGGACAAGTTTAACTTTGCATTCGATCTTGTTGATGCGCTTGCAGAACGTGAGCCTGATAAACTTGCTATGCTCCACATCTCAAAAGATAAGACTGAAAGAAGATTTACTTTTAGCGATATAAAGAAACAATCTGCACGTTCGGCAAACTACTTTAAGTCTTTAGGTATAAAGAAAGGCGACAGAGTTATGCTCGTATTAAAACGTCATTACCAATTCTGGTTTGCAATGATTGGGCTTAATAAATTAGGCGCTATTGCAATTCCTGCAACAAACCAACTTCAAGAACACGATTTTGAATATAGATTTAACGCAGCGGGAGTTAGCGCAATAATTTGTACGGCAGATGGCGATACGGCTCATCAAGTAGAGATTGCGGCTGAAAAGTGTCCTCAATTAAAACACAAAATTATGGTAAACGGCACTCGAGATGGGTGGAGAAGTTTTGATGAAGAATACACGATGTTCAGCACTCATTTTGATAGGACGGAAAACTCTCCTTGTGGAGATGATTTATTGCTTATGTTCTTTACATCGGGAACAAGCGGTTATCCAAAAATTGCTGCGCATAACCATAAATATCCTTTAGGGCATTTCCATACGGCAAAATATTGGCATAACGTAAATCCCGACGGACTGCATCTTACAATCTCGGATACGGGTTGGGCAAAATCAATGTGGGGTAAACTTTACGGACAATGGTTGTGTGAGGCTGCAACGTTTGTTTATGACTTTGACCGTTTTGATGCATCGGATATTTTACCGATGTTTGCAAAATACCACATTACAACTTTCTGCGCTCCGCCAACAATGCTTAGAATGTTAATAAAAGAAGATATATCAAAATACGATTTTTCTTCCGTACAGCATATGTCAACGGCAGGAGAGGCGCTTAACCCCGAAGTTTACAGCCAGTTTGAAAAACTCACCGGATTACAAATTAAAGAAGGGTTTGGTCAATCTGAAACGACAATGCTTGTAGGCAATCTCGTAGGTAAACCACACAAGGTAGGCTCAATGGGTAAGCCAGCCCCTATTTACGATATGGATATTGTTGATGAAAACGGCAATTCGGTAGCCGTTGGTGAGGTCGGTGAAATAGTTGTAAACGTTAAGGACGGTGCGCCGTGCGGATTATTTACAGGCTATTATGGAGACGAAGAAAAGACAAAAGAAGTTTGGCACGATGGATTTTATCACACGGGCGATACTGCTTGGAGAGATGAGGACGGATTTTATTGGTACGTTGGGCGTGTTGATGACGTTATTAAGTCTTCGGGATATCGCATAGGACCGTTTGAAATTGAAAGTGTTATTATGGAACTTCCTTACGTTTTAGAATGCGGTGTTTCAGCCGAACCCGACGAGGTGCGTGGTCAAGTTGTTAAGGCTAGCATAGTTTTAGTAAAAGGTAAACAACCTAGCGACGAACTTAAAAAGGAAATTCAAATGTACGTAAAAGCAAAGACTGCTCCTTATAAATATCCTAGAATAGTGGTGTTTAGAGATTCTCTGCCTAAAACTGTAAGCGGAAAAATTCAAAGAAATAAACTCTAATATAAATTTAATAAAAACTCCTCGCTTGTTACATGCAAGCGAGGAGTTTTTTGTAAGAACTTTTAGAAATTACTAGTTGCTTTATTTAAGACTGAAAACTGTTCTTCATCTGGTAGGTTAATTTGAATTTTACCCTTAAGATGAATATCGTTTGCAGAAGAGCCGATTAAAATTTCAAATGTGCCGTTTTCTACGTACCAATCTTTAATCGACATACTATAGTAAGCGAACGCATCTTTATTCAAATTGATTTTAACTTCCACGCTCTCACCGGCTTTAATTAGATTTTTGGAGAAACCTTTAAGTTCCTTTTCTGGACGGATAACCGAAGAGAAAACGTCTTTAACGTAAAGTTCGGAAATTTCTTTTCCGTCCACGTTTGAAATATTTTTAACGGTATAACAAATTTGGTAATCGGTTTCATCAATCTTGTTGATTCTTAAATCGCTGTACTCAAATTTCGCATACGATAATCCAAATCCAAAGGGGAAAAGAACGGGCAAATTATATCTATCATAATGGCGGTAACCAACGAAAAGCCCTTCTTTATACCATTCTGCAAATCCGTTTCCTCCGTCAGGATATGAAGGGGTATCTTCAATGCATAGTGGGAAAGTTTCGGAAAGTTTTCCGCTGAAATTTTCTTTACCTGCAATAAGTTTAGCAAGTGCCTCGTTTATACCTTCACCCGAATGACCTGCAAAAATAACTGCACTAACCTTGTCAATCCACGCACTCATATCTATTGCGCTACCTGCATAAACTACCACGATAACATTGGGGTTGTATTTTGCTGTTTGAATTATTTTTTCTTCTATGCGAGGAGGAAGTTTAATTGAAGTGCGGTCATAGCCTTCGCCTTCAGCATCGTTGCCGTTAGTTACACTTAAGATAACGGCATCGTTTTCATAAGCACATATATATCCTTCTTTATGGGCAGTATTTCGCTGATTAGATGGGAAAAATTGTTCGCCCCTAAAAAATTCGTTAAAACAAGTGTTTGGCATCTCCTCTTTAAGTAGAGAAATTAGCGATGGAATTATATATTCGCTAGTGTTACGTGCCGAACCTGTTCCATTTACGACTGCAGGTGTTCCACCTACTGCAACGTTTTTATGTTTAAGTGGTAAAATACCGTTGTTTTTAAGTAATACTGCACTTTCCAAAGCAATTTTAACTGCGTTTTCGTGACGTTCTTGTTTTGTAAATTCAACTTTTTTATTATTGCTATTACATTTATAAACAAGATCTAGAATACGTTGCACGCATTCATCAATAGTTTGCTCTGATATAAGATTTTTTTCGTAAGCATCTTTAAGGAAATTAAAAGATTTTCTATTATGAGGCATTTCAATATCAAGTGTTGCATTATGCGCTTTATATGCATTATGAACCGCACTCCAATCTGAAATTACAACGCCGTTATATCCAAGTTTCTTTCTTAAAATTTCGTTTAATAGATAAGGATTTTCCGAAGCATAAATGCCGTTGACAGGATTATAAGAACACATAAGCGAATAGGGGTCAGCCTCAAACGCTTTTTTAAATGCCGAGGTGTAAATTTCCATAATAGTTCTTTCATCGACGTCGCTTGATTGATAACCTCTCTCGTTTTCACGGTTATTTAACGCAAAGTGCTTAATGCAAGTCCCAACGCCCTTGTCTTGCACCCCCATTATAAATGATTTTGCTAGTTCGCCTGTAAGAAGTGGATCTTCAGAAAAATATTCAAAGTTTCTGCCGTTAACAGGCGTTTTTTTGATGTTTACTCCCGGTGCTAAAAGAATATCAACGTTATGTTCCACGCATTCGTCTGCAATACTTTTCCCGTCAAGGTAAGCAAGTTCTTTGTTCCAAGTGTTGGCTACAGCGGAAAGAGTGGGCATTGTCGTTGACTTTACGATAGTATAATCACAATTCATATCATCTATTTCAGAGGGAATACGCTCTAATTTCCTAAGTCCACACGGACCGTCCGACATAAATACCGAAGGAATTTTATCATTTAGATTTTCCGTTTGCCATAGGTTTTTACCTGTCAACAAAGTTAATTTCTCATCAATAGTTAAATCTTTTGGTGTTACTTTCATATTTTGCACTCCATATTTTGTTTTTTAATGATTATAACACCAAAAAACCTATAAATAAAGCACAATTATTGGAAAAATATTCTCATATTTTGATATTTGCTAAAATATTTTTGATAAATAAATATATTATGGTATAATAAAAATATGAATGCGTATTTTGAAAAATTAAGAGAAGATGAAGATGATTTTGTAATACAAGAGAATAACAATACTGATTTTCCTTTGCACTATCATTCTAGTATTGAAGTTGTAATTGTAAAGAGCGGTAGTTTTGACGTGATTTGTAATGGCGTTCAATACCAATTAAATAAAAACAGTATAGCATTTTTTGATAGTTACGATATCCACGGATATATTAGAGAGGGAAAGGAAAACAGAGAAGATTACGTGTTGATTATTCCCACAAAATATTATTTAGAGTATAAGAAAAAATATGAGAAAAAACATCCGTCAGTTCCTGTGATAGTAGATGAAACTTTATGCGAAAAATTGGTTAGTATTATAGAGAATATTGTGTTAAACAATAATGAAGAGAGTGTCAAAAGGAGCGCAATAGATCTTATACTTTTTTTGATAGGTAGTAGGCTAAATTTTTCAGAATACGGCGGGAGAGCGGAAACGGATAGCGTAAGAGAAGTGCTAAAATTTATTAACTCAAATTACAGAGAGGATATAAATTTAACCATTATATCAAAAAATTTAGGGTATTCGTCTGAATGCGTTTCAAGATTGTTTAACAAATATGTAAAAAAGAGTATTCCTCTTTATATAAACAAGTTAAGGTTAGATTACGTTGAAAGGCATTTTGGAGAAGAAAAGATAACAACGCTAATTTTTAGCGCAGGTTTTAAGAGTATTCAATCGTATTACAGAAATAAGTCAAGATTAAAAGATAAATAAATAAAAAAACAGTCATTAAAAATCCCCTTGAAACTTTTCAAGGGGATTAACGTTTAATCAAAGTATTCAAGCACAATTTCTGCGGTAATGTTCATTCCGATCGGGATGCTAGATATAAGAAGTTTTTCTTCTCTAGTATGTGCGCCAAAAGAGATGTGAGATCCAACGCAAACGGAGGGGACACCCAAAGACATAGGAATGTTTGCGTCCGTTGATCCCGAGCCTGTTTTGCAGGGGAGGTTGGAATGTTTTTCGCATACTGAAACGACAAAATCGGTCATTTTCTTAAGTTTAATTTTGTCAACGTCGCCTGTACAGGGGCGGTCGCCAACTAATTTGACTTCAATTTCTGCCTTTTTGGATTCTATTGCATTTTTTAATTGTTCATTAAAAAAGTCTTTCATTTTGTTAAGACACTCTTTATCGTCCGAGCGATATTCATAAAGCATTTTTGCTTGTTGTGCAATTGTGTTTACAGAAGTTCCGCCCTCAACAATTCCTACGTTATAAGTTGTTTTAGTATTTTCCTTTTCGGGGACTTTGCATTTATAAAGGTTTGTAATAAGTTCTGCCATTGCAGCAATTGCATTCCTATTTCCGAAAGCGCCGAAAGAGTGCCCACCCTCTGTTGTAAAGGTTATTTCGTATCTGTGTGAACCAACGCATTCGTTGACGAGATGAGTGTAACTTCCATCGAAAGTATATACTTCAGAAATTCTTCCCTCGTAATCTTTCATAAGTTGTCTTACGCCTTTTAGGTTGCCTAAACCCTCTTCGCAACTATTTGCAACAAATAAAACGCCTTTAGAGGAAGTAAGGTTGTTTTTGAACACGTACCTTGCAACGATCATCAATACTGCAAGACAAGCCGTATCGTCGCCAACACCAGGGCAATAAATATATTCGGAATCTTTTTTTAGAGGTAGTGGGGTAAGGTCGGGAAAAACCACGTCCGTATGCGCCATAAACACGACTATATCGTTAGAGTTTTTACAGTTTACAGGGCATATAACGTTTAACGCTTCGTCAACGATAACTTCTTTTGCGCCGTTGTTTTCAAACCATTTTTTTACAAACTCAACACGATGCTCTTCTTTACCAGATGGTGCTGGTATTTTGCTTAACGTTTCAATTAGTTCGATTGTTTCGTCTTTTGTGTCTTGAAGGTAGGACTTGATTTTATCTGATAACATAAAAACCCTCTTAATTTTTTTATAATTATAACATAATGGGAAGTTAAAGACAAGTATTTAAAAACAAAAAACATCTCGCTTGAGATGTTTTAAGCGCAAAATAAAAACACGCTTTTTACGACAAATATAAACAACCGACAAAATGATTTTATCGGCTTTTATATAGAACAGGACGTAAAATTAAAAATGGAATTATTCAGCAGGTTTTGCTTTTTCTTCTTCAAAAGCGGAGAGGATAACTTTGATAAGTTCTTCTCTCGTTTCCGTTTTGATAGGGTGCGCAATGTCTTTGTATTCGCCATCACCTGTTTTTCTAGAGGGCATAGCAATAAAATAACCTTCGTTACCTTCAATAACTTTGATGTCGTGAACAACAAAGCATTCGTCGAATGTAACCGATGCAACGGCTTTTAATTTGCTATCGTCTTTTTTGACAATGCGTACTCTTACGTCAGTAATGTTCATTATGGTTTACCTTCCTTAACATATATTACATATATATTAACATAAATTCTTTACGATTTCAATAGTTTTTTAAAAAAAATTGCACAAAATTACAACTTTTTGCGTTATTTTTGCCTATTTTTGCATAAAATAGGGTATGAAAATGAATTTATTATTATCAAAAAGCAAAAAAATACATTTAGTAGGGGTTGCGGGGATTTCAATGTCTGCGATTGCCGAGTTCCTTTTGGATAACGGATACACGGTTAGTGGTAGTGATATTCAAATAACTGAAAAGATTTTTCGGTTAAAAAAGAAAGGTTTAATTTTTTACCTAAAGCATTGTGCCGAAAATATTAAAGACGTGGGAGCGCTTATTTGTACGTCTGCAATAAATTCTTCTAACGTGGAAATATTAGAGGCGAAGGAAAAAGGAATACCTATTTTAAAGAGAAGTCAGGTGTTAAATGAAATCATATCGGATATAAAAAATACGATAGCGGTATCGGGAAGTCACGGAAAAACTACCGCAACAAATATGATTGCAAACGCTTTTATTATGGCGAGATTTCAGCCTACCGTCTTTTTAGGTGGTGAAGATAAGGTTTTTGGGAATTATAAGTCGGGAAACAAAGATTATGCGGTAGTTGAGGCTTGTGAATATAAAAAAAACTTTTTAGATATTAAGCCTAAAGTTTCTGTCGTGCTAAATATAGACAACGATCATCAAGACAGTTATGCCGATATGAAGGATATGGTTGAAAGTTTTAAGGCTTTTATAAATAATACAATATCGATTGTTAACGTTGACGACCCTTATGCAAAAAATATTGCAGGAACTACCTCTATTTCTTTCGGTATAGACAACAAAGCGACGTATATGGCGAAAAATATTAAATATAACGGTAAGGGATACTCGTTTACGTTGTTTGCTTTTGGTAGGAAAATATGCAGAATAAAATTAAAAGTAGTTGGTAAGCATAACGTGTATAATGCGCTTGCATGTTGTGCTGTTTGCGATATATATAAAATAAATTTTAATACCATAAAAAAATCATTAGAAAGTTTTGACGGCGTTGTGCGTAGAGCAGAGTATTTGGGGAACTTGTATTCTAAAAGCGTGTATGCTGATTACGCGCATCATCCAAAAGAAATTGAGGCGACGATAAGGGCGTTTGGTGAGAATGGAAAAAAACTCGGTATAATTTTTCAGCCACACACCTTTTCGAGAACTAAAGCATTGATGGAGGAATTTGTTCTTTCTCTTAAAAATAATCAAGTGATAATATATAAAACCTATCCTGCTCGTGAAAAATACGATAGAGAGGGGAGCGCACAAAAACTTTTTGAAAGATTAAAAAATGCGTCAGAGTCCGTTGGCTTTGCAAAAAACAGAGCAGAATTGGTTGAAAGCTTATTCAAGATGAAAGATAAGGTGGACTGTTTTTTGTTTTTGGGGGCAGGAGATATATATAATATTGCAAAAAATTTAACATGAATAAAAAATTTGCAATATCTTGCAAAAAATGATTGTAAAAATTTTCTTTTTGTTGTATCATATAAGTAAGATAAATTATAATAGGAGAGAATCGGCAAAATGATACAGAAAAAGAGAAAGATTTCAATTTTAGGCGCAGGCAACGTTGGAGCAACTATAGCGTACGCACTTACATTACAAGGTGTTTGTTCTGAAATCGTATTAGTGGATATCAACAAGGAGAAGGCAGAGGGAGAAGCATTAGATATTACTCAATGCGCTGCTTGTGTTCCTTCTTGTAAAATTTGGTGTGGAGAATATGAAGATGTTGCAGGCTCCGACATCGTTATTTTAACCTTTGGCGTTGGCAGAAAGCCTGGTCAAACAAGATTAGACTTGGCAGGAATCAACGTTGGAATCTTGAAGAGCGTTATTAAAGCAAACGATTTCAAGAAAATTGCTCCCGACGCTTTATACGTTGTAGTTTCTAATCCTGTTGACGTAATGACTTACGTTTTGATGAAAGATGCAGGCTTAAGGAAAGAACAGGTAATTGGTACGGGTACGTTACTTGATTCTAACCGTCTTATCCAAGCAGTTGCAGCATACTGCAAGGTTGATGCTAAAAACGTTAACGCATACGTATTCGGTGAACACGGTGATGCTTGTATGTCTCCTTGGAGTCTCTGTACCGTTTGTGGTATGAATATTAGAGAATACTGCACTAAGATTATGGGCGTAAAAGAAGATGAACTTGAAACCGAACTTAGCAACATATATACAGGAATGGTTGCTGCTGGTTCAAAAGTTATCAAGGCAAAAGGCGCAACTTTCTACGCAATTGCAGCATCTACCGTTCAACTCGTTAAAGCATTAGTTTCAGATACGGAAACTATTTTATCACTTGCTACCTATCTTGATGGTGAATACGGCGCAAAAGATCTTTGCACGGGTGTTCTTTGTAAAGTTGGTGGTTGTGGCTTAAAGGAAATCATTGAAGTTCCGCTACCTGAAGCTGAAATGAAACTTTTCAGCGAAAAACTTGCTTCGCTCGACAATACTTTTAATGCATTAAACGTAAGATAATTAATTAGCAATAAAAGGGAGTAGTTGGCGTATAAACGCACATAACGTCGTCAGCACGGCATTTGCCCGGCGTTGTGGAATTACAAAAGTAATTTTAACAAGACTTTTATCGTGTTTCACGATAAAAGTCTTTATTTCTTTTAAACTAGACATACAAAAAAAGAGGATGTTATGAAGATATTTATTTTGGTTTTATTTTTACTGACTTATGTTTTAATTATCTCTTTTCCCAAATATAAACCGTTATTAACGGGAATAACGGCAGGAATATGCGCAATATCTTGTGCAATTTCTGGTCATATGCTCTGGCACGAGGCAGTAACTAAAGCGATAAATTACAACGTAGTAATGATGCTTGTGGGAATTATGATTACCGTGGGGTTGTTTTCTGAATCGGGAATGCCTAATAAACTTGCGGATAAAATTATTTCAAAAGTTCCAAACGCAATGTGGGTGCTTGTTTTACTTTCGATACTGAGCGGATTTATATCTGCTTTTGTCGATAACGTTGCAACCGTTTTAATGCTTGCGCCGATAGGACTTGCTATTGCAAAGAAAACCAACGTTTCGCCAATTCCTGTGCTAATAAGTATTGCTGTGTCAAGTAATCTTCAAGGTGCAGCAACTCTCGTGGGGGATACAACCTCGGTAATGCTCGGTGGATTTGCTAATATGAGTTTCATTGATTTTTTCATTCTTGATGGTAAACTCTCTATTTTCTGGGCTGTGGAAATCGGGGCGCTTTTGACTGTTCCAGTTTTAATTTTAATTTTTAGGAAACAGAATAAAAAATTCGAATACATTTCCGAAACAATACAAGTAAAAACTATTTTCCCTACTGTAATGTTGTTGTTAAATATCGGTTTTTTAATGTTGTGTTCGTTTATCCCTTTTCCTGCGGGATTTATTGCAGATAATATAAATGGGTTATTATGTTTACTTTTTGGTATAATATGTTTAATATACCATATAGCAACAGCAAAGAATGTAACGAGGGAAAATGAAGAGGGCAACACGGAATTTATAAACGGCAAAAAAGAAGCAGTAAAAACGGTGTTTGGCACGATAGATTATCAAACGGTATTGTTTTTAGTTTTCTTGTTTATAATTATACAGGCTGTTGAAGCAGTAGGTATAATACAGAGTATAAGCGATTTCTTTGTAACGGTAGGCAATACAAACATATTCTTACTATATACGCTTATAGTTTTCGCTTCAGTATTGATTTCAGCATTTATAGACAATATACCTTATGTAGCAACAATGTTGCCTGTTATTGCTGGGCTTTTACCGGGATTAGAAGGCGCAACTGCAGGTACAGGATATCTGTTATACTTCGGTTTGTTATGCGGTGCAACTTTAGGCGGAAATATCACGCCCGTAGGTGCATCTGCAAACGTTGTTGCAATAGGAATGTTGAACAAAGAAGGATATAAAGTTAAGTCAAGCGACTTCTTTAAGATAGGAATTCCATTTACGTTAGTTGCTGTTTTAGGCGGATACGCTCTAATTTGGCTAGTTTGGGGAATGTAATAAATTAAAAAAAATTAAGTCCTACCGTATTTTGCGGTAGGACTTTTTAAGTTTCTTAAATATTTTCCGTTATGCTGTTATATTCCAAAAATTTACGACAGGCGAGCGACAGGTAATGATTTTTCTTTCTGTAAAAATAAACCTTTCTTGTAGCAAGATTATCGGGTAATTTATAGTAATAAACGTCAGATGATTCGCCCGTGTTTTTGACTAACGTGTCGCTTACGAAAGAAATTCCCATTCCCGAACAGGAAACGTTATAAGCGGTAACTTGTTGTTCTAAAAAGAATATTACGTTGGGTGTAATATTGTATTTCTTAAAAAGATTTTCCGCACGTTTACCCGTGTCGTTTTCGTGCCTTAACAGAATAAACGGCTCATTCTTAAAGTCGGATAAGTTAGCCGTATATTCTTGATTGAGGTGCTTATTGTCTTTAACGTCTTGAGCAGATAGGCGGATTGAAGATAGTTTTTCGTTTATATTAAAACGATTGGGAACTGCAAGTAAAAGTCTTTCTTTAGTGTGCATTTCAGATAGTATATTCTCGTCGGTAATAATGGCGTTATCAATAACGATATCAACCGACCCTGTAATAAGTTTATTTAATAAATTTTTACTTGAGTCTTCTATTATCTCAAAATCAATATTCGTGTGTTTTAAGTTAAAATCAGCAATAAGCTTAGGCAAGATAAAGGAGGAGAAGAAACTGCTACCGCCAATTTTAATTTTACCTCTTAAAAGATTTTCGTGGTCGGTTACGTATTTAGAAAAGTCGTTTTCAATTTGCTCTATTTGAGATGCGAACCTCACGTATTCTAAACCGATTTCCGTTAGCGCAACAGGGGTTACTGAACGGTCAAAAATAGGTGCGCCCACTTTATCTTCTATTCTTTTAATTGATGCAGATAGCGAGGGTTGGGAGACGAAAAGTTTTTCTGATGCCTTGGTAAAGCCACCTTCTTTATATACGGTTAAAACGTATTCTTTGTTCTTAAACATAGGATAATCCTTTATAACTTATAAGTTATGTTTATTATGATTTAATATGTATTTGATTATATCATAAATGTGTGTTATAATCAAGTAGTAAATAGGAAAAAGACAAATTTATTTTATAAAGTTTATTCTCGCAAAAATAAGTCGTCATAATATTTTGCGAAATCAAAAAACGGACTTTAAAGTCCGCTTTTTGTTTACTTATTAAGTTCAATGGTAGTAATATTATTTTTGTTTTCAAAATCTTCAACGACATTAGATATTGCCATAGATATTTGTGGACTAATGTAGGAAAGATTTCTTTCAAGTGAGATTGATTTTGCAAAGCAAGCGAGTTGATTGCGTATTCCTTCGCCTTCAAGTTGATAGAAAAAGCGTTTGTTTTTAGTAGAATCTTCGTATCTTATTTCAAAGTAATCGGTCTTCCACCAAGGCGCTGGAACGTAAATGTACGCTTTAGTTCCAGATATAATCAGTTCGCCCTCCGACTTAATGCCTCTGCCAACCTTAATTGTTCCAACTGCATTATCATAAACAAAGTTAATGTGGGTAAAACCGTCAAATTTCTTTTGCTTATCAACGTAACCCGATACTATATGTTTGTAAGTGTATTTATCGCCTAAAAGTTGGAAAATAGGAAGCATTGCGGTAGGTCCCCATTCGTAAATACTGCTCCATTCTTTACCTAGTTTTTCGTCATCTTCAAGGTCTATTAGGCTTGTACAGGTTGCATCAACCGAAACAATATTTCCTATCTCTTTCATTTTGGCTAAAAGGATAAGTCTGTTATATGCAACTGAATAAGCCGTTTTAATGGATTCCATTAGTACGCAATTTTTTTCTTTTGCTAAATTGAAAAGTTCTTCACATTCCTTTTTAGTAGAGGCGATAGGGGACTCGCATAAAACGTGTTTACCATTTTCTAACGCTAGCTTTATCTGTTTGTAATGTAGTTTTGGTTGTGATGCGATATAGAGCGCATCGACATCTTTAATAAAGGTTTCGTAAGGAAGCTTTTTTGTTAGTGGCAAAAGTTCAGGGTTAAATTTTTGAGTGTCGTTTGCATTTATGCCTACAAGGTCTAGGTAGTTTACGTAATTGTTTTCGTTGACGTATTTATTTATAAAAGATGCTTCGCCTACTATACCAAAGCGTAAAGATTGTTTACTTCTCTCTTCGGTGCTAGAGATACCGCTAGTTCTTTCTAAATATTTTACCTGACAAAATTCGTTAAGATAATCGAATTTACCAACCCAATCTGAACCTACTGTGAAAATATCAACGCCATATTTTTTTATGTCGTCAATTTTTTGCCCCTCGTATTCTTCAATTATTATTTCGTCGGCAAGCCCTGTATCTTTTACAGCCTGAATTCTTTCTAATAACGACTGTTTTACGTTTAATTTGTTTCTGCGCATATCAAAGTCGTCTGCTGTAACGCCGACAATGAGATAATCGCCTAATTCTCTTGCACGTTTTAATAAGTTAATATGCCCAAAATGTAAAAGATCAAACGTGCCGTACGTGATAACTTTTATCAATTTATAATCCCCCTTTTAACCATATCGTTAAGGGCGTGTATGAGTTTATCGTAATCGCTAAAATTTAAGTAGCCTATATGCCCGACACGGAAAACACGGTCCTTAAGAGCGCCACCGTTAGGGCAAACCCATATATCATATTCGTCTTTAAGAACTGTAAAAATTGTATAAGCGGAAATGCCATTAGTAACTTCAAGAGCCGTAACAGCGTTAGACGGAGTTGCAGCAAACTGCTTAAAGGGTAAGTGCTTTATTCTTTCTCTAAAATACAATGCAAGTTCTTTAACCTTTTTTGTTTCAGTATTTACACCGCCTTTTTTTGCAATATTATTTAGGCGTACGTTTATTTGATTAAGGATTCCCACGGCAGGGGTAAAGGGCGTTTGACCTCTTTCACCGTTCTGTAGAGCCGATTTAAGGTCTAAATACATACATTTTGAAGTGTTTGAATTAACCCTTTCTATCGCTCTTGGTGAGAGTGCTATCACTGATATTCCTGGAGGACAAGCGAGTGCTTTTTGTGAGCCTGTAATCAACACGTCTATAAATTGTTTTTCCATATTGATTTCATCAGCAAGGAAACAGCTTATAGCATCTACTACTAAAAGTAAACGGTTTCTTAAACAAAAACTTTTTATAAGGTCTATATCGTATAACACGCCTGTTGACGTTTCGTGAAGGTTAACTAAAAATGCAGAATAAGGCTGATTTTCGTATTGGGAAAGAATATCCGATGTCAGAGTTTTGCCTGCATCTAATTTTATTTCAGTATGTTTTATGTCGTGTAATTTTAAAAGTTCTACAAAGCGTTCGCCAAAACTGCCACCGTTAACGACCAAAACGTTATCTTCACAATTAAAAACGTTAATGACGGTTGCTTCCATAGAGGCTGTTCCCGACCCTGTAATGAATACGGCACGGGAATTAGCAGGGGCATTAGCAAATTCTAATATAAATTTTTCGTTTTCTTTCATCACGGAAGAAAATTCAGGGGTGCGAAAATAGGGTACTTGTTCTGCACCCATCGCCCTTACGCTTTCTTCGCTCTGTACTGGACCGACTGTAAAGTTTATCATATTTATCCTTTTGGGTTTTTGCTAGTTAAATTTGATTGTCTTTAGAGTTCACTTCTTCGTCTTTACCATCTTTTACGGTTTGTTCCGTTTGGTCTTGACATTTAACGTTTTCTTTGTCTGTGTTTTCACCGTCTGAATCTTCGGTTATAACGATATCTTCTTCAACCTCTTTACCACTAGTAGGGTCGATTTTGAAAGTTTTTTGAACGTTAGTTTTAAGTTTTCTCCAAATGATGATAGCAGATGCGCCGATAGCAAGAACAATAGCGGTAATAGACGTTAATAAGATTGATACTGCTGCTGGGTCTGCATAAAGCATTTGGAATGATAAGTTTGTAAGTAAGTTCATAATAATCTCCTTATGTTTTTAAGATATTATTTATCTTGTTGTTTTTTCTTTTTATTGACAATACTCTTTAATACGTATTGAGCGCCAACTTCGGCTGCCTTGTTATGGTTGAAGATAAAGTTTTCAAAGTAATTATTGATTTTTTCTTTATAAAGTGCGCTGTTTTTAAATAGGTCGCTTACGATACTGCCGATTTTATTTAAGTCTTCTTTGTTTACGTTAACGCCAAGTTCGTTTCTAAAGAGAATTTCCACAGGGGAAATTTCAAGTTTTTCCCAGTTGGGGTTGTTTGCTTTAATTTTTGTGTTAACGAACACGGCGGGACGTTCGGTTGCAAAACAGTATTCTGCGGAAATACCCGACCAGTCCGTTATCATAAGATCTGCGCTGTAAATTGATGTGTTACTTGAAAAATCTAATTCAAAAACAAGTTTTTCAGGGTCATAGCCTTTATATTTTTCTACAAGTTGATTGAGTTTGTAACCGTAACGTTTTGAATACTCGGGGTGAGGGCGTACGATTAAACGGTATTCGTCTGAAATAAGATTTTCAATTATAATATCAATGCACGAATCTAAAATGTTATCTTCCTGCCAAGATGGTGCGATTAAAATAGTTTTTTTATCTGTAGGTTGTTTGTTTTTGTTTTCTTCTCTGCCTTTTGTAACAAGTTCGTCAAGCAAGGGGAAACCAAATTCTACAAGCGTTTTTTCGGGTAGTTCATACATTTTTTCAATCGCACGGATTTCTTTTACAAAGTGAGGGCCTACGCAAAGAATAGTATCAAAAGCGTCAAAAGCGCCTTCGTTAAAGCCTACGTGCGCGCTCATAGTGTCGTGCGGAACGTATATGTACTCGATATCCTTTTTAATTAGCGAACGCTTTAAGTAATATTTATCGAGGTCGGGAGTTGTCATCATAAACACGTCTGTTTCCACCATCATCATTAAAACGGCAGTCTTTTTAAGGCTTATATAATAAGGTTTTATTCGTGGTTGTGTTTTTGCGATTTCAAAAATGCAGTCGTTATAGTCGTTTGTAACGTAGTGGATTACCACGTTAGAACGATTTAGCATCTCTGCTATTATATCTTTATAGTACTTATAAAAACCACTCTTTTCCGAATAAATTACAACGTGCTTATTTGCAACGTGCTTAAACGCTTTATAGTCTGCTTTTTCCCTCTTTTTCATAGCCTTATATAGAGGGTCTTTTTTGTCTATTTTTCCAAATGCTTTTGATTTTTCAAGCGCCTTTCGGCTTTCTTCAAGAGCCTCGTAATCTATGAAATTTTTAGGATTTATGGCAAGGTTTAATAAATACATTTGCGCAATTGATAAAATGTTGCTTGCCGTCCAATAGATTGCAATTCCCGAGGGAACGAATAATCCTAAATAAAGGGATATTCCTACGCTCAATATCATAATTCCATATTGATTTAACTTGCCTTGCTCGTGTTGTATAACGTTAGAGAGGTTTTGTGTTAAACACATAAAATACGAAGAAACGCCTGCTATAACAGGTATTAAAACGTACCAGCCCCAAACGACGGAGGGAACTGCTGAAAGGTTTACGCCCAAAAAGTTTAATTTAAAAGACGTAACGTTTGCTATGATAGAATTAAGCGTTTCTGGCGCTATGCCGTTAATAACCGTTGAACTATTTATCGTGCCGTTTTTAATGGCGTCTATAATTTGTAGTTGGAATGCTGAATCTTCAACGTTAGCGCCTATATGGCTAGCGAGAAGGTTTATAGTTCCATCAGATATGCCAAACAAATAACTTAGCGGATGATAAATAATAAATACAACTGCTAGCAATAAAAATATTTGTATTAGAAGAGGAATGATTGATAATATCGGGTGATAATGTTCTCTTTTGAAAAGTTTAGATTGTTCATCTGCAATTGCGTCTAAATTACCTTGAAGTCTTGCTTTTAGGAAGTTTATTTCCGGTTGAATTTTTACCATTTGAATAGAGTTTTTCTGTATCCAAACGGATAGGGGAAGTAAAACTATCTTTGTTGCAAGCGTAAATAATATTATAGCAATACCGTAATTACCTACGAGTTGCCAACACCATTTCATTAAATACCCAAATGGGATACAAACGTAATATAATACTGTGTCCATAACTTTTTCCTTTTAGTCCATTATAAATTTATCGTAATAGTCAGTTTGTTTTAACGTCCAATTGTTAAAGTCTGCGCCCGCACCGTTTATTGTGTAAAAATAACTTGCGGTGGGAACGGAGTAAGTGTGCCAGAAATATTTTCTTTCACGTGTTTGGTTTTCGTTTATTGAAAATACATCTTTGCCGTCGCTATTAAAGGTTATTTTTTCAGCGCTGAATATCGTCGGCCATAAATCGTTGTGAGAAACTTGCGCTTTAGAAATTTTTACATTTTTGTGGGTACTACCCGATGGTTTAACAAATAGGGAAGTGAGCATACCTGCATTAAGGGGCGCACGGTCGTTAATCGGCGTTCCGTGGTCGCCTGTTATAATAATTGTTGCGTTGTCATAAACGCCTGCATCTTTCATCACTTTTATGTATTTGTTAATTATGTTGAACGAGTGTTTTAAGGATATGGTCATATCTTTAGATTCGGTTGCGCTTGGTTTATTCCATTCCTCGTCGTAAAGAACACCGTGGCATCCGTCAATGTGTAAAAAGGTAAATAACTTGTCTTCTATCCTATTAAACGTACCGCTATCGAGTTGGTTATATACTTTTTTCATATCGCAAGAGAATTGTTCAAAGCCATCAGAACCTTTACTTTCTACGTAAATGTTGCACGTGTCGGAATTGATTTTTCCAACCAACGGCTTTAATACTAATGGGAAGCAACGATAAAGGGCAACTTCCATTAAACTTAAGGCAAGAATTCCTTTTTGGTTTACAGTAAAACTCGTTGCGTCAGCCGTATTTTGAACG
>JAZORG010000005.1:0-2901 GCA_045656465.1 Christensenellaceae bacterium
GGAAACAGCGTAACAAGTATAGGAGATTTGGCATTCTATGGTTGTGATAGTTTAACAGACGTGTATTATAAAGGGACAAAAGCCGAGTGGGAAACGTTGAAAACTAATATCGTACATAATAACTCTTATTTAACATATGCAACCATATACTATTACGTAGAAAACGAGGCGGACGTGCCGAGTGATAACGGAAAGTATTGGCATTACGTAGAGGGCGTGCCTACCGCTTGGTAAAATTAGGAAAATTTAAAAAACTAATATTAAAAACGTTGACAAATTTAATTTAGGTTGATATACTATTTTAGCATTAACGAACAGCCGTAGGGCAAAGGAGGGTTGAAGAGAGATGTCTATAGTAAGAGTTGGTGAAAACGAAAATATCGACAGCGCATTACGTCGTTTTAAGAGAAAATGTTCTAGAGACGGTATTATCGGCGATTTACGTAAGAAAGAACATTACGAGAAACCTTCCGTTAAAAAGAAGAAAAAATCTGAAGCGGCTAGAAAACGTAGTATCAAAGGTTAAAAATAGACCTACCGAAATCATTCGGTAGGTTTTATTTTTTAGTTGCGGTTTTTGCAGAAAAAACAAGAATATTGTTGAAAAACATCGTTTATGAGGAGAAATATATATGGTTGACGAAGGAAAGACGTTAAAGCAATACTGTAAAGAGGCTAAAAAACGCTTAAAGAGCGGATTTTGGCAGAATTATCACAATAATCTCGATAAAGAAATCGCCCGTGCCGAGCAGAGTGGAATTTCCACTTCTAAAGTAAAGGAGTATTACACCGTTAAAATCACGGGCGATATTAAAAACACAAAAGACGAGTTTGAGGAGTTTTATAAAAAAGTTAAACTTCTTCTCGATACCGAGGGGGAAGTTTCCGATGCGATAGGCAGGCTCACAGACAAAGAGTATTTTAACAGTTTGTCTTATGAAGAAAAACAGAGGTATTCGCTTTCTTTATCAGAAAAATACCTAAAAGCAGTTGAACGGTATAGAAAAGAAAAATCTCTCGGTATTAACGCATAATTAGATTGATAGCGTTGCAAAAACAACCTTTTTATGCTATTATATTTATGTAATATATTTTAATGTAGAGGGATATTATGAAAGAGTATTTTAATAAACTTATATTAGAAAGGCAATCTTGCCGTGATTTTAACGATATTCCGCTTGCAGTAGAAACGGTTGAGGACATTGCAAATTCGGCTATGCTTGCGCCGTCAGCGTGCAACAGTCAGCCGTGGAAAATGTATTTGGTTACTTCTCCAGAAAAGTTAGAACAAACGGCTTTGGCGTTAGGTGTTAACGGGCACAACAAATTTTTAAGCAAAGCCAAGGCGTTTATAGTTATTGCAGAAAAGCAGGCGACACTTAAACCTGGCGTTAGATTTGACCGCAATCACTTTGTTAAATACGACGTTGGTGAACTTCTTGCATACGTTACTTTAGGGGCAGAAAGTAGGGGCGTAAAAAGTTGTATTATAGGTATGGTAGATCAACAACTTATTCGTTCTGCCGTTAATCTTAAAGATGACGAAAACTGTTTTGTTGCCGTTGCACTCGGCTATTCCGATACGCCGTTAAGAATAAAAAAACGTAAAACGGTTGAGGAAGTTATTGAAATAATTTAAGTTAATCCGCCCCGAAAATGTTTTGTTTTCGGGGCGGTTGCTCGATTTATCATGATAGGTAGTTTATATTTGTTGCGTCGCCAAATCCAAGGCTTATAAGGAGGGCTGTGTTCACTTTTTGCATTTTTACAGTCGAAAGTTCTCCAATACGCTCTTTCAGCCTCCGTTTATCTAGCGTGCGGATTTGCTCTAAAAGTATTACAGAGTCTTTGTTTAGCCCGAATTCATGTGCGGATAGTTCTATGTGGGTGGGTAGTTTTGCTTTGTTGATTTTGCTAGTTACTGCTGCCGCTATTATCGTTGGGCTATATTTGTTTCCCGTGTCATTCTGTACTATCAATATTGGGCGTATTCCGCCTTGCTCGCTACCGACAACGGGGCTTAAGTCGGCATAGTACAGTTCTCCTCTTTTTATCATATTGTCTCCAATGTGTCAAGTATTTCCCATTATCAGTTTATGTATTTTTGCTTTTCATGGTTACTTGACCTTTTTTATTTGATTTTACCCTTTTTTCACTCCTTTATACAACGCTAAAAAATTTTTGTCTAAAATTTATTATACAAAATCAAAACGCTTGAAAAATCCTCAATAAAATGTTAATATATATGTAATCTTGTGAAATTTTGGGTTAGATTTGAGTTTTTGACATAGTTGTATAAAATCTCACTCTTAATAAAATTGCAATTATATATGCTTCTGTAGTTAAATGGATATGTCGGAATAAATCCGACGGCGTTCGCAACTAAAGTTGCTCGGCAAAACAGAACTGTTTCATCCATTATAAAGATGCAACTTGCAAAAGGAAAAAAAGCATAACAACTAAATACACATTAGCTTCCGTAGTTAAATGGATATAACAGCCCCCTCCTAAGGGGCAGTTATCGGTTCGATTCCGGTAGGGGGTGCCAAAAAAAACACCTGAACATCGAGTTCAGGTGTTTTTTTACGGATTAAAACGGCAAAGAGTCATCTATTTCGAACATCTCAAAATCGCCCATTTCTTCATCTTCATATCCACCCACTTCATCTTCGGTGGTTGAAGAACGCGATAATGTTTGACGTAGACGTTCGGGAACATCCATAGTGGGTATATCTCCGCAATAGCCAAAGGCATCGTGACCGATTTCCATTTCTACATCAGGAACCACAAGGGTCTCTAAGCTCCCACAAAACCGGAATGCATCTCCACCGATATAGGTAACCGTACGGGGAATCACTACCGATTTCAGGTTTTGGCAACAATTAAATGCAAAGCTGCCAA
>JAZORG010000006.1:0-40303 GCA_045656465.1 Christensenellaceae bacterium
GTTGGTTACGCAACGTCAAACAGAAGTGCGGTTATTCGTATTCCTGCTTACGCAAAGAGCCCGGAAAAACGTCGTTTTGAACTTCGTAACCCCGACGCTACTTGTAACCCATATTTTTGCTATGCTGCAATACTTATGGCGGGGCTTGACGGAATTAAAAATAAAATTGATCCGCACGCAAACGGTTGGGGTCCTTACGATATGAACCTTTATCACTTGAGCGACGAGGAAAAAGCAAAACTTCATCATTTGCCTGTATCTTTAGACCAAGCGCTAGATGCTTTGGAGGGTGATTACGAATACCTTACTGCAGGCGGTGTTTTCCCTGAAGAACTTCTTAAAAACTTTATTAAAACAAAAAGAGAGGAATGCCGTGAACTTGCAAAAATTCCGCATCCTGCTGAATTTGATAAATATTATAATCTTTAATCTTTTAAGCCACGCCGTATTCGGCGTGGCTTAAAAACACACTCTAACGAATGAGTTTAAAAGTAAAAAATTTTTTGTTTTTTTGACTTGACAAAAGTAGTTATACATAGTATAATTTTATTGTAGTAAGTAACTGACGGACAAATGCGGATCACCGCAGGGGAACTTACTTTCGTTATGCCGACCGTCTGGGCAATTCGATTTTTCAAAATTGGATTGCCCTTTTTTGTACTAATTTATTCTTTTTCAGGAGGAACAGTATGGAACATATCAATTGGCAAGGATTTAAAAGCGGAGTTTGGAAAGAGCAAATTGACGTTAGAAATTTTATTCAGTTAAATTATTGTGAATACATAGGCGATAGCGAATTTTTAAAAGGCGCAACTAAAAGAACTGCCTCCCTTATGGAAAAGGTTAACGCTTTATTTAAAAAAGAGCGTGAAAAAGGTGGCGTGCTTGATATTGACTTAAATACTGTTTCGTCATTAAAAAACTATGCGCCAGGTTATATCGATAAAGAAAACGAACTTATTTTCGGTATGCAGACGGATAGCCCTCTTAAACGTGGGGTTAATCCTTTTGGCGGTATGCGTATGGCAAAACAAGCGTGCGAGGCTTACGGTTATTCTTTAAGCGAAAAGGTTCAAGAAGAATTCAAATATCGCACAACTCATAACGACGGTGTTTTCCGTGCATATACTGAAGAGATGCGCGCAGCAAGAAAATGCCACGTTATAACAGGATTACCTGATGCTTACGGTAGAGGTAGAATTATAGGCGATTATCGCAGGGTTGCACTTTATGGTGTGGATAGGCTTATTGAACAAAAGAAAAAAGATAAAGCAGATTTAGCAAACGGAATTTTTGATGCTGATAAAATTAAACTAGACGAGGAATTGTTTCAGCAAATTACATTCCTTGGCTATCTTAAAGATATGGCGAAATCTTACGGCTTTGACATTAGTCAGCCTGCAAAGAATGCTAAAGAGGCAATTCAATGGACGTATTTTGCTTATCTAGGCGCAATAAAAGAACAAAACGGCGCTGCTATGTCGCTTGGTAGGGTTAGTACCTTTTTGGATATTTATATTGAAAGGGATTTATTGAGCGGAGTTCTTACTGAAGAGGGGGCACAAGAACTTATTGATGATTTTGTAATTAAACTACGCATTGCACGTCATTTACGTACTCCCGAATACAACGAGTTGTTTGGTGGAGACCCTATGTGGATAACCGAAGCCGTTGGCGGTATGGAGACAGACGGCAGGACGCTTGTAACAAAAAACAGTTACCGTATGTTAAATACTCTTTACACGTTAGGCAGTTCGCCCGAGCCGAACCTCACTATTTTGTGGTCGGAAAAATTGCCCGAAAGCTTTAAAAAGTTTTGCGCTAAAATATCTATAGATACTGATTCTGTTCAATATGAAAACGATGACGTTATGCGTCCGATTTATGGTGATGATTATGCCATTGCGTGTTGCGTTTCTGCAATGAAAATAGGCAAGCAGATGCAATTTTTCGGCGCGCGTTGCAATCTTGCAAAACTACTCTTAATCGCTATTAACGGAGGTTACGATACGACTTCTAACATTCATATAGGACCTCAAATGCCTGTTATGGATACCGAAAAACTCGATTATGAAGAAGTGTATAAACGTTTTGATATTTATATCGCTTGGCTAAGCAGACTTTACGTAAATACTATGAACGTAATTCATTATATGCACGATAAATATGCTTACGAAAAAACGCAGATGGCTCTTCACGATACAGAGGTGGGTAGATTTATGGCTTTCGGTATTGCAGGGCTTTCAGTTGTTGCCGATTCATTGTCTGCTATAAAATACGCATCTGTAAAACCATTGTTAAATGAAAACGGTTACGTTGTTGATTTTGAGCGACAAGGTGAATTCCCAAAGTACGGTAATGATGATGATAGGGTGGATTTGATTGCAAAAGATTTAACTCATAAAGTTATCACCGAACTCAGAAAGACCCCTACTTACAGGAATGCAGAACATACACTTTCCGTACTTACTATAACTTCCAACGTTATGTATGGTAAAAATACGGGTGCAACACCTGACGGAAGAACGGCTAGCCAGCCTTTTGCCCCAGGCGCAAATCCTATGCACAATAGAGAGGAAAACGGAGCACTTGCTTCGCTTAATTCGGTGGCAAAAATTTCTTACGACGATTGTAGGGACGGAATATCCAACACATTTTCTATAACGCCAGAAACTTTAGGGCGTGAAGACATAGAAAGGGTAGATAACTTGGTTAATATCTTAGACGGATATTTCAAAAAGAGAGCGCATCACATTAACGTTAATGTATTAAATAGAGAAACGCTTATAAAAGCCTACGAAAATCCCGAGGATTATCCTAACCTAACCATAAGAGTATCGGGATATGCGGTTAACTTTAACAAACTTTCTAAAGAACAACAAAGAGAAGTTATTTCTAGGACTTTCCACGAAAGCATATGAAAAACATAATTGGTAAAATCAACTCCTTACAGAGCATGGGTACGCTTGACGGACCGGGGGTAAGGTTTGTAGTGTTTATGCAGGGCTGTCCTTTAAGGTGTGCAATTTGCCACAACCCCGAAACGTGGGATTTTAATGGGGGGAAAGATTATTCCCCTCAAGAGATTTTAGAAAAAGTCTTACGGTATAGAGAATATTTCAAAAAAGAAGGGGGGATAACCGTTTCGGGTGGAGAACCACTATGCCAAGTGGAATTTGTTAGTGAATTATTCCGCCTATGTAAGGAAAACGAAATCAATACGTGTCTAGATACTTCTGGTTGCATATTTAACGAACGTGTTGAAAATTTGCTTAAATTTACGGATAGGGTTTTACTTGATGTTAAGTACACCGACGAGGAGAATTATACTAAATACGTCGGGTGTAAAATGCAACAAATAATGTCTTTTTTAGATTATCTTGAGAAGATTAAAATTAAGACTACCTTGCGTCAAGTTATAATCCCGCTTGTTAATGGAAATAAAGAAAATATTTATAAGTTAAAAGCCTTAAAAGATAATTATAATTGCGTGGACAAAATTGAACTTTTACCATTCAAAAAAATTTGTAAAGTAAAATATGATCAATTAAAAATTGACTTTCCATTTAAGGACCAACTAACACCAGATAAAAAACTTATGGATAGTTTGAATGAACTTTTGTGATATTTTAGACGCTACATAAAAGATTGAAAACGGAAAGGTAACTTTTCGTTTTTTTACTTTTAAAAACCGTATTGAAAATATTTAATAAATATTTTGCCTATTTATTTGTATTTAGAATAAAAATTTGTTATAATTACAACAGTAGTTATTTTTCTTTGTTATAAAGCATAGAAATTTGTTAAAACAAAAAGAGGAAAGATTATGGAAAAAGTTAAAATCGTTACAGACTCTAACTCGGGTATTTTACAAGAAGAGGGCAAGGCGCTTGGAATAATTGTTGTTCCTATGCCTTTTACTATTAATATGGAAGAATATTTTGAGGAACTAACAATTACACAAGATGAGTTTTACGATTTTCTTGCAAAAAATGCAGACGTAACAACATCTCAACCGTCTGAGTTTTATTTGGAAGAACTTTGGGATAAACTTATAGCAGAGGGTAATGAAATAGTTTATATTCCTATGACTTCTGGGCTTTCTAAAACGTGTGAAAACGCAACTCGCTATGCGGAAAAATATAAAGGAAAAGTTCAGGTTGTTGATAATAAACGTATATCCGTAACCCTAAAGGAAAGTGTTATGGAGGCTGTTAACCTTGTAAAGGAAGGTAAGGGCGCAAAAGAAATAAAACGTATTTTAGAGCAAGATAAAGATAAATCTGTTATCTACATAACGATGGGAGTATTAAAATACCTAAAAAAAGGTGGAAGAATATCACCTGCGGCTGCAACAATAGCAGAGGCTTTGCGTATAAAACCTATTCTTTGGTCTCAAGGTGATAATTTTGAGAAATTCGCTTTAGCAATGTCTATGGCGCAAGCAAAGAAAAAAATGATTCAGCAAATTCAAAGTGATTTGGACGGTAGGTTTAAAGAAGAATATCAGCGTGGAGAGGTGTGCGTTTCAATAGCGCATACGCAGAATGCAGTCGAGGCGGAAAAATTTAGGGAAGAAATTAAGAGAAATATTCCTGATTTGCCCGTGCATTTCGTTGACCCTTTATCACTTAGCGTTTCTTGCCATATCGGTCCCGGTGCGCTTGCATGTGCAATTACGAAAACAATCGTTAAATAAACAATTTTTACGCTCCCGTCTGAAACTAGATGGGAACTAATATTATAGGTGGATATGAATTTAGTTGTAGTGGGTGTCGGCAAAGTAGGGCAGACACTTGTGGAAAGTTTAGTAAAAGAAAATCACGATATTATGGTTGTAGATGTCAATGCATCTTCAGTTACTGATGCCGTTAATAAGTATGACGTAAACGGTATTGCGGGTAGCGCACTAGAGAGAGAAATCCTAATGGAGGCTGGCGTTGCTAAGGCTGATTTTATAATAGCGTGTACGAGTAGGGACGAGGTAAATATTCTCTGCTGTGTTCTTGCTAAAAAGATAGGTGCAAAGCGTACGATTGCAAGGGTGCGTAATCCCGAATATTTTAAGGAAATGGAAAATATGCGTGAGCATTTAGGGGTGGATTATTTTTTCAATCCAGAACTCCAAACGGCAGTTGAGATTGCGCAAGTATTAAAATTTCCCTCGGCTAAAAAAGTGGAAAGTTTTGCTTCTGGTAGAGCGAATATGGTCGAATTTGAGGTGTTTGAAGGTAACCCCGTTATAGGCAAATCGCTTATGCAAATAAGCAAGGAATATCAGAGAAAAGTGCTTATAGGTATGGTCGCTAGAGGAGACGAGGTTATTATTCCACGAGGCGATTTTGTTATAAAAAAAGGGGACAACGTGCATCTTATCGGAAACGAACACGAGATTGCTAATTTTGCAAAGAGAATAGGAATATTTAAGCGTAGCGCAAAATCGGTGTTTATTATCGGCGGTGGTAAAATTGCTTATTATTTGGCAAAGCAGCTTTCTTCGACGGGTACAAGCATTAAAATTGTGGAAAAAGACGAACAACGTGCAACCGAACTTTCTGAATTGTTGCCTACCGCAACTATCTTAATGTGTGACGGAACTGACCACGAGGCTTTGCAAGAAGAAAAAATAAACGATAGCGACGCTTTTGTTGCGCTTACAGGAATAGACGAGGAAAACGTTATTGTAGCCCTTTATGCAAAAGAGCAAGGGGTGGAAAAGGTAATCGTCAAAGTTGATCGTCCGTCAATACAGAAAATGGTTATGACGCTAGGGTTAGATACGGTAGTTTCCCCTCGTACGGCAATAGCAAATCACATAGTTCGTTTTGTTAGGGCAAATCAGACGGAAACGTCGAATAAGATAAAAACTCTTTATAAACTTCACGATAAGGTTGAAGCGGTAGAATTTACTGTAGGCGATAATTTTACCAAGTTAGACGTTCCGCTTAAAGAAATTTCTGTAAAGAAAGGGATTTTGATAGGCGGTATTGTTAGAGGAACGGAATTTGTTCTCCCTACAGGTGAAAGTTGCTTAAAAAATGGAGATAGGGTAATAGTAGTTACGTCCGTCAAGCACATTAACGAGTTGGAGCAGATTTTAAGGTAATTATGAATTACAAAATGGTTTTGAGTATTTTAGGAAAAACAATGGTTACCGAAGCGGTTTTGCTTGTTCTTCCTATGCTCGTGGGCTTTTATTATGGCGAAAATAATTTTATATCTTTTCTTATACCGATTGCAGGGTTGATTGTGGTCGGTTTTCCGCTAATGCTTATTAAAAGTAAGGACAACTCTATTTTTGCAAAAGAGGGATTTGTTATAGTCGCTCTAGCGTGGGTTATTTTGTCGCTTGTTGGAGCGTTGCCTTTTGTAATATCGGGTGAAATTCCCAATTACGTGGATGCGGTTTTTGAAACTGTTTCAGGGTTTACCACTACGGGTGGTTCGATTTTGCCCGACGTGGAAATAATGAGCAGAGCAAATATGTTTTGGAGACTCTTTACACATTGGATAGGAGGTATGGGCGTGCTTGTTTTCGTGCTTGCCGTACTTCCTGCAAATAGCACGGGCGCTATACATCTTTTCCGTGCAGAATCTCCAGGACCGTCGGTCGGTAAACTCGTTAGCAGGCTTTCTTTTACTGCGAGAATTCTGTATCTTATTTACGGTGTATTAACGATTGTGCAAATAGTATTTTTACTTTTTGGCGGAATAGGACTGTATAATTCTGTTCTTTATGCTTTTTCTACCGCAGGAACAGGAGGTTTTAGCATATATAACGCAAGCATTGCTTACCACAATAGCGTTTACGTCGAAATGGTTATTGCCGTATTTATGATGATTTTTGGCGTAAACTTTAACGTTTATTACCTTGTTTTAATAGGTCAGGCAAGTAAGGCGTTTAAGAGTGAAGAGTTACGTGTGTATGTTGGTATAATAGTTGTAGCAACGCTCGCAATAGCGCTAAATATTTTAGGAAAAGTTGCTTCTTTTTGGGAAGCGTTAAGATACTCTTTCTTTCAAGTAACTTCTATAAGTTCTACCACTGGTTTTTCTACACTTAATTTTGACACGTGGCCAGCGTTTTCTAAAACTGTTTTGCTTATTCTATCTATTATGGGGGCAAGCGCAGGTTCTACAGGTGGCGGTGTTAAAGTGTCTAGAATAGTAATATTGATTAAATCTACATGGAAAGATATTAAGCGATTAATTCACCCTCATTCAGTAGTATCAGTTTCGTTTGAACATCAACCGATTGAAAGGGGAACAGAACGTGGAATTCGTACTTATATTATTTTGTGGCTTCTAATTATAATATCATCTACTTTACTGTTGTCATTAGATAGTGGAGCAAATCAAGTTATTGCAGGAATGAACGATAGTTTTTCACAAATAATGTCGCATTTATCGGCGACGATTGCGTGTGTAAGTAACGTTGGCCCTGGAATAGAGGCAGTAGGGCCAACTATGAATTATGCTATGTACTCGCCTTTTTCTAAAATATTACTTTCTTTTGTGATGCTTTTAGGTAGGTTGGAAATATTCCCTATGCTCGTTCTCTTTGCGCCTAGAACTTGGAAAAGAGGATAAGAAAAACAAGGGCTTTTATTATAAATAAAAAAGTTTTATTTTAAGGTTGTAAAAGACGCAAAAGCGTATGAAAAACGTTTGACAATTTTCGTAGTTTTTTGATATACTAAAATCACTAAAAAAATCGTGCTGTTTTTTACAACTGACGGATAAGTGGGGTTACCCACGGGGGAGTGGAAAACATTTTTTGCCGACCGTCTGGGCAGTTTGTGTATTCAAACTGCCTTTTTGTATTTAAAATGCGTTTTGGGAGAGATAATTTATGAAAAAAGTTGCGGTTATTATGGGTAGCGATAGCGACCTTAAGGTTGTGGAAAAGGCAATACTTACTCTTAAAGATTACGGTGTAGAAACGGAAGTGCATATATATTCTGCTCATCGCACGCCTGTAGAAGCAAAAGAGTTTACGGCTAACGCAAGGGCAAACGGTATAGGTGTTATAATTGCGGCTGCAGGCAAGGCTGCTCATCTTGCGGGCGCTATTGCAGCGAACACAACTCTTCCTGTTATAGGTATTCCTATCAAAGCCTCGGCGTTAGAGGGTATTGATGCGCTTTTATCTACCGTGCAAATGCCTGCGGGTATTCCTGTTGCAACCGTGGCTATTGATGGGGCGGAAAACGCTGCGCTTTTGGCATTGCAAATTCTTGCGGTTGAGGAAAAAGAACTTGCTGAAAAACTTCAAAATGCTAGAGATAATAAAAAAGCAAAAATTCTAGCAACGGATGAAGAGATTAATAAAAAGTATAAATAATTAGGCTTAATTGCTTTATTGCGGAAAGTGAAGATGTGAAAATATCTTTCACTTTTCTGCGTTTTTTAGAGTTAACAACTTGGGAGGACATATATGGAACAAATTCACGAAGAATGTGGTGTTTTTGGCGTTTATGCATCTGAAACTTGCAACGTAGCAAGTATGACGTATTATGCGCTTTATGCTTTGCAACACCGTGGACAAGATGCGTGCGGTATTGTAGTTAACGACGGTGGTGTTTTTACTGCAAAAAAAGATTTAGGTTTGGTTGGCGACGTGTTTACCAAAGAAAGGCTTGCATCGCTTGGGTACGGCAAAATAGCAGTAGGACATGTTTTTGCAGGAACGAAAGGAAGTCTTAACATTTCAAACGCACAGCCTTTAGTTGTTAATCACGTTAAGGGTAGTATGGCTATTGCTTTTAACGGTAGTTTGATTAATAAACACGAGTTGAGAACTGGGCTTGAAATGCAAGGCTCAATATTCCACTCTACAGGCGATGCGGAAGTTATTGCTTACGAAATAATAAAGGAAAGACTAAAATCACCATCGATTGAAAGGGCGGTTGTGGAAACAATGAATACCCTTAAAGGTGCATACAGCCTTGTGGTTATGTCTCCCACAAAACTTATAGCAGCAAGAGATCCTCACGGATTTAGACCGTTGTGTTACGGAAAGATGGCTGACGGTTCGTATGCGGTTGCTTCGGAGAGTTGTGCGCTCGATGCTGTGGGGGCAAAACTCATTGATGACGTTAAACCAGGCGAGGTTATCGTTATAGACGCTATGGGTGTTCGTTCAATAACCGACCATTGTAATAAAGTAAAAATGACCTCTTGCATATTCGAGTTTGTGTATAATTCACGTCCCGATTCGGTGGTGGATGGTTACTCGGTTCACGAGGCGAGGGTGGAAATGGGGAGATGTTTGGCAAAAAAATTTCCCGTTGATGCAGACGTTGTAATAAGCGTTCCCGATTCGGGTAACGACGCCGCAATAGGTTACGCAAAAGAATCGGGCATACCTTACGAACTCGGATTCTTAAAAAATAAATACGTCGGTAGAACGTTTATCTTCCCCGACCAAAAAGATAGAGAAGATCAGGTTAGAAAAAAATTAAATCCAATATCCTCGGTGGTGAACGGAAAGCGTGTCGTTATGGTTGACGATTCTATCGTAAGAGGAACTACAAGCGGTAGGGTTGTAAATCTTTTAAGAGAGGCGGGAGCAACCGAAGTGCATTTTATGGTTTCATCGCCACCATTTTTATTCCCGTGCTATTACGGAACGGACGTTCCAGATAAACATATGCTCATAGCAAACCAACATACACAAGAGGAAATAAAGAATATGATAGGGGTTGATTCCTTACATTACTTAGACCTTGAGGATATGAAATCTATTGCTACTATGGGTGGTAAAAACGGATTCTGTTACGCTTGTTTCGATGGGAAATACGCAACAGAAACTCCTAAACCTGTGGAGAATAGATATCAAGTCAAAATTAATATTGACGAAAAAACAAAAAGACATTGAATATAAACGTAAAGAGATAAAAAAAACGGAGAGAGAATTATGGAAAAAAGTTATAGCGAAAGTTACAAACAGGCAGGCGTTGATATTACCGCAGGTTACAAAGCGGTAGAACTTATGAAAAGCCACATCAAAAGGACGATGACATCGGGCGTTTGTTCGGATATTGGTGGATTTGGCGGACTTTTCGAGTTAGGAAAAGTAAAAAACCCCGTACTTGTAAGCGGAACGGATGGGGTTGGAACAAAACTTAAAATTGCGTTTTTAATGGATAAACACAATACCGTTGGAATAGACTGTGTTGCAATGTGTGTTAACGACGTTATTTGTTGCGGTGCTAAACCCTTATTCTTCTTGGATTATATTGCAGTAGGAAAGAACGTTCCCGAAAGAGTAGCATCTATAGTGGAGGGTGTTGCAGAGGGTTGTGTTCAAGCAGGTTGTGCGCTTATAGGTGGCGAAACGGCGGAAATGCCTGGTTTTTATCCGGTTGACGAGTATGACCTCGCTGGTTTTTCTGTTGGTGTAGTTGACAAGAAAAAAATTCTAGATAATAAGAAGATTAAAGAAGGGGACATTGTTATTGCGCTTCCCTCTACAGGTGTTCACAGTAATGGTTTTTCACTC
The DNA here is from genome assembly GCA_045656465.1 of Christensenellaceae bacterium. Lineage (GTDB taxonomy): Bacteria > Bacillota > Clostridia > Christensenellales > Borkfalkiaceae > UBA1259. The sequence continues at coordinate 10,505 of JAZORG010000006.1, forward strand.
GTTCGTAAAGTGTTTGACGTGGAAAAGGCTGACATAAAAACTCCGCTTGAAGCGCTAGGGGGAAAGAGCCTTGGCGAAACATTGCTTACCCCTACTAGAATTTACGTTAAGCCTATAATGGAATTGGTAAAGAAAATTAAAGTTAAAGCAATATCACATATCACAGGCGGCGGTTTTTATGAAAACATCCCAAGAAGTATTCCAGATGGCTTTGGCGCTAAAATTGAAAGAAAAGCAGTTAAAATACTTCCCATATTCGATATGCTAGCAAAGATTGGGAACATAAGTGAAAGAGATATGTTTAACACCTTTAACATGGGTGTAGGTATGAGTATTGTCGTTGCGAAAGAAGATGCTGATAAAGCGCTTGCAATCCTCCGTTCAAACGATGAGGCTGCATACGTTATGGGAGAGATTGTTAAATCAGAGAATAAAATTACAATTTGTTAATTAAATAGACAGCGTCAATGCCATAGGCTTGCGATTGTTTAAGGAGAATTTATATGAAAAAGACAGTTGACGTTGCCGTTTTAGTTTCGGGTGGCGGAACAAATCTTCAAGCGATAATAGATTATGCTGCGGAAGGCAAACTTGAAAGTGGTACAATAGTAAAGGTTATATCAAGTAAAGAGGGTGTTTACGCTTTAGAGCGTGCAAATGATGCGGAAATTCCCACGGCAGTTGTCGTTAGAAAGGGGAAAACGCAAGCGGAATTTGAAAGAGAACTTATCAACGAACTTGATGAATGTGGAGCAAAAGTTATTGTGCTTGCAGGGTTTATGTGTATTCTATCTAAAGAGTTTACCGATAGGTATAAGGATAGGATAATTAACGTTCACCCGTCGCTTATACCAAGTTTTTGCGGTGAAGGATTTTACGGAATTAAAGTTCATGAGGCTGCCCTTGCTTATGGAGTTAAGGTTACCGGGGCAACCGTGCATTTTGTAAACGAGGTTCCCGACGGCGGAAAAATTATTATGCAAAAAGCCGTAAAGATAAAAGAAAACGATACCCCCGAAGCATTACAGAAAAGGGTTATGCAAGAGGCGGAATGGAAAATTTTGCCCGCTTCACTTGAATGGGTATGTAAAAAAATGATCAAAGGAGAACAAATATGAGTGTAAAAGGTCTAAATTCAATCGAAAGTTTACTTGTTTCAAACAGTTATCCCGGTAGGGGAATTATAATAGGACAGAGTGAGGATGGAAAAAGCGCAATGGTTGCTTATTTTATTATGGGTAGGAGCGCAAACAGTCGTAACCGTATATTTGAAAGGTATGAGGGTGGAATGAGAACAAAAGCTTTTGACGAAAGCAAACTCGTTGACCCAAGCCTTATAATTTATAATCCTTATTTAGAGTGTGGTAATAGCGATATTATTACTAACGGTGACCAAACGGATACGGTTTATAACTATATGAAAGAACACGGCGATGACGGATATTCGTTTGATAAAGCCCTTTATACTCGTGAATTTGAGCCTGACAATCCTAACTATACGCCGAGAATTTCAGGTATTCTTAAATATAAATTTAAAGAACAGACCTTCGACTATAAACTATCCATTCTAAAGAGTAGTGACGGAAATCCAGAGGTTTGTAACAGATATTTTTACGGATATTCACCGATGAAAGGGTTGGGTCATTTTATTCATACCTACGAATGTGATGGTAACCCAATTCCATCTTTTTACGGAGAACCCGAAATGGTTAAACTTCCAAACACGGCGGAAGAACTTGCAGACGTTGTTTGGAACAGTCTTAACGAAGATAACAAAGTTTCTTTGTTTGTTAGGGTAGTTCCGCTTGATGGTTCAAAAGCACAAGAGATAATAATAAATAAAAATAAATAGGAGCGCATTATGATAGAATTTGAACTTAAATATGGTTGTAACCCTAATCAAAAACCCGCAAAAATATATATGGCTAACGGCAAGGAATTGCCTGTTAAAATCTTAAACGGAAGACCCGGATACATAAACTTTTTAGATGCGCTAAATTCTTGGCAATTAGTAAAAGAATTGAAAGAGGCTACAGGTAAGCCCTCTGCAACTTCGTTTAAGCACGTAAGTCCTGCAGGTGCTGCTGTTGGTGAAAAACTTTCAGACGTAGAGAAAAAGGCGTGCTTTGTAGATGATATAAAAGGACTTGACGAGTCGCCTATTGCTTGCGCATACGCAAGGGCAAGAGGTACGGATAGAATGAGTTCGTTTGGGGATTGGGTTGCTCTTTCTGACGAGTGCGATGCAACTACTGCTTTAATCGTTAAAAGGGAAGTTTCGGACGGAATAATCGCTCCGTCTTATTCGAAAGAAGCGCTTGAAATCTTAAAAGCAAAGAGAAACGGAACTTATAACGTAGTTCAAATCGACTCAGATTACATTCCCGAGGAAAAGGAAACTAAACAAGTATTCGGCGTTACTTTTGAGCAGGGCAGAAACAATTTTAAAATTGATAGAAACCTTGTTTTAAAAGAACTTGTTACAAAAAACAAGAATATGCCAGAAAGCGCTGTTCAAGATTTGATTGTTGCTTTGATAACCTTAAAATATACCCAGTCTAATTCGGTATGTTTTGCGCATAACGGACAGGCTATTGGCGTTGGCGCAGGGCAGCAGTCTAGAATACATTGTACTCGCCTTGCGGGAAGTAAGGCTGATAACTGGTTCTTACGTCAGAGTGAAAAGGTGTTAAATCTTCCTTTCCTTTCTACGGTAGGTAGGCCTGACAGAAATAATGTGATAGATATTTATATTTCAGACGAATGCGAAGATTTGCTCGTTGACGGAGTATGGCAAAAATACTTCAGCGAAAAACCCTCTCTTTTTACAAGAGAAGAAAAGAAAGAAGTTTTATCAAAGATAACCGGTGTGGCTCTCGGTTCTGATGCATTCTTCCCATTTAGCGACAATATTGAAAGGGCGTATAAGAGCGGTGTAAGTTATATTGCTCAACCCGGTGGCTCTGTAAGAGATGACCTTGTTATTGAGGCTTGCGACGATAAAAATATCATAATGTCCTTTACGGGAATGCGTTTATTCCATCATTAATAAAGGAGAAAACAATGAAAGTTTTGGTTGTTGGAAACGGCGGAAGGGAACACGCCATTATTCAAAGTCTTAAAAAGAGTAAAAAGATTGACGAAATTATCGCTATTGCAGGTAACGGTGGTATTGCAAACGATGCAACTATTGTTAATATGAACGTTAAAGACGTTGATAAAATTGCTGACTGGGCGGTAGAAAATAAAATTGATTTTGCAGTTGTTGCGCCTGACGATCCGTTGGTGCTTGGCGCAGTTAACGAACTCAACGCTAGAAATATTCCTTGTTTCGGGCCGACAAAAGAGGCTGCAATCATAGAGGGGAGTAAGATTTTTTCTAAAAATCTTATGAAAAAATACGGAATTCCTACGGCAGAATACCAAACGTTTACAGATAAAGAAAGCGCACTTTCTTATCTTGAAACGCAAGATATGCCAATCGTTATTAAAGCGGATGGACTTGCGCTCGGCAAGGGCGTAATTATAGCGGAAACGTTAGATGAGGCAAAAGAAGCCGTTAAAAATATGATGGAAGACAAAGTTTTTGGCGCATCGGGAAGTAAAATTGTTATCGAAGAATTTCTTACAGGCCCAGAAGTATCCGTTCTTTCGTTTACAGACGGTAAAACTTTAGTTCCTATGATATCATCAATGGACCATAAGCGTGCGCTAGATGACGATAAAGGCTTAAATACAGGCGGAATGGGAACGGTTGCTCCAAACCCATATTACACAGAGAGTATTGCTAAAGTTTGTATGGAAAAGATTTTTTTACCTACAATGAATGCAATGAATAGCGAGGGTAGAACTTTTAAGGGGTGTTTATATTTTGGGCTTATGCTCACCCCAAAAGGACCAAAGGTAATCGAGTATAATTGTCGTTTTGGCGATCCTGAAACACAGGTTGTACTTCCTCTTCTAAAGACAGACCTTTTTGAGATTATGCAAGCTGTTTCAGAAGAAAGACTAGCAGACGTTAAGGTTGAATTTAAGAAAAAGTGTGCCTGTTGCGTTATTATGGCAAGCAAGGGTTATCCCGAAAAATATGAAAAAGAGTTTGAGATAACTTTTAAGACGAGTAGGAAAAACGTGTTTGTAGCAGGCGCAAAATTAGAAAATGGCAAACTCTTAACTAACGGCGGAAGGGTGCTAGGAGTTACTGCAACTGCTTTGGACTTGAAAAAAACAATTAAAAAGGCATACAAAAAAGTGGATAAAATTCATTTTGCAAACGCTTATTACAGAAAAGACATAGGTAAGCGTGCATTAAAAGCATATGGAGAAAGAATATAATGGTTTACAGAATTTACGTTGCAAAAAAATCAGATTACGCATTAGAGGCTTCTGCTCTTAAAAGCGAAATAAAAAATTTACTCAAGATTGATGGGATTTTAGATTTAAAAGTTATCAACCGTTACGACGTTGAGGGTATCGAAAAAGACTTGTTTGATAAATGTATAAACTCTGTTTTTTCCGAACCTCAAATTGACGACGTGTTTACGGTGCTTCCTAAATCCGATTACGTGTTTGCGGTTGAACCTTTGCCTGGGCAGTTTGACCAACGTGCGGACTCTGCCGCTCAATGCGTTCAGTTGTTTTCGGCAGGCAACCGTCCCGACGTAAAAACGGCTAAAGTTTACGCTATTGATGGAAAGTTAAATGAAGAACAACTTTTAGCAATCAAAAAATACGTTATCAACCCCGTAGAATGTAGAGAAGCGGATTTAAAAGAAAAGCAGACGTTAAAAACAGTTTACGATCTTCCTGAAAAAGTGGAAACTCTTAACGGGTTTAATAAACTTAATACTGACGGACTAACCACGTTTTTAAGGGAAAAAGGACTTGCTATGGATATTGATGATCTCAAGTTCTTGCAAGCATATTTTGTAAAAGAGAACAGAGATCCGACCATTACTGAAATCAAAATGATTGACACTTATTGGTCAGATCATTGCCGTCATACAACCTTTTTAACAACAATCGAAAAGGCAGAGTTTGAGGATGAACTTGCGCAAAAGATTTACGACGAATATATTGAAACGAGAAAAGAACTCGGCAGAGTAAAGCCTATAAATCTAATGGATTTGGCTACTATTGCAACGAGATATCATAAAAAGACGGGCGCACTTCCTAAAATAGACGAGAGCGAAGAAATCAACGCTTGTACGGTTAAAATTAAGGTTAACGTTGGCGGAGAAGAACAAGACTGGTTATTGCTCTTTAAGAATGAAACACACAATCACCCAACTGAAATTGAACCGTTTGGTGGTGCTGCAACGTGTATCGGTGGCGCTATACGTGACCCGCTTTCGGGCAGAAGTTACGTTTATGCGGCTATGCGTGTAACGGGTGCAGGAGATCCCTTAAAACCCTTATCGGAAACTATAAAGGGTAAACTTCCGCAAAGAAAAATCGTAACTACTGCTGCTAGTGGATATTCTTCTTACGGCAACCAAATCGGACTTGCTACGGGTATGGTTGACGAGATTTATCACGACGGTTACGTTGCAAAACGTATGGAAATAGGTGCGGTTATTGCCGCTGCTCCTGAACAGAACGTTCGCCGTGAAGTTCCTAAAAAAGGAGACGTTGTTATTCTTTTAGGTGGAAGAACTGGTAGAGACGGTTGTGGTGGTGCAACGGGTTCTTCAAAATCTCATAATATAGAATCGCTTGCATCTTGTGGTGCCGAAGTTCAAAAGGGTAACGCCCCCGAAGAAAGGAAATTGCAGAGATTGTTCAGAAATCCTATTGCGTCACGTTTGATTAAACGTTGTAACGACTTTGGCGCAGGCGGTGTTTCAGTTGCTATAGGCGAACTTGCTGACGGACTAAATATTGACCTTGACAAAGTTCCAAAAAAATATGAGGGGCTTGACGGAACTGAACTTGCAATAAGTGAATCTCAAGAGAGAATGGCTGTTGTAGTTGAAAAGCAAGATGCTGAAAAGTTTATGGCGCTTGCAACTAGTGAAAACCTTGAGGCTACAATAGTTGCTACCGTTACCGATGATGCAAGACTTAAGATGACTTGGAAAGGAAAAACAATAGTTGATATTTCAAGAGAATTCTTAAACTCTAACGGCGCAGAAAAGAAAACGAACGTTAAAATTGTAAAACAGGATTTTGCTAAAAAAGATATTCCTCAAGATTTTGAAGAGGGAATGAAAAAACTTGCAGGCGACCTTAACGTATGTTCAAAACGTGGTCTTTCAGAGCGTTTTGACTCCACTATCGGTGCAGGAACAGTTTTAATGCCATTCGGTGGAAAAAACCAAAGAACGCCCATTCAAGCAATGGTAAATAAAGTATCGGTTGAAAATGCAGACACGGATACTTGTTCGTTTATGAGTTGGGGATATAATCCTTTTATCGCAGAAAAGAGCCCTCTTTTCGGTGGGTATTATGCTGTTATAGAAAGTGTATGTAAACTTATCGCAACAGGCGCAACTTTTGACGATACGTATTTGACTTTCCAAGAATATTTTGAAAAACCCTTAAAAGACGCAACACGTTGGGGTAAGCCTTGTGCAGCCCTTTTAGGTGCATTTAGAGCGCAAAGAGAATTGAAACTTTCTGCTATTGGTGGGAAAGACAGTATGAGTGGATCGTTTGAAAACATTGATGTGCCACCGACTTTAGTATCTTTTGCCGTTACCACAGACAGTTTAGATAAAGTAATATCACCCGAATTTAAAAAAGTAGGTAGCAAGGTATTACTTCTTGCTGCTAAAAAGACAGCGGACGGACTAATTGATTATAAAGATTTAATTGAGAATTTCCGTATTATAGAAAAACTCAATGCACAAGGTAAGATTTTATCTGCATATACTCCCACAATTGGCGGTGTTGCAGAAGCCATAATGAAAATGACCTTTGGGAACGGTATAGGATTTGACTTTGACAGAAACGTTTCACTTGAAAGTATTTTCGGTTATAATTACGGCTCATTCGTGCTTGAACTTGATGGAGACATTGAGATTGAAAAAGCATTGCTTTTAGGTTATACCTCGAAAGATAAACAAATTTCATATAATGGTAAGGCAATTTGTATTAATAATTTACTTGGAATTTACGAGGATAAATTAGAAAGCGTATTTAAGTGTAATGACGTTGACGCTTCAAAGGGCGAAATTCCCGAGATAGGCTATAGTGTTAACGATTGGAATTATTCTCCGACTAAGTTTGCAAAACCAAGAGTATTAGTTCCCGTATTCCCCGGTACAAACTGTGAATACGATACTAAAAAAGCGTTTGCAAGAGAGGGCGCAGAAGTAGAAATATTCGTAATCAAAAATATAAAAGACGTTAAAGAGGCTGTTGACGATTTTGCTAGTAAAATCAAAAACAGTCAGATAATCTTCGTTCCAGGCGGATTTTCGGGCGGTGATGAACCCGATGGGTCAGGTAAGTTTATAACGGCATTCTTCCGCAACAAAGCGATAAAAGAAAACGTTACCGAACTTTTAGACGCTAGAAAGGGTTTGATGGGCGGTATTTGTAACGGCTTCCAGGCTCTCATTAAACTTGGACTTGTTCCTTATGGTAAAATAACCGACGAGGTTACGGCAGATATGGCAACGCTCACCTTTAACACTATTGCTCGCCACCAGTCTATGTTAGTTAGAACACGTATTGCATCTAACAAATCCCCGTGGCTTATGGAAACTAACGTTGGGGATGTTTATACTGTTCCGATTTCTCACGGTGAAGGTAGATTTATTGCCCCCGATGCGTTAATCAAAGAACTTATTTCTAACGGTCAGGTTGCTACTCAATACGTTGACGAGTGCGGTAAACCCACTTACGACATTAAATTTAACCCCAACAATTCAGTATTTGCAATAGAGGGTATTACCTCTCCAGACGGAAGGGTATTCGGTAAAATGGGGCATTCTGAAAGAACTGGTAACGGCTTATATAAGAACGTTATCGGCGAATACGATATTAAGATGTTTAAGTCGGCAGTAAAATACTTTAAATAAGAATTAAGGGGATATTATGGGATATAAAAGCGACATAGAAATAGCGCAAAGCGTTACGCCTGAGCATATTCTAAACATTGCAAAAAGGGCAGGTGTTGAGGATAAGTACATTGAGCAATATGGTAATTATAAGGCAAAAATTGACCTTTCATTACTAAAGGAGAGCAAACGCTCAAACGGAAAATTGATTCTTGTTACCGCAATAACGCCTACTCCTGCGGGCGAAGGTAAAACGACAACTACTATAGGACTTGCAGACGGACTTAAAAGAATAGGCAAAAACGTAATGGTGGCTCTTCGTGAACCATCATTAGGGCCTGTTTTTGGTGTTAAAGGCGGTGCAGCAGGTGGCGGATATGCGCAAGTAATACCTATGGAAGATATAAATCTTCACTTTACAGGCGACTTTCACGCAATAGGCGCAGCAAACAATTTGCTTGCCGCTATGCTCGATAATCATATCTATCAAGGCAACGCACTTAATATTGATCCTAGACGTATTACTTGGAAACGTTGTGTAGATATGAACGACCGCCAACTTCGTTTTATTGTAAACGGCTTGGGGGGTAAGGCAAACGGAATGCCTCGTGAAGATGGTTATGATATTACCGTTGCGTCTGAAATTATGGCGGTGCTTTGCTTGTCATCTTCTATCACAGACTTAAAAGAAAGACTTTCAAGAATTATCGTTGGATATAATTATTCGGGTGAACCTGTTACAGCTGGCCAATTAAATGCACACGGTGCTATGGCGGCTCTTCTTAAAGATGCTCTTAAACCAAATCTTGTTCAAACTTTAGAGGGGACACCTGCGTTTGTTCACGGCGGTCCGTTTGCTAACATTGCTCACGGTTGTAACTCTGTTATGGCAACAAAAATGGCGTTAAAACTAGGCGATTATGCCGTTACCGAGGCAGGTTTTGGCGCTGATTTAGGCGCAGAAAAATTTCTTGATATTAAATGCCGTCTTGCAGGATTAAAACCCGATGCAGTAGTTATTGTAGCAACAATAAGAGCGCTTAAAATGCACGGTGGACTTAACAAAACCCAACTTGACACGGAGGATTTGGGCGCACTTGAAAAGGGATTACCCAACTTATTAAGACACGTTCATAATATTAAATACGTGTATAAACTTCCGTCTGTTGTTGCGGTTAACCGTTTCCCGACGGACACGGATAAAGAAATTGAACTTGTAATAGAAAAATGTAAAGAATTAGGAGTGAACGTTGTCTTATCTACCGTTTGGGCAGAAGGCGGAAAGGGTGGAGAAGAACTTGCAAAAGAAGTTGTAAATCTTTGCGAAAAAGAAAACGATTTTACTTTCAGTTATACTTCTGACGCAACGATTAAAGAAAAAATCGAATGTGTTGCAAAAAAGATTTATGGTGGCGACGGTGTATTATTCACTTCTGAAGCAGAAAAACAAATTGCAACGCTAACTTCTCTTGGCTTTGGGAATTTACCGGTATGTATTGCAAAAACGCAGTATTCTTTCTCTGACGATATGACTAAACTCGGCGCACCTGAAAACTTCAAAATAACTGTTCGTTCGCTGAAAGTTTCTGCAGGAGCAGGATTTATAGTTGTGCTTACAGGTAATATTATGACAATGCCAGGATTACCTAAAGTTCCTGCTGCTGAAAAAATCGACGTGGATGAAAACGGAAAAATAACAGGATTATTCTAAAACATTATAAATTATAAAAATAGTTTTTAAAATCACAAAACGTCTGCATGCCGCAGACGTTTTTGCTTTTATTCAGTTTTTCCCGACCCTAACTTTTATCGAGAGAAACGCTGTTCCTTTTTAACCTTTATTATACCTTTGCCTTCTTTACGACAATTAGTATCTTTATGCGTTTTAATTTTTTTCCTCTCTAAAGGTTATTATCAGGTGCTTTGATATTTCGGTTTCTGTGTTCATTGGACTGCACCTCCTTTTATTATTTCCGTCCTTTTCACTCCTTACCTTATTTTCGTCTTTATCATAACACGAGGAAGGTGGTTTGTCAATAGGTTTTAAAAAAATTTTGTCAACAAAATTTAGTCAAAACCCCCTTGACGAATACTAATATATAATGTATAATTAAATTTAATGGTGTAAAAATGAAAGGATTAATATTCGTAAATCCCTTTTTGGTTACTGAAGCAAGCGCACATCAGGCAGAAAGGTTAAAAGAAGAGTTTAATAAGTGTGGCGTTAACGTTGAAATCGTAAAAGACGGGTATTTGAGAGTTGCAGTTACAGGCGAGGGAGCAAGTGTAGATTTGCCCGACCCCGATTTTGCTATATATTTAGATAAAGATAAGTATTTATCTGAAATTTTAGAGCGTGAAGGATTAAGGCTGTTTAATAGGCACGATGCTGTTAGAGTTTGTGATGATAAAGGTCAAACATATCTATCTTTATTAGGACAAGGATTAAAAATTCCAAAAACAATTTTCGGTGCGCTTTGTTATAATCAAAATTCAAAAATCGAGCAAGAAACTGCAAGAAAAATCGGATTAAAATTAGGTTATCCTGTTATTGTAAAAGAAAGTTTCGGCTCGCTTGGTAAAGGAGTGTATCTTGCTGAAAATGAACAGCAGTTGTTTTCCATTATGGAAAAGGTGAAAACAAAACCTCATTTATTTCAGCAATATATGGGCAAGCGTAAAGGTGTTGACGTGCGTGTTATAGTTATAGGCGGAAAAACCGTTGCTTCAATGGAAAGAAGTAATCCAGAAGATTTTCGCTCGAACGTGGCACAGGGTGGAGATGGTAAAATAATTGAGTTACCAGAAAACTTTAAGATGGTTGCCGAAAGTTGTGCTAGAATTTTAGATTTAGATTATTGCGGTATAGATATTTTATATGGCGATAATGGTGAGCCTATTGTGTGTGAAGTAAATTCTAACGCATTTTTTGACGGCATTGAAAAAGTTACGGGTGTCAACGTTGCCAAGGCTTATGTAAAACATATTATTAAAACTATTGAAAAAGAGAGAAAATAAGTATTATTTATTTGATAAAGGTTAAAACTAATTGCGTACCGAAATATCGGTGCGCAAATTTTTTTAACTTTTTTTTAAAAAATTGTTGACAAACAAAAATTTGTGTGTATAATAATAATTAGCAGTCGAGTATTGAGAGTGCTAACACTCAAAATAAAAGAGTGCTAGAATTACAAATTAAAGATCAATATAAAAGGAGTGTAACAAAAATGAGAAACTATTTATCAAGAAGAAATGGTAACGATTTGGGCTTTGGTTTTTTTGACGACGTGTTTGACGATTTTTTTAAGCCCGTGTTTTACGGTGTAAAAGAAAATTCGATGAAAACAGATATTAAAGAAACTAAAAAGGATTATCAACTTATTGTGGATATGCCGGGATACGATAAAAAAGATATAACCTTATCTCTTGAAAACGGATATCTTAAGGTTGAGGCTAAAAAGGAAGAAAAAGAGGAAGATAGTGATAATTTTATAAGAAGAGAACGCAGTTACTCTTGCGCGAGAAGTTATTACGTGGGCGATAACGTAACTGAAGATGATATAAAGGCAAAATATGCTGATGGAACGCTTACCTTGTGTATTCCTAAAGTGGAAAAGCAAATTCCACAAAGAAGAAATATTGAAATTGAATAGTAAAATTAAATAAATTAGCGTACATCGCAACTATTTGCGTTGTACGCTTTTTTTTACATATATAAAAATTGTAAATTATCACTTAAACAGTTGACAAATATTTTATAGTGACTATAATATAAATTAGCACTTAAAGGTTGAGAGTGCTAAATTATGGGAGATGAATTATGAAACAATTTAAGACCGAATCAAAAAGAATATTAGATTTAATGATTAACTCAATTTATACTAACAAAGAGATTTTTTTACGTGAACTTGTGTCTAACGCAAGCGATGCAATAGATAAACTTAAGTTTATTTCGCTTACTGACACCTCTGTTTCGTCAGATTTTAAGATTACAATTACTGCTGACAAAGAAAACAAACTTTTAATAATAGAAGATAACGGTATCGGTATGACCGATAAAGATTTAGAAAAAAATCTCGGTACGATAGCAGAGTCGGGAACACTTGCTTTCAAAAAAGAAAACGAGGGAAAGACTGATAACGAACTTATTGGTCAGTTTGGTGTAGGTTTTTATTCTGCGTTTATGGTTGCTGATAAAATAGAAGTTTACACTAAAGCGTATGGTAGTGATAAGGCATTTAAATGGGAGAGTAAGGGTGCAGAGGGATATACCATAGAAGAAACTGATAAAGACGGTTTTGGTACGAAAATCGTTATGAGCCTTAAAGAAGATACTGATGACGTTAAATATTCGGATTTTTTACAAGAATATAAAATTAGTTCGCTTATAAAGCAGTATTCCGATTATATCCGTTATCCTATTCAAATGCTTATGACGCATTCCAAGAGAAAAGATGGCTCGCCCGAAGATAAGCCCGAATATGAAGAGGTAAAGGAACTTGAAACACTTAATAGTATGGTTCCGCTTTGGAAAAAGCCAAAATCGGAAGTTACAGAAGAGAACTTAAAAGAATTTTATAAAAACGAATTCCACGATTATCAAGATCCGCTAAAGAGTGTTTATGCGAAGATAGAAGGTGCAGTTAATTACGATACGTTGTTGTATTTTCCTGCACGTGCGCCTTTTGACTATTATTCAAAAGACTATAAAAAAGGCGTTAAACTTTATTGTAACGGCGTTATGATTATGGAAAAATGCGAGGATATGATTCCCGACTATTTCGGTTTTGTAAAAGGAATTGTAGATTCGTCTGATCTAAATTTAAACATATCTCGTGAGATTTTGCAACAAGATAGACAGGTTAAAGCCATTTCTAACGGTTTAGAAAAGAAAATATCCTCTGAACTTAAAAAGATGATGGAAGAGGATAGAGAAAATTACGAAAAACTATTTGCAGAATTTGGGCTTTCTATTAAATTCGGTGTTTATGCGGGCTTTGGAATGAATAAGGATAAACTTAAAGATTTGCTTATGTTCTATTCTTCTAAAAAAGAAAAACTCATTACGCTTTCAGAGTACGTAAAAGAAATGCCAGACGATCAAAAAGAGCTATTCTATGCTTGCGGAGAAAGTTATGAAAAGATTGCTACACTTCCGCAGATAGAAAAGGCAAAAGATAAAGGCTACGATATTCTTTTCTTTAAGGACGGCGTTGACGAATTTGTTGCTAAAATCCTCATTGATTTTGACGGAAAGAAATTTAAATCTGTTTCAGAAGCCGATTTCTCGCTTGAAAACGAAGAGGAGAAAAAGCAACTTGAAGAAAAGAATGAGCAATTAAAGGACCTTTTATCTGCAATAAAAGAGGACCTAGGGGATAAAGTTAAGGAGGTAAGACTTACTGGAAAACTTAAAACGTATCCTGTATGTTTAACCGCTTCTGGCGATATTTCAATTGAGATGGAAAAAGTTTTCAATTCTATGCCTAATGCAGACGGAAAGATGAAAGCAGAAAAAATTCTAGAGATAAGTGCAGATCACAAAGTGATGGAAACGCTTAAAAAAGTTTACGCCGAGGATAGAGATGCGCTTAAAAAGTATTCGATTGTATTATATGAACAGGCAAGGCTTTTAGAGGGGCTTTCTATAGATGACGTAACCGGTTTTGTAACCGCTATGTCGGATATTATATAATTTTGGAGAAAAATTCTTGGAAACATTTTTGTTTTTCAAGGATTTTTTCAGTATTACATAATACAATCTATAATATAATATGATAAAATAAATGTGAAAATAAATTTTTTAAGAGGAACAATGCTTAAGTTAAAGGGTATTACAAAAAACTATAAGGTAGCAGGCGGAGAAATTCAAGTACTTAAAGGGCTTGATATTTCTTTTCGTAAGAACGAATTTGTTTCCATTCTCGGCCCGTCAGGGTGCGGAAAAACAACGACGTTAAACATTGTTGGCGGACTTGATAAATATACGTCTGGCGACCTTTTTATCGCAGGAAAAAGCACTAAAAATTTTACTGATAGAGATTGGGACGTTTACCGAAATCACAGAATAGGTTTTATTTTTCAAAGTTACAATTTAATTCCACATCAAACGGTTTTAGGCAATGTTGAACTTGCATTGACGATTGCGGGTGTTTCTAAAGAGGAAAGAGTAAAACGTTCAATAGCGGCGTTAGATAGAGTTGGACTTCAAGGCGAATATTATAAACGTCCTAACCAACTTTCGGGTGGGCAATGTCAACGTGTGGCTATTGCTCGTGCGCTCGTAAACGAACCAGATATATTATTGGCAGATGAGCCTACGGGTGCATTGGATAGTAAAACGAGTGTTCAAATAATGGACTTAATAAAAGAAATAAGCAATGAAAAACTCGTTATTATGGTTACTCACAATGCTGAAATTGCAGAGCAGTATTCTACTAGAATAGTACGCTTGGTAGATGGTGAAATTACCGAAGATACTAATCCCTTTTCTGAAGAAGAGGAAAAGGCGGAATTAGAGAATGACGTAAAACCCGATGAGAAACCAACAGACAGCGGAAAGAATGTTAAAAAGCAGAAAAAGATTAAAGCAAAAATGAGTTGGTGGACGGCTTTTAAGTTATCTGCGAGAAATCTTTTTACCAAGCGTGGTAGAACGGCAATGACTTCAATTGCAGGTTCAATTGGTATTATAGGAATATCTGCTGTTCTTGCTGTTTCAACGGGGGTAAGGACTTTTATAGCCGATATGCAAGACGATATGCTTTCGGGAAATCCTATCACGATTGAAGAAACGGGTTACGATTTAGACGCTATGATGAATGGACTTACCATAGACGATTCGGTAAAACTTGTACAAAAAGAAGGGTATGTAAACGTCGAATCAATGATGAAGTTTTTAGCAGAACAATACACGGCTATGGATAATCTTATGGTAACTAACGACATTACTAAAGAATACATAGATTACGTTAAGGCAATGCCTGAAGAATATGCTTCTGTTAAGTTTGACTACGGACTAGACGTAACTAACAATATATATACTGACTTTTATAAAAACAACACAGACAAAGAAAACGTTTCTCTATCTGCAATTAAAACCATTTATACAAGTATTCTAGAACAGACGCAGTTTAAGGACCAAACGGCGCTAATTGCTTCTTTGGGAGAAATATATATGCAAGCCCCCAATGATAACGAATACATACTTACCCAGTACGATATCAAAGAGGGAGAAATTGCAGACGAGGCGCACGAAATTATGCTTGTTGTCAATAAAGACGCTGCGCTTACAGACTTATTACTTGCACAGTTGGGCTATTATTCTCAAGATGAATTCTTAAATATTGCATATAAAGTTGGCGATGACCCCGACTACGATGCTAACCTTGATAAAGACAGATTTTCTTATCAGGAACTTTTAAACAAGACGTTTACTTGGTATGATAACGACGTAGTCTATAAACAAAACACGGGAATGGAGGCAACCGTTCGCCCGTTTGGATACAACTATAAAAATACAGGCTTTGAAAACGGAAAACAACTTACCGTTGTAGGAATTTTGCAACCAAAAGAAGATATATCTTTCGGGTGTTTAGAAGCGGGAATGTATTATACGGAAGCATTTGCCGATTACATTTTATCAGAAAGTGCGGACAGTAAGATTGTAACATATTTTAATAATATAATAGAACAAGGCGGAGAAGATACCATTTCAAGTACCGTTTATATGGGTAATGCGATGGGTATTACCTACGAGTATCAATATACCTATAAGGGAACGACAAGTACGGCAACGGGATTTGTTGGTAAAATGAATCTTTTAGCAGCGCTTCCAAATATGATGCCTGGCGGTGCAGGTGGTTCTACTGGTACGAGTAATCTGTATCAATTATCTTTAAGAAACGTCGGTGGAAGAGATCTTGCAAACAGTATAAGTATTTATCCTGCAGACTTTGAAATGAAAGATAAAGTTACAGAATATCTTGATAAATGGAATGATGAAAACCAAATAATTTCTGTAAACGGAACAAATATGACGTTTGAAGATCGTTCTGAAATTGTATATACGGATACTTTATCTATTATAATATCTATGATAGATACAATGATAAACGTTATAACGATTGCGCTCGTTGCATTTACTTCATTGTCGCTTGTAGTTTCTTGTGTAATGATAGCAATTATAACTTACGTTTCGGTTGTGGAAAGAATAAAGGAAATAGGTGTTATCCGTTCGCTTGGTGGAAGAAAGAGGGATGTTTCAAACCTTTTCAATGCAGAAACGCTTGTTATTGGCACAACGTCAGGTCTATTCGGCTTATTTGTAACGTATATGATATCTATAATAGTAAACGTGATTGTAAAAAATCTTGCAGGCATAAGCACGATAATGTTGTTACCTATTCCTACTGCTTTGATAATGTTAGGATTAAGTATTGGTTTAACTGTTTTATCAGGTCTTATTCCCTCACGTAAGGCGGCCCATCAAGACCCTGTAGTTGCTTTGCGTACAGAGTAATAAATAGACAATAAAATAATAACACATTGAATAGAAGATTTACGCCCTGCAAAAGTATTTGCAGGGCGTAAGATTTATAATAAAACATTTAAATTATTTTTTTATATTGTTTTTTGGCGTAAATCCTTGACAAATAAACATAATAGTTGTACAATGAATTCAAAGTTAGCACTTAAATTGTTTGAGTGCTAACACAAAACTTCTCAAAGTGCCAAAAGAGGTAAGTTAATGAAACTTTCGGAACGGAAAAAGAAAATACTGCAATTGGTTGTTGACGATTATATTTCAACGGCGCAACCTGTTTCTAGTAAAAGCATAACCGAAAAGTATATGACGGATATTAGTTCTGCAACGGTAAGGAGTGAACTTGCAGGCTTGGAAGAGTTAGGTTTTTTAACACAACTTCACACGTCGAGCGGTAGAGTTCCGTCTGTTGATGCGTATAAATTATACGTTTCTGAACTTATGGACAAAAGTAAACTTACGGCAAAAGAAGTTGGATTTATTAAAAATGCTTTTCAAGACAAGATTGATAATTTAGAAACGGTTGTTCAAAATGCCGTTAAAGTAATAAGCGATCTAACCGATTACACCTCGGTTGGATACGCAAGCCACAGCGTAAAAGATAAAATAGTTAAAATAGATATATTCCGTTACAAGCAAAATCAAGCGTTATTACTTATCGTTACGGAAAACACCCTTATAAGAGATAAGTTTATTCCTATTCCCGAAAGTATGTTAGACGGGCAAATTGTTGAGGCGAGCGAGATGATTTCTAAACTTTTCGTGGGTAAAGAGTTTGGTGAAATTCTTTCTTTGGGAGATGCAATAACAGAAGAATTTTCAACCTACCGTGAAATTTTTGATAACGTTATTAGCGCTATTGAAGATTATATTGAAAACAAAAACGCTGGCATTGTACTTGAGGGAGAGGGTAAAATCTTAAATCATCCAGAATACAACGATTCGGAAAAGGTAAAAAACTTTTTATCTGTTGTTACGAGTAAAAATAAACTTGCAGGCTTACTTGCAAATGATAGCGACAATATTGAAATCAATATTAAAATAGGTGGAGAGGACGGCAAAGAAATGCCTGAAGATTGTTCGCTTGTTACCGCTACTTATTCTGCTAGTGGTGTAAAAATTGGAACTTACGGCGTTATCGGACCTTTACGTATGGATTACCAAAAAGTAGTTTCCGTGCTTGAGGGCGTCGGTAAGGTTTTGGAAGATATTATAAAGAAAAAAGATTAAAGGACGATAAAATGGAAGAAAAGAAAGAAAAAACATCAACGAAAGCAGAAAAGGTTAGCGCAAAAGAAAAAGCGCTTATCGCAGAAAATGAAAATCTCATTAAGGAGATAGAAAAACTCAAATCCGAATCTGCTGAATACAAAGACAAATGGATGCGTAACGTTGCAGAATTTGATAACTATAAAAAACGTAACGCAAAACTGTGGAGCGATGCGTTTAACGAGGGAATTGCAAGCGTTATAATAAAAATTCTTCCCGTAGGCGATAATTTGGATTGGGCTATGACATTAGGACTTGATGAGAAAACTCAAGAAGGATTAAAAGGGATAAGAAGAAAATTTGACGACACCTTAAAGGATTTAGAAATTGAGGAAATAAATCCCCTAGGAAAACCGTTTGACCCCAACGAAGCAGAGGCTGTAATGCAAGTCGAGGGCGAAGATGGAGAGGAAAGCGATACGGTAAAACAAGTATTCCAAAAAGGATACAGAAAAAAAGATAAGATTATAAGATACGCTAAAGTAAGCGTAATAAAATAGTAAATAACAAGGAGAAATAAATTATGAAAACAATTGGTATAGACTTAGGTACAACAAACTCGTGCGTAGCCGTAATGGAAAACGGCGAGCCGGTAGTTATTGCAAACGCAGAAGGATCAAGAACGACCCCGTCTGTAGTTGCTTTTCAAAAAGACGGTGAAAGACTTGTAGGTCAGGTTGCAAAACGTCAAGCGGTTTCTAATCCCGATAGAACGGTTGCATCAATTAAAAGACATATGGGTTCAAACTATAAAGTTGATATTGACGGAAAAGGCTACACTCCTCAAGAAATTTCAGCAATGGTGCTTACAAAACTTAAAAAAGATGCTGAAAGTTATTTGGGTGGTACAGTAACCGATGCAGTAATTACTGTTCCAGCATACTTCTCGGACAGCCAACGTCAAGCAACCAAAGATGCTGGTAAAATTGCAGGACTTAACGTTCTCCGTATAATCAACGAACCGACGGCTGCTGCGCTTTCTTACGGACTTGACAAAGAAGGCAAAACTCAAAAAGTAATTATTTACGACCTCGGTGGTGGTACGTTTGACGTTTCCATTATGGAAATTGGTGACGGCGTATTTGAGGTTTTGGCAACACAGGGTAACAACATGCTCGGTGGAGATGACTTCGACAAACGTGTAATGGATTATCTTGCAGATGAATTTAAGCAGAAAGAAGGAATTGATCTTTCTAAAGATAAACTTGCAATGCAAAGACTTAAAGAGGCTGCTGAAAAGGCAAAAATCGAACTCTCGGGCATGAGCAAAACCAACGTAAACTTACCATTTATTACTGCTGATGCAACAGGTCCTAAACATCTTGACGTTGATATTACAAAACAGAAATTCGATGCGCTTACCGCTGATTTAGTTGCTGCAACCGTAACTCCTATGCAAAACGCTATGAAAGATGCAAAACTTTCTTACTCTGATATAGATAAGGTTATTTTAGTTGGTGGTTCAACTCGTATTCCTGCTGTTATTGATGAAGTTAGAAAAGTTACAGGCAAAGAACCATTTAAGGGAATTAACCCCGATGAATGTGTTGCAATCGGCGCTGCAATTCAAGGTGGAGTTTTGTCGGGTGAAGTTAAAGACGTTCTTCTTCTTGACGTTACGCCTTTATCACTCGGTATTGAAACTTTAGGCGGTGTTTGCACAAAACTTATTGAAAGGAACACAACTATTCCCGTTAAAAAGTCGCAAGTATTCTCTACGGCTGCAGATAACCAAACGGCTGTTGATATTCATATTTTACAGGGTGAAAGAGAATTTGCAAGGGATAACAAAACGCTTGGTAATTTCCAACTTACGGGTATTGCACCTGCTCCTCGTGGCGTTCCGCAGATTGAAGTTACGTTTGATATCGATGCAAACGGTATTGTAAACGTATCGGCAAAAGACCTCGGAACAGGCACGAGCCAAAACATAACGATAACTTCATCTTCAAATCTTTCAGATGCTGATATTGAAAAGGCTGTTAACGAGGCAAAACAATATGAAGAAGAGGATAAAAAACGTAAAGAGGCTGTTGATAATCACAACAAATTAGATGGTTTAATTTTCACTATTGAAAAATCAATAAAGGATTTGGGCGATAAGATTTCTTCAGAAGACAAGGCTAAACTTGAAGAAGAGATTAAGGTAGCAAAAGAAGAGTTAAACAGCAACGATAACGATAGAATTATCAAGGCTACTGAAAAACTTTCTAACGAATCACAAGCAATTTTCGGAAAAATTTATCAGCAAGCAAACCCCAACGGCGATCCTAACGCACAGGGCGGAGCAAATGGTGGAGATACCGAATTCCATCAATAATTAAAGAAATAAAATAAAGATTTTTAAGCATAACTGAAAGACAAAAATTTTGTCTTTCAGTTTGTGTTCAATTTAAGGATTTATTACAAAAACAAAAAAGGTAATAAACAAAAAGACTTATAGGTTAACATATGGCTAAAGATTACTATAAAATATTAGGCGTTGAAAAAAACGCTTCTGCTGACGAAATTAAAAAGGCGTACAGAAATTTAGCAAGAAAATATCACCCTGATTTACACCCAGGAGATCAGGCGGCTGCTGAAAAATTTAAGGAAATTAACGAGGCTAACGAAGTTTTATCCGATGAAAAAAAGAGAAAGAATTACGATACGTTTGGCGACCCGAATGGTGGAATGGGTGGCTTTGGCGGTGGTGGCGCAAGTGGCTTCGGTGGATTCGGTGGCTTTGAGGATATTTTTGGCGATATATTCGGTGGATTCGGTGGTGGAAGAACTCGTGCGCAAACAAAAACAAAGGGCGAGGATATTATCATAGAATTATTGCTCAGTTTTTTAGATGCTGCAAAAGGGTGCAGAAGAGAAATTCAATACACCAGAAACGAGCCTTGTTCTTCGTGTGGTGGCACAGGCGCAAAGGGTGGAACGGCTTATAAAACTTGTGAAAAGTGCGGTGGCACGGGTCAAATTCAATACACGCAATCTAACGGATTTTTCCGTTCTGTAAACGTTCGCCCTTGTGATGAATGTAGGGGAACAGGTAAAAAAATTATTGACCAATGCCTAGATTGTAAGGGTAAGGGCTACACGAAAACCTCAACAAAACTCGTTGTTGATATTCCCGCAGGCGCAGATACCGGTAGTTACATAAGAAAGGTCGGTTATGGCGAGGCTAGTAAAAACGGTGGAGCGTCTGGCGATTTAATTATCGAAATGAAGGTTGAGCCAAGCAAAATATTTAAGCGCAAAAACTTTGACTTGTACGTAGAAGTTCCCATAAGCCTTAAAACGGCTTGCCTTGGAGGAAAAGTTAAAGTTCCACTTATAGACGATACTATTGACTATACAATTCCTGAGGGAACGCAGAGTGGAAAGGTGTTTTTTGTTAGAAATAAAGGTATTCGTTCTTCAAGAGGGACGGGGGATCTTTATATCGTAGTTACCGTTGAAGTTCCGTCAAGAATAACAAAAGAACAGAAAAAACTTCTTGAACAACTTGATGATAATCTAGAAATAAAGCAGACACCACAAATGCGTCAATACAAGGATAACGTGGAAACAATGTACGGTAAAAACCCGTATGAGAAATAATTATGAGTAAATTTATAGAATTAACCATATCTACAACACATATAGGTGGCGAATTAGTGAGCGACGTATTATGGAATTATACAGAACTTGGCGTTGTAATTAACGACGTTGAGGACGTTATTGCGCTATCTAGAGATGGTAGAGCGTGGGACTATGCAGATGATTCTGTGTTTAATGCAGATAAAACCGTGCTTGTAAAAGCGTATTTTCCTATTGAAACGGCAGTAAATACAATAAGAGAAGTGGAAAAATCACTTCTAAAAATGAAAGATGAAAGTCCGCTAGATTTGGGTTCTCTTGAAATGGTTAAAAGAGAAATTGACGGGGACCTTTGGCGTGAACAATGGAAAGAACATTTTAAGCCTATACATATAAGTAACTGTGTTATTGTTCCCGAGTGGATAGACTATAAAGAGAAAGAGGGAGAAATAAAAATTCTTCTCGATTCAAATATGGCGTTTGGAACAGGAGAACATGAAACGACGTCTATGTGCGTTGGGTTTTTGACCAAATACGTTCAAAATATGGACACGGTTTTAGACGTTGGGTGCGGTAGCGGTATTTTAGGAATAACCGCAAGCAAGCTAGGCGCAAAAGATGTTATAATGACCGATATTGACGAATGTGCAATTAAGGCAACCGAACACAATATGCTCCTAAACAACGTTAAAAACGGCAAGGTAATACTAAAAAATCTTTTAGACGATAACACGGTAAAGGGCGATATAATTGTTTGCAATATTATGGCGGAAGTTCTTATCGCTTTTGCCCCATATATAGGCGCAAATCTAAATGAAAAAGGAATAATCATTTTAAGTGGAATACTTGTTGAAAGACTTAGTGCCGTAAAAGAGGCTTACCTACAAGCAGGCTTTACTTATGAGGAAGAAAAAATCAAGGGCGAATGGTCTGCTTTGGTAATGAAAAAGGGTAACCGTTTATGAAAGCGGTAGTTTTTACACTCGGCTGTAAGGTTAACGAGTGCGAAAGTGATTCGCTTATAGCAGGGCTTATAGAGCGTGGATACGAGGTTAGCGATAAACTTGTTCCTGCAGATTTATATATTGTAAACACTTGCGCAGTTACACAAGAAGCGGAAAAGAAATCAAGGCAGACTGCATCTAGAATAAAAAAACTTTCCCCGAACGCAAAAATTATCTACACAGGATGCGCTGTGCAGAAAAATTTTAAACCGTTTGCAGAAAAATCTGACGAATATCTTGTTACAGGTACGTTTAATAAGCAAAAGATTTTAGATTTACTTGATAAAACAGGTGTTATAATAAGTCCCGAACAAAAGGAGTTTGAAAAACTTGATTTTGTTAAATCTCTGCGCACACGTGCATATATTAAAGTTCAAGACGGATGCAATAACTTTTGTTCGTATTGCATAATCCCTTATCTGCGTGGAAGAAGCCGTTCGAGAGAAATTCAAAGTATAGTAGATGAGATAAAAGCGGTAAATCCCAAAGAGGCGGTCATTAACGGAATAAATCTTTCCGCTTATGATTACGAGGGAAAAACTCTAGCCGATTTAATAGAGGCGTTAAAAGATATTGATTGCAGAATTAGGCTTGGTTCTTTAGAAGTTAGGGTAATTGACGACAGATTACTTATGGCAATGAAAGAATTAAAGAATTTTGCTCCACATTTTCATCTTTCCTTGCAGTCAGGTTCTGATAACGTTCTTAAGAAAATGAATAGACACTATACTGCGGACGAGTATTTAGAAAAGGTGAATTTAATAAGAGAATACTTCCCCGATGCAGGAATTACAACCGATATTATAGTTGGATTTCCAACCGAAACGGAAGAGGATTTTTGCGATACATTATCGCTTGTTGATAGGGTGAAGTTTTCGGATATACATCCGTTTACGTTTAGCCCTAGAAGCGGAACAGTTGCGTATAAAATGCTAGACCTTTCTCCAGATATTAAAAAGCAAAGATTAAACTTGCTTATGGAGAAAAAAGCCGTTTGCAAAGAAAATTTTGTAAAACAGATGATGGGTAGAACTTTAGATTTTCTGTTTGAAGAGTTTAAGGACGGATACGGAGAGGGTTATTCGGAAAACTATTTAAGGCTGTATGTAAAAGATTTTAGTGGCGAAAAACAAATAAAAAAAGTAAAAGTGCTAAAAGAATTTAAAGACGGTGCGCTCGCCCAAATTATATAGGAGAAAAATATGGAAAACTGTTTATTTTGTAAAATTATCGCAGGCGAGATTCCTGCTACAAAAATGTATGAAGACAAATATATGGTGATATTTAAGGATATTGACCCCAAGGCAAAAAATCATTATCTTTGCGTTCCAAAAAGCCATTTTAAGTTGCTTTCAGAAATGACAGCAGAGCAAAGTGAAATGCTCAAAGCGTGTTTTGTAAAAATTCCACAACTTGAAAAGGAGCTAGGTCTAACAAATGGTTACCGTTTGGTTATAAATCAAGGTGATGACGCAGGGCAAACTGTGTTTCACTTGCACATACATATACTTTCAGGACAAAAAATGGGTTGGACACCCGCTTAAAAAATTATCCCCTTTCCGGCTAGGAAAGGGGATAATTTATTTTGTGTGTAGTTTAGTTTTTTTGTAAAACAATCCTAGCAGTAAGGTTATTAAAGATAAAACTGTTATCCAATAAAACGAGCCTAAAATAGGTGGTCGATTAGAAAAACCGAAAAACCCTGCAGGAGATAATATATTCATAAAAAAATAGGGGAAGTTTTCTCCACGTCCAAAATCAACGTTAAGCGACGTGAGCAAAAAACAACCTAGAACGTAAATTAAGGGAGGAATAATAGAATATAATACGCTTTTTTTATTAAACGCAATTTTATTTTTGTCTATAAAATAATCAGTTATTGCGAAAAGTGGTGAAAAAAGATGTGTTAAAAAACCTGAAAAAGTCCATATATGATAACTTTTGTCTGCAAATGGCGCTAAAAAGAAGAAAAACACAATGGCAGTTACAGTTATAGAAACCGTAAAAATATATTTTAATATATACAGTTTTTCCATTACTTTGGGTGAGAATTTAAGTAGTATTCCAAAAATAATCAATAAGACGGTTAAGCCTATCCAAATGTTAGACTGTGCAGTAAAATATAAAAGCCGTTTACTCCAATGAGAAATGCCGTCCTTTTTTGCGTTGATAAGACTTATCGAAACTCCACCGACAGAGCAAAACGCCGTTAATATTTTCAGTAGAAAAGAAATTTTATTTGATTTGCTTTTTATCATAAGATAAGTATGCCAAAAAATCATTATTCTAAACGTAAAAGTAGTTCGTGTTAAAACATACTGCGTTTTTACTGGGTAAAAATAGATATTAAATTGTAAGCAAATGTAAAAATCCTTTGAGTTTCTTAAAATAATATGGTAAAATATGAATATCATTAAAATTTTTATATTCTAAAAAGGAGAAAACTATGAAAAGGATAATCGGAATAGCACTTTTGATTTGCATGTTGTTTTCATGCGTATTTATCCTACCTGCCTGCGGAATTGGGGGTGGAAACGTCAACACTAAAGCAGGATGGAATAAAGCGCTTAACGTAAAGAATGAAAATAAACTTTCGTTAACTTTTGTTAGTAAAAACACAGTCTTTGAAATGAAATATGACGGTATGAATTTTTCTTTTACCACGTCGGATGAAGATAGCGAACAACCTACTAGTGACACCCGCTATATAAAATCTGGGGATAAATATTCAGTTTATGAATTAAACAGTAAAGGTCGCTATGATAAAACAGAAATAACGGAAGATTCTTTTAATGAGTATTTGAATGGAATAAGAACAGTGTATTTTGTTGATTATTCTAAAATTTTCAAATTTGATGATTTTACTCTCAACGGAACGACAAACAAGTTTGAAGCGGACGAAATCGAGGTTAAATACGAGTATGAGATAATAGAATTGCAAGAACGCTACTATAACGTTGAGATATCTTTTGCGGGCAATAAAGTTTCATCAATAATTTATTATAATGAAGCCCAAATGAGGACGTCATATACTTTTTCATACACCGATATTGTGATAGAAGAGCCTTATATTCCCGTAGGACCTATTACAAACGAAACCGAGTGGAATAGTGCGCTTAACTTATCCGCATTTGAAAACGTAACAATGGAGCAAACAAAGCAAGACGGAAGCCTTTACGGTAGAATGATGTGGGACGGAACTAATCTTTGCTACACAACTTATACAGGGAATATTACTGTTGGAGTTTTGGTAACAAAAGAGGGCGATAATTATTATAGATATCAAGATAATAATGAAGGCGCTTGGGGTAATAAAACTTCTATAGATTTAGATACGTACAATGCGTTTATATTCTCGTATTTAGGACTTTCGGAGCAATATTCATTTGATGATTTTGAATATAACCCAACTAGTGAAATGTATGAGGCAGATTCTGTTACGCAAAACGGTCAAGGTCAAACGGCTACTATAAATGACGTTAAAATAAGTTTTAGTGAAGGTAAAATTAACACTCTTACTTACACTTATTTATCACAAACTGTGATTATGACCTATATATACGACCGTGCAACTATCGACATTCCCAATTCATAACTAAAAAAGATGTTAAACTAAAAAGTTTTAGATAAAATAAAGATGAGTTCGGCAGAAAGCCAAACTCATCTTTATTTTTGCATTTAATAATTTTTAGTAATTTATAACTCTCAACATAAAATATGCTTGTGGATGGTCGCATACAGGGCAGGTAATAGGCGCTTCGGGGGCATCTACGATATGAGGGCAAGGGTGCATATCCAAACTATGTTGTGGGTGGAGTTATCAACGACATTGAAGAGGATAAATGTATTGAACAGGACAAGAAGAATAATTGCCTTAAAGACGTGGTGTGTTGTGATGATTCGAGGGTAAAAGGTATTTGGACGTGGTGTCGTGGCGGTGGCTGGGGCGGTCCGTATATAAATGGAAAAAAACGGCATTTATGGTGATGAGATTGTGCAAGGTGGTTCGGAGTTATGGTGCGACCTCAATGCTTACGTGTTTTCACAATGGGCAAAAGACACTTCAAAATCTGATAGATATTACGTGCTAAAATACGCTACAGAACAACTAAAAATGTCAACTAAAGACAGTTTAATTTTTTATGAAATTTGAAGTTGAGTTTTAATAATCTAATATTTATAGGTATTAATTTCTTGACTTTTGCGATGTGAATATAATATAATAACTCTTGTTTTGAACTAAAGAGGTAGATATGAAAGAAATATTAGAGTTTGCGTATAGCAATATTTTAAGTATCTTAATGATGGTATTACTTATTGTTGTAGGTGCTTTTTTAACAGTCAGAACAAAAGCGCTACAATTTACTCGTTTTGGGTATGCGACCAAAAACACGATAGGCAGTCTTTTTGATAAAAATCAGCATAAAAAAGAAAAAGGAAGCGTAAGTCCATTCCAAGCGGTTACAACTGCGCTTGCAGGAACAATAGGTACAGGTAGTATTGCAGGTTTGGCAACGGCGCTTGTTTCTGGCGGACCGGGTGCTGTATTCTGGATGTGGGTTAGTGCGCTTTTAGGAATGGTTACAAAATATTCAGAAATTGTTTTGTCTATAAAATTCCGTGAAAAGAATGAAGAAGGCGCTTGGGTTGGCGGACCAATGTATTACATTCAAAAAGGTCTTGGCTGTAAATGGCTTGCCATAGTATTTGCATTGTTTGCAATGATTGCTTGTATCGGTACGGGAAACGCTACACAGTCTAACGCTATTTCGGGTGTTGTAAAGGAATCTCTTTCTGTTCCAACTTGGATTACAGGTTTAATAGTTACGATTGTTGTTGCGTTGGTTATACTCGGAGGTCTTAAAAGAATAGCATCTGTAAACGAAAAAATTGTTCCAGCAATGGCGATTTTCTTTGTCGTATGCGCTTTAATAGTTCTTGGTGTTAATATCAAAAAAATACCATCTGCTTTTTCGCTAATCTTTAGCGAGGCTTTTAATTTTAAGTCTGCTATTGGTGGTGTGGCTGGATACGGAGTGCTTTCTGCAATGCGATTCGGTGTTGGAAGAGGCGTTTTTACTAACGAGGCAGGACTAGGTAGTGCTCCTATCGCTCACGCAGCATCAAGCACAACAGACCCTGTTAAGCAAGGGTGGTGGGGAATGTTTGAGGTTTTTGTTACCACAATCATTATTTGCACAATGTCTGCATTGGTTATATTAACATCTGACGTTTATCTAGAGATATATCAAGTAGCAAACGTTAACTCAAGTTTGACAGGTGCGCCGTTAAGCAGTAAGGCGTTTAACGAGGCTATTCCGATAGTAGGCGAATTTGGTGTGGCAATTGCAACGATATTCTTTTCTCTCTCAACTATTTTAGGTTGGGCTTATTATGGAGAAGTTTGCGTAGGTTTTGTGTTTAAGAAATATCAAAAAACAGCAGTATTGATTTATAGACTTGTTTACGTTGCATTCGTATTTGTGGGTTCAGTCTTAAATATAGGTATAGTTTGGCTAGTTGCAGACTGCTTTAACGTTTTAATGGCAATTCCAAACTTGATAGCATTGATAGTTTTATCTAAAATTGTTAAAACGGCTACAAAAGAACATTTTGATAACAGAAAAGCATTAAACAACGAAAAATTAGAAAAATAATTTCATAGAACAAATTAATAGTTTTAAGGCCTATAAAGTTTCCTAAATGAGTAACTTATAGGCTTTTTAATTAGTAAAAACATAACAAATTGATGGTTAATATCATAAAATATTATTATGAATAACTAAAGGAGCTTGTATAATGTTTAATGTTAACAACAATTACAATACAGATATTACACCATCTATTATGAATTTTGATACTTTGCAAAAAGCAAGACAAGATTTAATAGGTGAAATTCAAGCGGTTATTGAATATGATGCGCATATACATAGCACTTCTGATAGATTAGCACGTCAAACTTGGCAAAATATTAAAAATGAAGAATTAGTTCACATAGGTGAATTATTAGGACTTCTAAACTATTTAGATCCCGACCAAAGACAGTATATTCAAAAAGGACTTGCAGAATTTATTGAAAGGCAAAAATAAGGTCAAAAAGCAGTTCGTTTTAAGCGGACTGTTTTTTTAAGTGAAAATTTTGTGTATTTTTGTGCTATATGCACGAACGTGCAATTATTGACATTACCAATTCATAACAAAAAAGATGATAAACTAAAAAGTTTTAGATAAAACAAAGATGAGTTCGACAAAAAGCCGAACTCATCTTTGTTTTTGCATTTTATAATTTTTAGTAATTTATAACTCTTAACATAAAATATGCTTGGGGATGGTCGCATACAGGGCAAGCGATAGGCGCTTCGGGGGCATCTACGATATGACCGCAGTTACGGCATATCCAAACAACCTTTTGATTTTTCTTAAATACCGTGCCGTCGTTAACGTTTTGAAGAAGAGCAAGATATCTTTCTTCGTGTTCTTTTTCTATTGCGCCAACGTTTTCAAAAAGATTTGCGATATCGTCAAAACCCTCTTCTTTGGCCTCTTTAGCCATACGAGCATACATATCAGTCCATTCTTCGTTTTCACCTCTAGCGGCGGCCTTTAAATTTTCAGCAGTAGTGCCGATACCGTTTAAGAGTTTGAACCAAATTTTAGCGTGTTCTTTTTCGTTGTCAGCAGTTTCCAAAAATAAAGCTGCAATTTGCTCGTATCCCTCTTTTTTAGCTTTTGATGCAAAATATGTGTATTTGTTTCTTGCCATGCTTTCTCCAGCAAATGCTTCTCTCAAGTTCCTTTCTGTTTTAGTGCCTTTTAATTCCATATTAAATCTCCTCGTTTCTTATAATTTTTTACTATTATATAAAATATATACGGTTTTGTCAATTTTTATTTAAAATTTGCTTTCTTATTATTTAAAAAATATCCCCCTACGCTATTGTCGTGGTGGGGGATAATAGAATTAAAATTTAATTTTTTCTGCAATGTAACTTTCGAGTTCTGCAATCGGAATACGAACTTGTTCCATAGTTTCACGGTCTCTAACAGTTACTGCGTTATCTTCTAACGTGTCAAAGTCAACTGTTATACAGAATGGTGTTCCTATTTCGTCTTGACGGCGATAACGTTTACCTATTGAGCCTGATTCGTCGTAATCAACAGGGAACTTCTTGATAAGTTCGCTGTAAAGTTCGTCTGCCTTTTCTGAAAGTTTTTTAGACAAGGGGAGGATTGCTGCTTTGAAAGGCGCTAACGTTGGGTGCAAGTGAAGAACAGTTCTAACGTCATTCTTTTCTGCATCTAAAACTTGGTCTTCGTAAGCATTGCAAAGTACAGCGAGAACAGTTCTTTCTACGCCGAGGCTTGGTTCAACAACGTATGGAATGTATCTTTCGTTTGTTTCGGGGTC
>JAZORG010000007.1:0-3087 GCA_045656465.1 Christensenellaceae bacterium
GCTTTGCAGAACGGAGGCGATAAGAGTTCGGTGGTCGTAGAGCATTGCGGTGATATCTATTGGATGACCGATGAGCCGGAAAAAGCTTTGGAATATTGGAAGCAAGCCGAGAAACTGGCTGCTGAGCCTGTAGAGAATGAAAGCGAAAAACGCGATGAAAAAGAATTGGCGTTGCTGAAGAAAAAGATTGCTAACAAGAAATATTATACGAAATGACAAGACGAATATTTCATGTCTTTGGAGTAGTGCTGATGGTGGTGCTGTTAGCCTCTTGTTCCGCTACTAAATCTATTAAAAAGTCCCATTCCATCGAAGGTATGACCGAAACAGAATTCGTGGAGAATGTAATAGAAAATGCAGGGGGATGGGAAGCGTTGACCGCTAAAATGTCTTTGTCTCTGGATTTGGAAGGGAAAGGTGCAACGAAGGTCAGCGGTACGTTGCGTATCAAGAAAGGTGAAGTTATTCAGATGTCCATTGCTCCACTTCTAGGAATTGAAGTGGCTCGTGCGGAAATCTCTCCAAATGGTATTTTGGTTATTGACCGCATGAACAAGCGTTATGTGGAGGTTTCGTTTGCGGAGGTTAAGGCGTTGGCTAAGGCGGATTTGGATTTCCATACTTTGCAGGCTTTGTTCTTGAATGAACTTTTTTTGCCGGGTAAGGGTAGTTTGACGTCTCGTGATGCTTCTTCATTCAAGGTGGAACCGGAAGCGGAAGGTGTTTGGTTGAATGTGAAGCGTGCCAAGCGTTTCGGCTATCATTTCTTGACTGAGGCTCCGGAGGCTTTGTTGAAGGAAAGTTATATTGGTTTGAATGGAACTCCGTACGGCCTTCGATGGAAGTATGGTGATTTTCGAGCATTGGGTAGAAAGCAGTTTCCGGTAGATATGAAGTTGGCTTTCGAAGGTGCAAAGAAGCCTGTCAAAGCAGCTTTTGCTTTGTCTCGTCTCTCTACGAATGGAGATTGGGAAGCCCATACGGAAGTTTCCAGGAAATATGAAAAGGTGGAATTGGAGGAAATTTTGAAGATCCTATTGAAGAAATGAAAAACATACTCTTGCTTTGCTTAGCCTGTTTGTTTGTGTGGAATGCTTCGGCGCAGACCACCCAGAAGATCAAGGAACTGGAAAAACAACGGAACGAACTGCAACAGCAGATTGCAGAGTCGGAAACCTTGTTGCGCTCTACCAAAAAGGATGTGAAGAGCCAGTTGGATAACCTTGCCTTGATAAACGGGCAGATAGCGGATCGCAAGAAGTATATCAATGCCATTGAACAGGATGTAAAGTCGCTCAATAACGAAATAAATGCGCTGCAACGCCAATTGAAAACCTTGCAACGTGACTTGAAGGATAAGAAGGACAAGTATGAGTCTTCGGTCCAATACATGTATCGTAATAAATCCATTCACGAAAAACTTCTTTTTATTTTTTCGGCTGAAAATTTGAGCCAGACGTATCGCCGTTTGCGTTATGTCAGGGAGTATGCCAATTTCCAACGTCTGCAGGCAGTTGAAATTGAACGTAAGCAAAAGCAAGTCTATGCGAAAAAAGCAGAATTGGAAGTTACCCGTGGTGCCAAGGAAAAATTGTTAAAGGAAGGTGAGGCAGAAAAGAAAAAACTGGAAAAACAGGAAAAGGAGAAGCAAGGAATCCTCAATGGCTTGAAGCGGAAACAACGGGGAATTCAGTCTGAAATTAACAAGAAACGTCGTTCGGCTAATCAGTTGAACGCACAGATTGACCGTTTGATTGAGCTGGAAATAGAAAAAGCCCGCAAACGTGCGGAAGAAGAAGCACGTAAGGCAGCTGCTAAGGAAGGCAAGAAGCCTGCGGAAAAGACTGCTAGTAAACAACCGGTTCAGAAGGGAACGGTAGACAAGTTCCGTATGAATAGCGAAGATCGCCAACTTTCGGGTACATTCGAAAGCAACAAGGGGCGTCTCCCAATGCCGATTACTGGTCCGTATGTTATTGTGGGCCGTTATGGACAATATGCCGTGGCTAAGAATGTCCGTCTGGATAATAAGGGCATCGATATCCGTGGCAAGGAAGGTGCCAAGGCTCGTGCCGTATTCGACGGGGAGGTCTCTGCTATCTTCAAGTACAATGGGTTGAGCAATGTGCTGGTGCGTCATGGTAATTACATTTCGGTTTATTGTAATCTCTCTTCTGTGTCGGTGGCAAAGGGTAGCAAGGTGAAGGCTAGAGAAGAA
Organism: Christensenellaceae bacterium; assembly: GCA_045656465.1. Taxonomy (GTDB): domain Bacteria; phylum Bacillota; class Clostridia; order Christensenellales; family Borkfalkiaceae; genus UBA1259. Next base: position 2,219 of record JAZORG010000007.1, read on the forward strand.
ATCGGGGTGGTTCAGAAGGATGCATCGGGTAATGCCGTTCTTCATTTCCAGTTGCGTAAGGAGACAACCAAATTGAACCCGGAAGTTTGGTTAGGACGCTAAATCCTAGGGATTTCCGGGAAGTGCCTGCATTTCCTACATCAAGGAGCTAACGGGCAGATTTACAGGAGGACATGGTGTATCTTCTGATGTAATCTTCTTGCACTTCCTACACTGACAGTCTTGTCCTGATTTTGTTGACGGATAAAAAGATGATGATGATTTTTAAAAAAGGCGGCGGTCTTTTTTAAAAACGCCGAGGCGTTTTGTCTTAAACGTCCCGACGTTTTTTTAAAACGCTTGGGCGTTTTGGAAAGAATCTCTTTTTGTGATGAAATTTTACTTTTTTGTTTGGTGTAGGAAAAATGGTTGGGTGCAACATCTACCACCATCGATTTCTTCTTCATAATCAGGAAATTAATCTTCGGGTGCAGGAAATGTATGCTGTTTGGGCTAAATCAGTGGATTTTTTGTTCCCTATCTTCAAATTGGGCTAAGTTCTTCACGTACTTAGCCACTTTATATCCTTTTTTCGCTGGTAGAATGTTAAAAAATAGACTTTAGAATGTGAATTTGTCGGGAATATTTGAAAGTTCATTATAATAATATTAACTTTGTACGATAATACTATAAAGTACGTGAAGAACTAAAATAATTATAGTTATTAACCTTTTAAAAATCAAAACTATTTCAGTATGTTAAAACATCTAAGATCAGTAGGTGCGTTTCTGTTCCTTGCGTCGATGTCTGGCGGAGTAGCGAATGCGACACCTGTAGAAAGCGTGACTGGTGTAGAAAACATTCAGCAGAATGAAACTGCAACCGGTGTG
>JAZORG010000008.1:0-39945 GCA_045656465.1 Christensenellaceae bacterium
AACTGCACGTCGGAAAGAAGTTCACAAGCACAATCGCCCAAATCGTTTTTAGCCACGCTGAAAAATCCGCTCATATCATTTTCTTTTAGCATTTTAACCGCTTTAATCGTGCTTTCGGGGTAGATTTTCCCTTTTTTATCAAACTGTTTATAACAAGAACGTGCGGAAATTTGCTTTTCCTCGGTTATTATAAGATAATACAAAGTGGCGCTTAAATCTTGTTTAATAACCTTTTCGCCACGCCCCTCTATGACTGCATAACCACCTTGTAACATATACGGCGCATCGCTACCCAAAGAAGAGGCTATCGTGGACACATCTTGATTTAGTTCAAAAAGCAAGTTCAAAGCCTTAAGCACGCCTGCTATATCGGCAGACGAGCCACCCAAACCGCCTGCGACGGGTATTTGTTTGTTGACCACGATATCCACACCGCCAAGCCCAAAGGTTTTGTAAAATTCAACCGCCGCCTTATATGCGTTGTTTTCGGTTACCGAACAGTCAACGGGTAACCCTTGCATTTTAAGGGTTATTTTTTTATCCTTACGCTTTGAAACGGTAACCGTATCAAACAAGTCAATAGAGGTTACTAACGACGATATATCGTGATAGCCCTCTTTTACGCCCTTAATATCTAACGTTAAATTTATTTTCGCAGGTATCTTTACTGTAATTTTTTTCATTTGTAAGTCCTTTTATTACCTCTGTCTGTAAACTACTATTCTTTCTTTACCCGTAAGCGGAAATTGCAGTTCGGGATTAGTTTCTTTAAGCGAGTTTGGGCAAACGTTAAGCCTTTTTGCAAGCGACCACAATTCCTCGCCCTCAAGCGGAATATACACACTTATTGCGCTTAAGTTTTTCTCTTTTTCGCCTAGCGGTTTTACCTCGCTGACGTAACACAGTTCAGCCTTTTCTTCGGGATAAACGGTAAATAGAATTTCGCATTCAAGTTCTGCCTCGGTAAGGGATATTATTCTAACCTTACTGCTCTTTACATTAGTTTTTATCATCAATGCCGTATCGCACGGACAGCAAAAATCTAATGCGCTCTCAAAGGGAATTTCTACCCTTTCGGTAAACACAGTCCCCTCGCCGTCTCTCAAATATACCACGCTACCGACAACGCCTGTTATAACCGTGTTTTCGCCCTCTATTTTCTTGTTTGTTATTTCCACCATTTCTCCGCCCGAACAAAGCACTACTGCGCCCACGGGAAGTTCGTTTATCGGACTTCTTCCCACTACGCCCACCGTTACGCTACGTTGCTGACAGGCTTTATAATAGGGCGCGCTTTTCTTTACAAGTTCTATTTCCTGTTCGGTTGAAAAAGCGTCTGATGCGAGCGTAAAGGTGTCCTCTGCAAACGCCTCGCCCTCAAATACTAAACTTATAGATGCCGTTACAACGCTCTTTGCATTTTCCTCGTCAACGGCAACGTCCGTTTTGAAAAACTTTTCCTTTACTGAAGCGATTGCCTGCATATTGGGCATTGCGTCTTCGCATTCTATCTCTGCCCTAAAGGGAAAAGTTCTTACTTCTTTTATTATATCACTCCTATCGGTTTTTTGCAACATAATAGCAGAAAGTATAACTTCTCCGTCAACTATTATACAGTTTACTCCGCATTGAGCCATTGTTACAACGGCTTCTGCTCGGTGGCTTAAAACCTCTTCTATAGGGTAATTCAGTTCAAATTCTTCTTCGACAGGATAGGTAAGCGTTTTTACGCCATATCCCTTTAGATAACTGACTTCATCACTATTTACAACCAAATTCTCTCCGCCCGTAAGCACCTCTTCGTTGATTGCTTTATTTAAGGTTACGCACACGTCAACGTATGCGCTAGCAAGGAGTTTTATACCATCTAGGGCTGTTTCCGTTTTTACAACTTTGGCTATAACGGTTACTCTTGCGTCGTCTGCATTAGCATCTTTTATGCTACCCTTAAACTCGCTACCACATTCGCATTTTTTAAGCGTCCCCTCTTTACTGATATAACTTATATAAAAAACCGCTCTGCCACCGTAATTTATTATTCCGTTTTGCGCATCACTTTCATTGATTGAGCAAAACACATTAACAGAAAGAACTTTTGACACGTCCTCCGATAGCGTTTCTGTTTTTGCCTCCACCTTTATCTGCTCGCACAGCGAACCTTTTTGACCTAGTAAATTTATTTTTGTAAATTCTGGCTCAAATAACATTTGACCACCCTCCTGACTGTATCCGTTTATTTAATTATATTTTGTTGTTTTATGGTTTATTCCTATAAACAAAAAAAGAGCGCGCACTCTTTGTGTTTGCTCTTTCTAATTTAGTTGTTTTATTTTATACAGTCTGGCTTTCTCTCTCTTTTAGTTTTACTCTTCCGCACATATATTCCGAATAAGAATAAGAAGTCTTGCCCTTAAAACTCTTATCCGACGGCGAAACCGTAAACAAAGCGGGATACACACCCGTTAGCGTTCCGCTGAACTGCACGAATTTGTTTCTTCCGAGGTTAACGGTTACATCCACGTTTTTTTGTTGCATATTTTTTATGCGCTCTTTTACCTGCGTTAAGGTTATGCTACTCTTTATCATACGTAGAGTTTTGCCGTTATTTTATTTTTTATACCTAAAACAGGAATTTTAGAAGGAGATTAACTTTTAATATTAAAAGTCGTCGTCCTCGTCGTCCTCATCCTCGTCTTCATCTTCGTCTTCATCATCCTCAAAGTCAGATTCATCAACGTCGGGAATATCAAAGTCATCAGGTTCAGAACTCTCTTCAATAATGTCTTCCTCTTCTTCCTCGTCGTCAAAGTCGCCCTCTTCTTCGGCGAGTTTGTTAAGGGATAGCATTTCTTCGTCTTCCTCTTCCTCTTCTTCCTCGTCGTCAAGATACTCCTTCCAAGATTCGTCGTCAGGGTCTTCTCTGTTCTCTTTATAATCACGCTCTTCTGCGCATTTAGAACAAATTGTTTCACCAGGTTTAACACGGTTGTGATGACAAATTGGGCAAAGTTCCCAAGTAACCGTATCGTCTTCGTCATCAATAGCGAAAACTAATTGCGGACCTTTTTTAAGTTCTGCCTTGCAAACGTCGCAATATTCTTCGCCCTCTTTCATATAGTTTAAATCACATCTCGGACATTTAACGTATTGTGCCATAATCAATCTCCGTATATATCATATATATTTATACAACAGTAAAGGTGTTACAAGCGTGTAAAATTTTTTCTTTTTTATCGTTTTACATACTTGACTTGCTATATTATATATACATATAGAGAATTTGTAAACTGTTTTTTTAATATTTTTTGAAAAAAATATTTAATTTTTTGCTTGTTTTTTGCTTTTTTAAGTCAAACAAGGTTTTTTACAAATTATACCATAATATTAATAAGCCTAAATTTCTTTTTTATGCGTAGATACAAAAAAGTTCGCTCATTTCGAGCGAACTTTTTTAGCTTACTTTTTTATAAATTCTATAATGTTTTTCTTTTTATCGGTAGGCAAAGATTCTATCAATGCCTTTAATTCGTTGTCAACCTTGTAATCGTCAATATTTGAACTAAAGAATCTTTCAATAGGAAACTCGCAAATCTCTAAAATTTGAAGTAGTTTCTCGACTGTTAAAACTATCCTCCCACTTTCTAGTTGAGCAACGTATTGTGGACTCATGCCCATTCTTTGACTGACCTCTCTCGCCGATAAATTGGCTTTATTTCGAACATATCCTATTCTCGTTAAGATTTCTTTTATCCCCATAAAACACCCTAAATATATCTTTACGATAATTATAATTTATGATTTATATTTATTTGAAAAGCCACACACATATATTTTTGCCATTTTTTTAGTTTCGAATACACAGACACATAAAATTATGCTATAATAACTACTGTAAGTATTCAAAAAAAGGGTTTTGTAGGTTTTTTATTATGGAGACACATAAAGTTTGTTCGTTCTTCTAACATAAAAAGGATATCCTATACCTGCAAAAGTGAAACGTGTATTCTTGAAACAGAAAGGAAAAGGAATGAGGAAATTTATTCACTTTTGCAAAAACAAGGGCTTCAATTGCTTTGTGTAGAAGAAGAATTTGAGCATAAAACTAAATACGTTTCTGGAAGAGCAAGTTATGTAGAAAGAAATCAAGCCATGATAAACGATAGTGATTATTGCATTTTTTACTATGATGAAAATTACAAGCCAGAAAAGAGAAAACACTCAAAACGAAACTCTGCCTACTACCAACCTAAAAGCGGAACTAAACTTGCTTATAACTATGCCAAAAAAAACAACAAAATCATATATAACGTTTTAACTCAATAAAAATTTTCTGAAATTTAAGCAATATTTTTAGTCTTTTGTAGATAAGAAAAGCACACTACATTTTGCAAAATGCTAAATGTAGTGTGCTATGCTTTTATTTTGGACTATAATTCCCTAAAAGAAACACTCATTTCGAGCGAACTTTTTCTTTTATTCGTTTTCAAAAAGTGGGGTGGAGAAATATCTTTCCGCTGTATCGGGAAGAACGGTTACAACAGTTTTGCCCTCTCCTAACTCTCTTGCAAGTTTTATTGCTGCGGCAACGTTTGTTCCCGAAGATATTCCGCACATAATCCCCTCTAGTTTTGCTAAATCTTTTGACGTTTTAAGCGCTTCTTCATCTGATATTATGCAAACTTTTTGGTAAATATTACAGTTAAGAACGGGGGGGATAAGTCCATCTCCTATTCCCATTTGTATGTGCGAGCCGATTGTTCCGCCTGCTAAAATTGCTGCGTTTTCAGGTTCTACCGCCCAAATTTTTATGTCGGGGTTTTGCGCCTTTAACACTTCGCCGATACCTGTTATAGTTCCGCCCGTACCTATCCCCGAGCAAAATCCGTGAATAGGTCCTGCTATTTGTTCTAATATTTCTAGTCCCGTATGATGGCGATGAACGGTGGGGTTTGCGGGGTTTTCAAACTGTTGAGGAACGTAAACGTTGGGGTTTTCTTTTGCCATTTTTAGCGCTTCTTTTAAGCACCTATCTATGCAGTCCCCGATATTGCCGTCGTCGTGCATTAAGATAACCTCCGCTCCGTAATGACGAACGAGTTTTCTCCTTTCTTCACTTACTGAATCGGGCATAATTATTATCGTTTTATAACCCTTTACCGCCCCAACTAATGCTAGACCTATTCCTTGATTTCCGCTAGTCGGTTCAACGATTATCGTATCTTTATTTATAATTCCCTGTTTTTCCGCCTCGGATATCATATTAAACGCCGTTCTTGTCTTTATCGAACCACCGACGTTTAGACCCTCAAATTTAACTAGAATGTCTGCGCAACCTTTGGGTACAATTCTATTAAGTTTTATTATTGGCGTGTGTCCGATTGCTTCTAAAACGTTTTGATATACCATGTTTTTTTATTCCCTTTTTTATTCGATAATTTCCACTTGTTTTACTTTATAATATTTTAAGCACTCAATGGCGCTACTATCTATTTGTTCTCCGCTAACAACAATTGGAATTGCTGGCGGACAATAAGCATTAATCAAGCCTGCTATTTTGCCTTCCGCCTGTTGTATAGGCACTATTTTTGTGGGAAGATTTACTGCTTCGGCAACGCTCATAATTTTTTTTGCAACCTTTAGTACAGGCGATTTTTCCTCTATTGGGTTGCGTTTTTCTACCGATAATAAGACCGCCATTAACTTTTCTAAATCTTTCTTATCCGTGTTTACAGACGGCATTAGCACCACAAAATCTTTGTCGTAAAACTCGGGATAAATATTATTTTTTATTAAGATTTCGGCTATTTCTTGACCGTAATAACCATATTCTTTTGTGTTTAAGGTAATCTTTATCTTTTCATTACCACTTTGTGTGTAACCCTTTTCTTCTAGCCGACTTTTAAGATTGTCAATTTCTATTATCTTTCTTTCTAATTTTTCCTTATAGTCCTCTGAAAGTTCCTTATTTATTAAATCTAGCGATGCCAAAGTTAAATAAGATGGACTTGTTGACCCAAAAAGAGACATAGCGTTTTTAACATTATAGTCTATTAGACCTAAACTATCGCTAACGTGCAAATATGCGCCCCCTGTAAGCGCGCCTAGCGTTTTATGCGCCGAATCGCAACACATATCCGCACCTAAATCCATAGGGTGCTGTGAGGGTGTTAAAAATTTTAGGTAAGCGCCGTGCGCATTATCAACAATAAGCATTACCCCTTGTTTTTTACATTCCTCGCTAATGCTTTTTACATCTAGCGTGTTTCCAAGATAATCGGGCGTGGTTAAATATACTGCCGTAACGGGTTTTTCACTTTCATTTATACTGCGTTTAACGTCCTCTGCCGTGATGGGACAACTCAAATAACTTGCACACTCTTTAGGATAAATAAAATCGCAGTCTATCCCCGTTAAATAAATTCCACTTATAAACGATTTATGAACGTTGCGCCCTGCTAGAATATAGGGCGTTTTGCCTGCCTTTTTTGCGATTATTCCGCTCAAATACAACATTGAACGGATACAATGAGAAGACCCCTCTGTAGAATAAAAGGTCGGACAACCGAAAAGGTGGCTTGCGTTTTTTCTACTCTCTTCTATTATATTATCAGAGTGGTATAAACTGTCTGCGCCGTCTATCTCGGTTATGTCAAAACCCTCGACGTTAAGCACTCCCTTTCCTTTATGCGCAGGCATATGCATTCGCACGGAATTTTTTTTCGAATAGTTTTTTATAAAGTCGTAAATAGGCGTTTGCATTATTTACCGTTAAGCGCACGATATATTGCAACCGATATAGCGCACTCCATACGTTTTTTAAATAGTTCGCACCCACTCTTATAAACGCCCTTTACACTACCCGTTGCGTGGTAAGCGTTCGCTGCGCAACCGCCCGAACAGTAAAGTTTTGCCCAACAATCTTTGCAGTCTTCCCTTGCATAAACGTTGCACTCACTAAATTCACATTGAGCGGTTTTGTTGGTTACACCATTATAAATATCGCCGAGTTTATATTTTTCTTCACCCACGAACTGATGACAAGGATACAAATCGCCCCAAGGCGTTACTGCCATATATTCCGTTCCCGAACCGCAACCAGATATACGCTTATATATACAAGGTCCGCCCGTTAAATCTATCATATAATGATAAAAGGTAAATGGATCGCCCTCTTTATCTTTTTCTATCATAAGTTCGGCTAATTTTTCATACTGAACTTTTACAATTTCAAGGTCGCTCTCGGTAAGTTCTCCCTCTTCGCCTTTAGCGCATACTACAGGCTCCATAGAAAGTTCTTTAAACCCTAAATCGAGCATAACTTTTATGTCCTCTAAAAAGTCGGGGTTATTGTGCGTAAAAGTCCCTCTCATATAATAATTCTTTCCGCCACGTGCCTCTACTAATTTTTTGAATTTAGGAACGATTTTATCGTAACTTCCGTTACCTAGATAATCCACTCGGAAACGGTCGTGTACTTCTTTTCTTCCGTCTAAACTCAAAACAACGTTGTCGCATTCTTTATTAGCGAACTCAATAACGTCGTCGTCAATCAACACGCCGTTGGTAGTTAGTGTAAAACGGAAGTTTTTGTTTTTCTCTTTTTCTATACTGCGTGCGTAAGCGACGAGTTTTTTTACAACGTCAAAATTCATTAGCGGTTCGCCACCGAAAAAATCCACCTCTAGATTTCTTCTAGACCCTGAATTTTCCACTAAAAAATCGAGCGCGCGCTTTCCCACTTCAAAACTCATTACCGCACGTTCGCCGTGATATTTGCCTTGGCTAGCAAAGCAATAAGAACAGTTAAGGTTACAAGTATGCGCAACGTGCAGACACAGCGCCTTAATAACGCCCGAAGTTTTTTGCTTTAACTTGCCCGCCTCTTTTTCAAAGGTGTCAGGGCAAAAAAGTTGACCGCTATTTTTTAACTCTAAAACTTGTTGATAGCACTCTTCTATATCTTTTCTCGTAATATCTTCCCTATCTAAATATTTTTCAGAAAGGGTGGCTATAATATCCTCTTTTTTATTGTTTTCAAACATACTTATAATATCGTAAGCCACTTCATCTACTGCGTGAACCGACCCCGAGCATATATCGAGAACTATATTATAACCGTTTAATTTGTATTGATGAACCATTTTATTACTCCAAAAGATAGGCTTTAATTAGCCGTTAATTTTGTTAAGGGAAAAAAAGCCGCCTTATTAAAGGCGGCATCATTTTCAGACTCTAATTAGTTTTCTTTGCTTTCCTTTGTGTTTTCACACTTTTGGTTAGCGATGCCACAACTCGTCTTGCAAGCAGATTGACAAGATGTTTGGCATTCACCGCAACCACCGTTTTTTGCACTTTCGCAAAGGTTACGCGTCTTAATTGTTTTAATATGTTCCATTAGAATGTCCCTCCTATTTTCTTTTTTGATTATATGCGTATTATAACACTATATTTTAATATTGTCAATAAATATTTTAATTAAAAATTTTATGAAAAAAATTCATTTTTGTTGCTTTTATTTTTGAGAATAGTGTATAATAGAAAAAAACAAATTTACGGAGTGAATTATGGAAAAACTTATCAAATCTGTTGACAAATATAGAGAGATGATTTTACAAGCAGAACGCTATATTTGGAAAAATCCCGAAACAGGCTACAAAGAATTTAAAACGAACAAATATCTTGCAGAAAAATTTCAAGAATTAGGCTATGAATTAACTTTTGCAGAAAATATTACAGGTTTTTATACAACGATAGACACAAAAAGGGAAGGTCCAACCCTTCTAATTTTAGCAGAACTTGACAGTATAATCTGCCCTACCCACCCCGAATGTGATAAAGAGACTGGAGCAGTTCACTCTTGTGGTCACAATGCGCAATGCGCTGCAATACTAGGAATTGCAGCCGCTCTTAAAGAAGAGGGTGCGCTCGACGCTCTTTCTGGAAAGATTAAATTATGCCTAGTTCCTGCAGAAGAACTACTCGAAATTGAATTTAGAAGTGAATTAAAGAAGAAAGGTATTATAAAATACTACGGTGGAAAAAGTGAGTTTTTATATCGTGGATATTTTGACGACGTTGACCTTGCTTTTATGGTTCACGCAACAGCCTTACAAAACTTTAGATCTTCTGCATCTGCAAACGGATGTCTTGCTAAAAAAATCACATATAAAGGCGTTGCTTCGCATGCTGGTGGAAGTCCTTGGAACGGCAAAAACGCACTTTATGCAGCAACGACAGGGTTAAGCGCTGCAAATGCTTTGCGTGAAACTTTTAAGGATAATGACCTAATACGTTTCCACCCCATTATCACTAGAGGCGGAAGTATGGTTAACGCAATTCCCGATACTGTAACAATAGAAAGTTACGTTCGTGGTCATTACTTTGACGCAATGATAGACGCAAATAAGAGAATTAATCAAGCCCTCGTTGGCGCTGCCCTTTCTATGGGTTGCAACGTTGATATTGAAGATTTCCCTGGATATGCGCCAAACGTTAACGCAGTAGAGATGATTGACGTTGCTGAAGAGGCCGCTGCCCTTGCAATTCCAGAACACCCCTTTGAAAGAACCACTATTCGTGGCACGGGAAGTACGGATATGGGTGACCTTTCTTGCATAATGCCAACCGTTCACCCCTATGCACCAGGCTCAAAAGGAACTAGCCACGGAAGTGATTATTACATTGTAAATCCCGAATTAGCCTGTGTTGCTAACGCAAAATGGCAACTTGGAATGGTTAAAATATTGCTCGGAAACAATGCCGAAAGAGCAAAAGAGATAGTAAAGAACTTTAAGCCAAAATTTGAAAGTAAAAAGGCATTTTTAGATTACTGCGACGCTATCGTTGACAGCGGTGATAGAATAACCTATAATGCAGACGGTTCAGTTGAAATTAGAATTTAATTTGATGATAAGCAACACTCGCCACGCAATTTTGCGTGGCGAGTGTTTTATTTTTATTTTTTCTTGACTAATACATTCTCTATAAACTTTACAATCTCCATTACTACTAGTGGAACGAACGCAAGGGCAAGACCGATAAGATAAGTTATAGGTTGCAAGTAAATTAAGCCGAACGCCGTGTTAAGTCCAGGAATTAACAGAACTGCCACGACCATCAACGTTGAACATATCGCTGCGAGCGATAATTTAACGTTGCCGAACGGATTTGACGAGAATAAAGATTTTTCCGAACGCATATTAAACGATTGAACAACTTGCGAAAGTGATAAGGTTACAAACGCTAAAGTTTGACCGCCCTGAAGAGCCAATTCGTTGGTCTTTAACGCACCACCGAATATTTCGCCAAGCGACAAGCCTGTTCCCACCATAAACGCTATCAGCGATAAAAGTCCGAACATAAACCCTTGCAATACGACCTTTACACCTAGACCGTGCGCAAATATTCCCTCATTTTTGGGTTTGGGTTTTTGTTTCATAATATCTTTTTCAACAGGCTCCATTCCAAGCGCAATTGCAGGGAGGCTGTCTGTTACGAGGTTTATCCACAACAACTGCATAGATAGTAACGGCGTTACCTGCCACAATAGCATTGCCACGAAAACAGTTATAACTTCACCGATATTCGTGCCGAGCAAGAACCCTACTACCTTTTTTATGTTGGCGTAAATGCCTCTTCCCTCTTTTACCGCATCTACTATGGTTGCAAAGTTATCGTCGGTTAGCGTCATATCTGCTGCGCCCTTTGCAACGTCCGTTCCCGTAATACCCATTGCGCAACCGATATCCGCCGCCTTTAATGCGGGCGCATCGTTTACTCCGTCGCCTGTCATTGACACCACTTGACCTTTTTTCTGCCACGCTTTTACTATACGTATTTTGTTTTCAGGAGATACCCTTGCATAAACGGAAATGCTCTCTACCGCACTATCTAGTTGCTCTTCGGTCATATTGTCGAGTTCTGCGCCTGTAATCGCCCTGTCGCCCTCTTGTAAAATGCCAAGTTCTTTTGCTATTGCAGATGCCGTTACAACGTGATCGCCGGTTATCATAACAGGTTTTATTCCTGCCTCACGGCACACTCTAACCGCCTCTTTTGCCTCGGGACGTGGGGGGTCAATCATTCCCACAAGCCCCATAAAAGTAAGCCCGTTTTCTAAATCGTTAGAAGTGTATCCTTCTTTTAAACTATCAATTATCTTATAGCCTACAGCCAAAACTCTTAAAGCAGAACTGCTCATCTCATCGCAAACTTCCCTTGCTTTTTCAAGGTTGCCCGATACAGAGCGAGATTCCATAACGTCGTATGCGCCCTTAACGATAACCACGATTTTTCCGTCTATCTCGTTGACGGAGGTCATAAGTTTTCTGTCCGAGTCGAAAGGAAGTTCGCCTATGCGCTTAAATTTAGCGTTTAACACTTCTTTTTCCATTCCGTTCTTATGAGCGGCAAGCACGATGGCTGTTTCGGTAGGGTCGCCTATGTGCACTTCTTTTCCGTCTGCAAACGAAACGCTTCCGTCACAACAAAGTGTGCCATAAGTTAAAAGTTTTTTTATTTCTTCCGAACAGTTATCAGTTATATCCTCTATTTTGCCACCGTCAACGTACGCCTTAACAAGGGTCATTCTGTTCATTGTGAGCGTGCCTGTTTTATCCGAACAAATTATTGATGCGCTACCTAACGTTTCTACTGCGGGAAGTCTTCTTATAATGGCGTTTTTCTTAACCATTCTCTGCACGCCTATAGATAGAACAATAGTTACTATTGCAGGCAACCCCTCGGGAATAGCGGACACGGCAAGAGAAATAGCCGTCATAAAGATATCTAGAACTTCCATTCCGCTGACAATTCCCACGACAAATATTATTGCGCACGCACCGAGCGCCAAAAAGCCGAGGTATTTGCCAAGTTTAGAAAGTTTCTGTTGCAAGGGGGTTTGAACTTCTGCCTCTCCCGAAAGTAACGATGCAATTTTACCCATTTCGGTGTTCATTCCCGTACCCGTAACAATAGCGAGCGCTGTTCCATAGGTTACTGAACAACCCGAGAATACCATATTATGTCTATCTCCGAGCGGAGCGTCCTCTTTAATAACGTCAACAGCGTTTTTCTCCGAGGGAACAGATTCGCCCGTGAGCGCAGATTCTTCGCATTTTAAACTTACGCTCTTTATAAGCCTTGCATCTGCAGGCACAAAATCGCCCGCCTCTAACATAATTATATCGCCTGGAACAAGTTGGTCTGCAGATATAACCTTTTCCACACCATCTCTAATTACTCTTGCGTGTGGCGCACTCATATTTTTTAGTGCATCTAACGCCTTTTCCGCCTTGCTCTCTTGCACAACGCCCATTATTGCGTTTAGAACGACTATTAAAAGAATAAGTAATGGTTCAAAAAATTCTTGCGGATTTTTCTCTACGCACGCAACCACGAACGACACGACAGCCGCTACAAGAAGAATTATTATCATCGCATCCTTAAACTGCTCGAAAAAACGCACTAGATTGCTTTTCTTCTTTTTCTCTTTGAGTTTGTTAAGTCCGAATTTCTCTCTGCGAACAGAAACTTCGTTTTCGGTAAGCCCTGCGCTTACGTTAGAATTAAGTGAACTTACAACTTCTTCAACGCCTACTGAATATTCTTTCATTTATAACTCCTTTATAGGATTTTACTTTTTAACTTTATATATAAAAAATATACCCAAAGTATAACTGACTATACCTTGGGCAACACTTACATCTTTCGCCCACGTAAAGCCGACGCAATACGTGAGTCTCGCCATTTAAAGCAAGCCATACCCTTTGGGTCGTGATGTTGACTTGCTACGCATTTTATGCGCTTACTACTCCCTCACAATTTTATGTTAACATTAACAAATAATTTTGTCAATTGTTTTTGTTAAATTTTAGCAACAACGCCTAAAACCTCGCACAAAGCAAGCGCAAACTCCATAGCAGATTTAGGGCCGTTTGCGGTAACGAGATTATCGTCTATTTGCACGTTAGTATTACAATAAGACGTTCTTTGCATTATTTTAATAAAATCTTGCGCAGGAAAACACGTCGCCTTTTTTCCGTCAATAAACCCGTTATCAGCAAGCACTACGGCAGGCGACGCACAAATTGCGCCCACCACCTTGTTTTCATTGAATGCAATATTTAACGCGTTCAAAACCGCTTTATCTTTGGCGATATTTTTAGCGCCTGGCATTCCGCCCGGAATAACTATGCCGTCGTATAAATTTATATCCAAATCTTTTACGTCATAATCTGCCCTTAAACTTATTTTATGCGAGCCGACGACTTCTATTCCGCCCACACCGAAAATATCACAACAAACGCCCTCCGCTCTTCTCAGAACGTCAACTGGTGTTATAAATTCTATTTCTTCGCTTCCGTTAGCAACAATTACGGCAATTTTTTTCATTCCCTATTTCCTTTTTCATAAGTTTCTAAATTGTTTAGAATTTTTTTCAAACTCTCGTACATTATATTACGGTCTTCTTTTTTTACGCCCGAACTTGCAACGCTTAAAACTTCGTCTATGCGATTAGAAATGGCTTGTGCGACAGTTTGCCCTTTGCTTGTTAATCTCAACAAGGCTCTATACCTTTTTTTTGCATCCGAATCGCAAGTAATGTATCCTTCGCTTTCCAAAAAAACTATCGCCCTTGAAACGGCAGCCTTGTCTTCTGCGCACATATCGCATAACTCTTTAGCCGTAAGGGTATTCTCTTTATAAATATAATAAAGACAGGAAACGTGCGAACTCTTTAGATTAAATTCCGACATTACCTGTGATTTTATTTGATGAATACATCTGTTTATCTTTGTTATTAAAAAGGTAAAATTTTTATACCGAGAATGCATATTTACTCCCTATATACGGTTATTATAATCTTAAGACTAATTCCATTATAACAGAACACCGCAAAATATGTACGTTTTTTTCGATAATTTGTTAATTTATAAATTTTTTCGGTTTTTAAAAGGTATAGATAAAACCCTCCGTTTGCCATTACTTGCAAGCGGAGGGTTAATTTCTGTGTTTTTTAGTTTAATTGTTTACCATTTATTCTTTAAGTCCGCCCATAGAGAGGTTTTGCATAATTAACTTTCTAAAGAAAATAAACAATACCAAAATAGGTGTAAATAATAGATAACTACCTGCCATTTTGTAAACTATTGCTTGAATTGCGTTTGAACTTGAGAATGACAAGAAGTAAATACCATACGCAAGCGATGGATAGGACGGCGTATAAATCATAGGTGTGTTATAATCGTTCCAGATGGATATAAAGTGGATTAAGAAAACCGTGACTATAACCGTTCTAGCAAGAGGCATAACAACACGAAGCATAACCGTATATTCCCCAGCGCCCTCAATATACGCCGCTTCCGAATAGGTATATGGAATTGAGCGGAATATTGCCTGGAATATTAAGTAATAAACGGTTATAGTGTGAGCATGCATAATGTAATAACCTATCAAGCTGTCATATAGGTGTAAGGTGTTTAGGACTTGCAACATAGATGGTCCCGAACCTATAATAGGTATAACCATAACTATAAGTATAACAGCGTCATAAAACTTGCTAAACTTATAGTTGGTTTTTGCCGTTGCATAAGCAACCACACAAGGCACGAGCGTTTGTATTAAAGCACCACCAACACAATAAAACATTGTATTTTTAATCATGCCGAAGAAATCTTCCGTAATACGAGTTAAACGACCATCAGCCCCTCTGGTATGCTCCACTATCACAAGGTGACTAAAAATCGTAGAATAGTTTTTCCATTGCCATTGCCAAGGCCAACCCACGGGAAAACCAAACCTATTGTCGTCATAAAGGTTTTCGGGATTTATAGCCTCTATACGCAAACTTGCTTTAAGTGAAGTGGAAAATCCCCAGAACAATAATATTAAAAAGAATATAACGTATAAAAGCAATACTGTGCCAAAGAAAATCATTATCGGTGAACGGAAAGTATCACGAAAAGCCCTTTTTATTTCATTTCTTTTAACTAATTTATCTTTCATATTAACCACCTCCTTAACTATCCTTTGGACCGTATTTATTGAACAATGCCCTAAGCGAGAAAATCAAAGGAATTGCAATAAATGTTAAACACATACCGAGCGCAGCGAGCGGAGGATATTTAGGATAAAAAATACCTGCATCTTTAACTGCAACGTACAAATAGTAACCGAAAGTATGATATTTTGGCGGAGCGCTTATACCGAAGAAGTTAAACAAGTTGCCCTGTCCGTTAAATATGGTTATCATACCCGTAATGATAAATAGCGCAAAGGTAGAGAAAATACTAGGCATAATAATGTGGAAGAATTCCTGCACTCTATTCGCCCCGTCAATCTGACCTGCCTCTATAATCGAATCGGAAATACCCGCCATTGTACCGGTATAGATAAGCATATTAGAACCGAACGACATAACAAGCACGTAAAAGTATATGTACCAAATACGAGCGTCTTTGCTAAAGCCAGGAACTTTAATGTTTAGCACTTGCGACATAAAATCGGTAAAGCCGTCGTTAACAAAGTTACGATACATAACGGTAACAACCATTCCCGAAACGATGTGGGGCATATAAAGCATAACCTTAAAGAACCCACCGAGAATACCCTTTTTATAAATGTAGTATGAAAAGGATAGCGAGAATACCGTTCCGCCAAGCGTTGCTATTCCGTAAAATATAAGCGAATTTTTTATGCAGTATAAAAACTTCTCTGCTGTAAAAATTTCCACGTACGTGTTAATAATATTTTCAAGCCAAACAAACTTTTCTATAATGTCGCCGTTTTCTGTTAATTCGTATTGCTTAAAGGAAAGCACCAACGAGTTAGCGTTAACGATTAAGTAGAAAATAATAAATTGGACTACGGGAAAAGCCATAATAGAAATGTAAAACCAAAGTTTCTTTCTGCTCCCCGGCATAACTTTCTTTTCCATTGTTTACTCCTTTTATTTAAATTGTGTATAAGTTTGCGTTTGAACGCCCGGACCTTTAACGTCTTCAAGCGTTATCTTTCTAACACCATTAGAAACGTAATAAGTGCCTTCAAAACCGTCGTTATAGTTATAATCTCTAATAAGAATAATCTTAATCGTGCCATCGGCGTTAAGTTCATAAGTTCCTAACGACGCCCATCCGCCTGACCATTTGGGGAAGTCAAACACGAAAGTTCCGTCTGCATAGAGTTTAATTCTAACCCAACCGCCCGAGTAATAAGTGCCGAAATTTTCATAGTTGGCGTTGTAGTTTTCCGTCTTTAATGCTCTTAAAGAACCGTCAACCGTTACGTCTATTTTTGCGCCACCCTTACTGTAATAGTAGGTTCCTGTTATCTCTGTTTGCCCATTATATCCGCTATCAAGCGTTATTTTAATGTCGCCCGTTAATGGTGTTTTTGGTGTCAATTCATACGTTCCGTTAATAGGCGCAGAAAGCGATGGTGCGGAGAACGAACAAGTTTTATCTTCGTTAAGAGTAAATTTACCTGCCCATTGTTGGTTACCGAACTTTCCTTTTATCATATTGTATTGAGCAACAATATTCTCTTCGTAAAGTTCAACTGCAGGAACGTCGTCATTGTCAAGCGCAAGACCAACTTTCATACTTCCGTTTGAATATGCGAAATGCCCTTTAATCGGGTAAGCGGGAAGAGAAACTTTATTCGTTTTTAAACCGTTTATATTAAAATATCCACCGTTATAATCGTAAGTTAATGGTTTGTAAGAAGAATCTGCCGTTTTTGTATATGCGGTAGTAGTAACAATACCTGAATCGACTAGCGTTTCTAAATCTGCTTTATCATAGAACTCTGCTTTAACGTCGTTTCCGCTATACAAAATCTTCATATCATATTTCCACGTTTGGCTGTGATACGTTCCGATAAGGTTTACTGCGGGATCTACTTCAATAACCGAAACCTTTACGATATAGGAATATTTAGGACATTCAATCTGCCATGCTCTATCACCCGTGATACCGAGAGGCGTTACGTTTGCGATACTAACGATTCCGTCTGCAACGGGAACGTCTAATAAAACAGCGCCCGTAACGTCGGTAATTTTGTCAATTACCATACCGTCTAACTTATCACCAGAAATATCTACAAACACGTCCGCAACGTCAATGTAATAATTTTCTCTGCTTAAATAAACTGTGTCAAGAGTAACGTCTTCGGTTTTGTCCTCGTTATAAAGTTCAACGTTAACAGTTAAAACGCAATCTACTTTAATACTGCCGTCAATCGTCTTAAATGTTGCAATAACGTCGGTAACGCCTTTTCCGACTGATGTTATCTTTAACGTGCTTTCATCTATACTTACAACGTTTTCATCATATTCCCAGTTTTCAATAACGTATTGGTCGCCATAAGTAAGCTCTACTTCTTCAGCAAAGAACTTGGGCGCAAGGGTTTTTTCTACGTCTCCACCACGAACGTCGTTAAAAAGAGTTATGGAGGTTTCATTATAGATTTGTCCAAAAGCGTTGGAAACAACTTCAACGTCAACAGGGAAAGAATATTCCAACCCTCTCCAACTTGCCGTTATGGTAACCGTTGTTTTTCCCTCTTTGTTTGCAGTAAGAAGTTCGTTTTCTAATGAAACAAATTCGTTTTGTGGAATACTTATAGAAACTTGAGCGTCAGAAAGCACCTTTTTGTTATAAGTAACCAAATACTCTAACTTGAAAGTATCTTCTGCTATCATATAAAGTTTGTCGCCCAAAGCGATATTTGTTTGAACACCGAGAGTTAAACCTTTATCTGTAACGTTAACTAAACAACTTGCCTTTTCTTCTTGATAGGTTGCCGTGATAACTGCAGAGCCTTGACCAACTGCGCTTACCTTTCCGTTTGAAACGGTTGCAACGGCATTGTTTGTTGTTGTCCACGCAACGTCAGTTACTTCTTGTTCGTCAACCATAGCAACTAAAGTATATTCTTCAAGTTTTTCAAGTTGAATGCTGTTTGAATTTAACGTAAACGCAATTTGAGTTTCAGTATCATTGTCCTCGGGATCGGGCTTCTTACAGCCTACTGAAAAGGAAAGCGTTAAGACAGCAAGAACAGATAGCAATATAACTAAAAATCTGTTTTTTCTCATTTTTTTCCTCCTATTTAATCCTTCAAAAGCGTTTCCGCATAGTCTTCTAGACGGTAGTTACCCTCTTTAGTAAGGGTAATATCGTTTAGTCTAAAGTCTGCCACAAAGCGTTCTTGATAAAATCTCAAATTGGCTTTTATGTTTTCCTTATAGAAGTTGATATAGCAATAATCTAAGAATACCCTTTCCATAGAAATGTGTTTATAGAGCATTTCATAAGTATCTGGGTCTAATATCTTATACTTTTCAATTTTCTGCATTGCAGATTCAACGTATCCCTGCCATTCATCTATAACGACTTTAGGCCAGTATTCTGCCTTTGCAATATGGTAATAAATAGAACCCATACCAGGGCATAAACCGTTCATCTGAATTTGAGAAAAGTTACGATAACTATCATAATACTTTCTCATATCTTCAGCAGCGTCCATAAAGTAACCCTTAAAGAACCTGTCTGTCATTTCCGCTTGACTTTCATAAACGTCGTATGCAAGCCTACAGGATAGGTATGATTTAAACATGTGGAAACCTGTCATTCCGCCGTTGTTACCGTTTTGCGTTTCATCAAGGAATTCACTTACGCCCATTTCGTATAAAGTCTGATAATTGGGTTGCATTGATGAGAAGTTATCAAACGGGAACATATAGTAGGCGAAGTTTGTTGCATACCACCAAGTTGCCATCTCGTTTGTAACTGCAGCAACTTTTAAGAGCGCCGTATAATACACTTTATTAACTTCGTCTGTAATAGGTCTTTGGAAGTCTGCGTGAATAGGCGCAATCGAACCCTCGATTTTATCTCTTAAGACAACCGTTTCGTCAATCGGAACCCATTCGCCAGACGTTTCGTCGTATTTTGCAGGCGCATCGGTGTATTCTTCATAGAAAGAAACCTTAAATCTAAAATCGTCCGTGTAATATTGCTTGCCCTCTTCGTCGTTTTCAAGCCAATCAAACGTTCTGTCGCAAACCTCGTTCATAAACCAAATATATTGAGCGGTGTTGCAGTTATATTTATCTCTTAATTCTAAACATTCTTCGCAACTGCAAACGCTCTTATTGTCTTCGCCTGTAATTGCAAGAACCCATTTATCTCTTTGAGACTCGTCTCTAATAGTAATCTTAACGTTTTCAACAACCTGCTGAATTAAAAGTTCCTTTTCAGCCTCGTCGCCACGAGCAACGTAACAAAGTTGGCTATTATCGGGATAAGAATACCACTTGGGGTGCAACTCTTTATTTTTAGAAGAAGATGAATACTCTAGTGTGTTATGACCTTTTGCGCCATTAGAGCCTGGAGGAGATTTTTCGATATTAAACTGGTTAACCGCCCTCATGCGTAAAGCAACGCCCCTATCCCTGTTAAGGTAGCCAGTAAAGGCTTTATGGTTGGGGAAGTCTGGCGCATCAGACACGTTAAAATCATAGAGTGGAATTTCAGTTACAGCCTTATCAAGGCTATAACAATCTGCAGAAAACTGCTCGAAATTGAGAATACGGAACAAAAATTCGTAAGTACCCATCAAAACGCCGTTATCCGCCCCACCAATGAGGTAAATGGTTTTGTCTTTTGTAGAAATTTGGAAACCGTTTTTCGTTTTTCCGTTTGTGGATATTTCCACGTTAGAACTTGCAAGAAGAGCAGTGTTACCGATAGAAATATATTTGTTATCTGCATTATGCGTTAAGCCTGTATCCGCAATAACGGGAAGAGAAATACCCGTAGCCTCCTTAAAAAGAAGAGTCAACTCACTTTTAGCCGATTCTTCAGCGCTAGTGGGGTCTTGTGGCATAACGACAACGTAATTGGTACTACCTTGCTCTAGCATAAAGAATTCGGTAGCAACTTGGTCGGAAACGATATCGCTATCGTTAGGTTTGTTTTTTGAACAACCAACCGCACCTAAAAGCAGAAAAACAACTAATAAAACTGAAATAATTTTCTTCATACTTTTACCCTCCTTTATTTAACCGTAACAGTGTAACTAACTTCGGTAATGTTCATATTGGCATCGTAAACTATAAGAGTTACTAAATATTCGCCTTTGGTTTCGAACTTGAATTCATTACCCTCTTTTCCGTCTGTAGCGTCCATACAACCGTCGGGTTTTTCAATAACGCAAAGGAAAGTGTATTCGGGGATATCTACTGTAAATTTAGGAATAGTGAATTTAGAACCAACCGAATAAGTAAGTTTTTTATTAGTAATATTAACAACAGGTTTAACGATATCAGGAACGTAAAGTTTTATATTTTCCGTTCTATTATTACTCTTGTCCATAGAGTCTTCAGCCTTAATAGTAACGGTATATTCGCCGTATTCACTTAGCATAAACTGATAGGAGTTTTTGCCCGAAAGTTTGGTCATTTCCGCTCCGTTAACGTCTTTAACAACCTTTTTCTCGTTTCCTACTTTTAGGGTAACTTCTACAGTCGTTTTGATATAAGCAGAGAACAAGTCGTAAGCCCTAAATGGTAAAAGCGTAATGGTGTCGCCAAGTTTATGGTCTCCAGCATTAAAATCACGAGAAGTATCGATAACCGATTTAGCCATATCGCCTAGGTTATCCATAACGTTATCGTTAATAGTATAAATGCTAACGCCATCGCAACCGTCAGCGCCGATGAGTTCAAGCGACATATATGCGCCGTTGTCAAAGGTAGCGAGCGTGTCCGTGCCAAAGAACTTAATTTGAGAATACTTAAAGTAAGTGTTTAGACTAGCCTTACCTTGAGTTGCTTGATAGCTGATAGTGAACTTATCATCAGCACCGCCCCAAGTTGAAGAAATCTTAAGCGGACTTTGATTATTAACTGAAACGTACCAACCGTCGTCTATATTAGCCATAGAGAAGAGAACGTAATCTTCAACGTTCATAGTGTTATAGAGGTAAACGTTAAGCCTATCGAAAGGAACGAACGTTTCGCCTTTTTTAGCGCCGGTAAGTTCAATTTTAAAGGGGTTAGCGTTTACGATATTAGCGAAATCAAACGCCACCTTGCCGTTATCAAAAGTTTTAGGTAGGCATTTAGTGTCGTCATCACCCATAGTGAATTCAAATTCGCCCACGGTATTAACGAAATATTTGCTCTTGTCCGGGCCCTCTCTATATAACTCTTCCCCTTCTTCAACGTACATAACTTCCTCGTAAAGTTTAGCATCGATAACAGGGAGTTCTTTAGTATAATAAGCAGATTCATCAATAGTAACGTCTGGCTTATAAACGAGTTTAATGGTGTTACCTGCCGTAACGTAATCGTCTAACACCTCTAAAACGTTATCGTCAACGGGAATAAGTTCGGTGCCAACGTCAACGAATAAGAGCGAATTTTTCTCAACGGGAACGCCCGTATCAAGAGTATAAGATTTAATAACGTCTAAATCGTAAACACCGTTTAAGATGAAATACTGCGGGAACGGACCGGCTTGAACGTAATAAACGTTATCGCTAGCAACAACGTTGAGCGTTCTAGAAATGGTATCTGTTGCCGAATAATCAAAGAACGTGTATAAAATCTCGTATTCACCGCTAGTAACGGGAACGAACGAATAATCGTTATCCTCGTCCAAAACGAAAGAGATAGAAGAATCCGTTTTATGTTTAGCAACGATAGAAACGCCTGTGTTTCCGTAACCGTTAATAACCTCGTAAGAGGATAACACTTTAACGGTTTTACCCGCAGGAGCGGAAACTGTGTAATCGGGTTCGCCCGAGAGGTTAAGAGCGAGTTTATCACTATTAACGGTGGAAATAATATCCAAAGTTTTTATGGTGGATTTACCAACCGAGTTGGTAGCCTTGTAAACGACGGTATAAACGCCAGCACGAGAGGCATTGAACACACCGTCAACTAATTGAACTTGGTTTTTATAAGCGTTGTGATAGCCGTAGTAAACAGAAGTTTCAACGGGGATATCGCCCTCTAAGATATCGTAAGCGGTGGCGGGGAAAATAGCGTAACTACTACCCTTAGCAACGTAAGGAATATTATCTTCAGAGTAATCGCCAAGGTCAATATCTATAGTGGGTTCATAACTAGAAACGAAAGATTGAGCATTCTCCTCGGTAATTTTCTGCCCAGCAAACTCTGTAACGAAAAGGTTGCAAGAGCCTTTGGAGAAAATAGTAGGAGTAATGGTAACTTTAACCATATTATTGGTAAAGCCGTGGAATTTTTCGCCATAAATATCGGCATTTTCTAAATCGGCAATGAACGACCTATAAGAATTTTGCGTAGCGTAAACCATATTAGTATTATAGTCAAAAGCAACGCCCGCCCATTGTTTACCGCTGTTTTTAGGCGAAGAAACCGTACCACCTGTAAACGAACATTGAATGTTAGCGCCAACCCTAGCGTTGTTAACGTAAACGGTGTTGCACCAACCCTCGGTTCTCTCTATTTCCTTAACAGCCTGTTTTTTTGTTTCATCCTTATAAACAGTCGTTCTTATACCGTTAAGACCATCAACGTAATAACCGTTGGTGTTGGTATTTTTGCCCTCCCAGTTGCATCCGTTAAGAACAAAGCCAGCGTAAACACCGCCGTTAAAGTTAGCGTCTAGATAAGCGATAGTGTAGTCGTTGGCATGCGACTGGTCAGACCTTTTAAATCTGATGTTAACGAAATTATTTTCATCATAAGCGTCGGTGAGAGTAACTTCAAAACGAGTGATATCCGCCTCGCCAACAACCGAAACCAACGGAATCATCTTAAAGAGCGTGTCTTTAGGTCCGTTGAATTTACTTAAATCAATAACGTCGTTATAAGTAATGGAACTTCCGTTATAAAGAGTAAAATTCATACCGGAAACGCCAGAATTTTCAATAGTAATGTATTCAGCCGAACCCATACCGCCGATAGTGAACAAATCACCAGCAACAACAAAGGTTTTAGCCGTTTTATAAAATTTACCGTCAACAGTGGCGGTATATTCAATAGTATAACTACCAGGGGTAGAAAGCGTAAAACTTTCAAGGTTAGAAACAGTGCCATCGGGCAAAATAATTCTAAAATCCGCTTGAGTATCGCCAATAGTAGCCTTAGGAACGGTTAAAGTGTCTCTAACCTTATAACTGTTAGAGAGTTCGCTCTCGAAAGAAAAATCAAGGCTATTAGCGTTAGCCATAACGGCAAAAGCGCCAACTAGCGAACAAATTAAAACCGCACCCAAAGCGATTATTGCGCTTATAAAACCTAATTTTTTTATCCGCATTTATCGTCTCCTTAAATAAAAAGTAAAATGTGGTATTTTCCCGTTAAAGGAAAAAAAGTAAAACAAGGCGTGTTCTGCGCTGTTTAGCCTCAAAATAGGGGCTAAACGCACAAAACTTAACCTTTAGTAATCAAAAAGTGAAAAAATAAACTTATAAATTAGACTGAACGCTTCATATAACCTTCGAAATATTTCTTAACGTGTTTAGTTTTACCGTCAAGATTATCGTAAGGTGTACCAGCGCCGTGTTCCCAGAAATCCGCATCTATGTGGAGAGAGTGATTAATTTTGTTGCCAGTATAGAGAATATGATCTGAATAGGGAAGTAAAATATCCGAATTCTTTGTATAGGTATAAAGGCTCTTTCCATAATCAGAAAGTTTAGACTCATCAACCGTATATTTAAGGTAACGAACGGTATCGGTTGTTTCGGTGAATTCAGCCAAAGATTCTTGCGTGTAGCAGAAAGCGAGGAACATTTTAGCGAGTTTAACCCTGTTAGCATCGTCAGCGATAGAAGCATTAATACAAGCAAAACTATCAGACTGGTCGGCAACAACGGTTTTTCTTTGAGGAACTCCCTCAATGTTTTTAGCCGTGCCAGTATAGTTACGAGGCACAGGCATAACTTGATAATCGTTCATAGCCTCAAATTCTTCACCATAGTTATATTCAGCCTCTTCAAAGTAACGAGCATCTTTAGCCTCGTTGTACCAATAAGAGCCCTCCATTAATATAGCAACTGGGTTTTCGCCTTTGTTGTAAGAATCAACGAATTCTTTTTGAGCCTCGAGCATTCCTGCTTCAGAGTCGGTAGCAGAAGCGCCAAGCCAAGCTTCCGTGTCTAAAATCTTATCTAAAATAGCAAGCGCTTGATATCTTTCTAACTGTTTGTTTAACGCTGATGAATCAGACGGAGTTACAGTTGCAGTTCCCTTAGTTGGGAGAGCAGTTGCTTGAGTAGATTCCCAACCAGTAACGATATTAATGGTTTTGCCTGCGCTATCGAATGAATAGTTATAACTTGCAACGTCTTTACCAACAAGGTTAAGATATGCGTTTGTTAAAAGATATTTGGTATAGCCGTAAGCGGATTTACCTGCAAAGGTAATAGGCTTACAACCGTCTGTCTTTGAAATGTAATCAAAGAGAACGAACATTTCATCCCAAGTTGCAGGAAGTCCATCGTCCTCATTACCTAACACACCGTCGGGTCCACAAGATTTAACCGTGTTAGTGTTGCTTATAAATTTACCTTTCAAAGAAGTGCCAACAGGATCTTTAGCAAAATAGAACCCTTTATCTTCAAAAAGTTGACGGTTATAAGTTAAAGTAGGAGAGTGTGAATAGTGAGGAAGTCCGTAATAAGTGTCGTTTCTAAACGAGAAGAAAGCTTGACTTTCGGGATAGAGTTTATCCTCAATCGTTTGAGTATCGGTAGTTCTACCCTCCAAGAAAGTGTTTAGAGGAGTAGTAACAACGTCGTGAATATTTAAAGTTTTGTCTGTTGTAATAACAGCGGGAATGTCAACCCATTCAGAAAAGAACACGTCTTCTGGTGCTGATTGAATTGTTCCGAGGTCAGCGCCTACTTTCGTCTTGTTAGTTTCAACGGTAACACCAACTTTACCAGGCTCGAAAGAATAATCTGCAAAAGCCGTTTCAAAACGGTCTATAACCTTATCTAGCCAAACGTTACCAACACCACCTGCATAACCATAAACTAAAAGTTCAGAGGTAGAGCCATTTCCACCGCCACCTTGATTGTTGGAAACACAAGCGGATGCGCTGAATGCTGTAATTGCCGTTAGGGCGATTGCTAAAAATTTTGTTAAACCTTTTTTCATAAAAATCTCCTTATCTTATTTCTGGGGTGGCAAGACTGCCACCCCAGAATGTAGTCCTTAATCTAGTCTGTTAATTATATTAATTTTTTTCTTACGCTTGCGCTACTTGTTTAACAAGGTTAATTACGCTAGTAGATAATCCCTCGAACATAACGCTGAAACTTCCGTTCGCATTAACCGTTCCGATTGCATAGTTATAAACGTTGTAAAGATGCGTATCCCTATACTGTGTAGGAAGACCTGCAGCATTAAGTTTATCAGGATTATTTTGCGCAGCATTTTTTACGCTGTAATATCCTGAATCAACACCGATTTCTCCCAATGCGTTAAATAATTCAAAGTCAAATACTATTGAGAGTTCACCGCTAATGATTTCAAAGGTGTAAGTACCTGTTTTTTGCGTTCCACCGTTAATAACTGCCGTTAAATTTCCGCTTGCATCAAGTGTTATAGACATTGTCTTTGTGCTATTATAAGTTGCAGTGTAAGTGCCTGCATATTTAGCGTAAAGTTCTGCTATCGTGCCATAAGCCTTAACGTAAACTTTGCCGTTTATAACGAGTTTAACCGTGCCGTTCTCAAATGCATAAGTTCCACTTTCGCCGTCAATTGTTATTTGACCTGCATTTGCGCTTATTGCATTTATGCTCCATCCGCCAACTTCTTCTACACCGTATTTAGCAATATCCAAAGTTAAGGTTTCGTTTCCGCAAGCATAAGTGCCACTAACCTTGCCCTTATAGACGTTTCCTGCGCCACCGTCAACTAGATAGAAATCTTGACCTTTGTAGTTAAAGGTTATAACGTATTTACCATCAACTAAGTTATATTCACCTTGAATATATCTATTTTCAGGTAAACTTCTTTCATTTTGATAAGAGGGTGTTTCTGCTAAATCAATAAAAATTAAACCAGAAGTTAATGAATTTGCAACTAAACTATAAGTGCTTGCTTTATCTTCTCCACCGAGATTAACGGTTGCCTTGCCAGATTGTGGAGCACAATAACCTTGTGCGTTTTGGATTTTACCAACGCCGTCATTTTCAAGCGTTATGCTTGCAACGTTGTTTTCAAAAGTCTTTGTTGCGGGTGTTTCTATCGTTCCCTCGCCAACAAGTCTATTCATAGAGGGAAGACCGAGTAATTCATGTATTGATGTATCATAAGAAGCATAGCCCCATCCTGTTTGTGGTTTCATATCAAAGAAGTGATAATATCCTGGTGATACTCTTATATTATCCCAAAAGAAAGATACACTTCCTCTCATAACAAATACACCGTTAACGTAATTATAATACATCTTCCAATATTCGTTTGCACTGCCTAGACTATAATTTAATTTTACTTCACCAAAGGTTTCCGTAATAGGAACTAAAGACCAAGTTGTTGTAGGTGCGTGAACGGAATCCAAATATTGAACTTTTCTTGTCCCATTGCTTTCTGGTAAAAATTCAAATCTTGGCTTAGCCATGCCGATTCCTGTAGCAAATGTTGTAGGAAGCATATAAGCAGTTTTCGTTGCAGCTGCACCTGCTACACCATTTGTAAAATCTGCATATAGTTGAGTCATATACGCTCCATTGTCGATAAGTGATGATTCTACACTTGTTTCTTCTTGTTGAGTAAGCGTAAACGAATTTGTCCAACTTCTATAACCTGGGATAGTTAATGTAAGTGTTTTATTTGTAGAAGAGTAAGAACCTGTAGCCTCAACGTCTTTAACTGTTTTTTCAGCATTAGTGAGAACTACAACTTCGTTAATTTTTGCAATTATTTCACCACGTTCAAATAATATGAATGAGCCATTTTTAGCGCCTTGCAATAAACCTATTGGGTTCCAACCACTCCCTGTAGCTGTAGAGTTTGATTTAAATCCTGAATGTTCTTGCATTCCATCGTGGAACAACTGCCCGTCTTCTGTAAAGATGTATTTTAATTCTCTTTTAACTTCTGGATCGCCTGCTGCTCCCATAGTAGATGCGTATTTCTTTGTTTTTATTTCTTCTAAATTGCCTGCACCATACATTGCCGACCAAGATATTTCACCCGTGTAGGTTTTTGCAAATGCTTTGTAATCTTCTTCACTTGCAAGAGTTTTGGTTGTTGAAAGCGCATAAACACCACCGTCAACCTTAACCGATACGTTTGAAAGGTCAATTACTTGAGATTCTGTTGCTCCGTCAAGCATTGCGGAGGTTAAAACAAAGCCTTTTGCCGCTTTATCATAAGAAACAACGTAACTACCTTGTTTATCAAGGTTTTTAACTAACGTTCCGTTAGCGTTTAATACCACGTAGTTTGTATTGCCCTCATCTTCATAATAACCACGGAGGTTAGCATAAACTGAAGCGGGCGCTTCTACAGAAGAAACGTATTCGTGCTCTACTGAATTAATCTCAAGAATAGCCTTGAGGTCTTCCGCATTATATTTACCATAACTTGTGTTTCCACCGATAGTTACAGACATAACTCCATCTGCATATAGAACGTAAGAGCAACCTTCGATAACGCCAGTGCCTGTTAATCCTAAGTCAGGGTTATAAACCAAAGATTTATCTGCATTCAAGAATACAGAGCCAGCGCCATCTGTCGTGTAGTAGCCTGCGATATCAGAATAAACTTTATCATCTGCCTTATTAGCAGTGAAGTTAAGGGTTACCGCAGGAACGTTTTTGCCGTTAGCATAAATCATTGCGCTTGTCTTATCTTCTCCGCCAACCTTTAAGGTGTGCGTGCCGTCTGTATAATTAGTTACATCAAAGCCCTCTTCTACAATCGCAGTTTCAAACGCAGTTTTTACATCTGCCGTTGTGATTGGTTCACCTACAGGGAAATTAAGGGTTATTGTGTCTTCCATAGTGCGGTTTTCATCATATTTAACCGAGTATGCAACTTCTATATCTTGGCTTAAGCCTGCTAAATAGGTATCAGCAAGAGCACCTTTAATACGTGGGTCAACGTCTTCATTTTCCATTTCTATTTGCGCAACGTAAGCCATAGAACGTGCGTTTGCAACGTCATAAGATTTTACGTCGTAAATATATTCGTCGTTCTCGTTGGTTGATTTTAAGTATGCAACGCCTACAAACTCTTTGTCATTGCTCTTAATATTAACCATTGATGCTTGCATATAGTAGTAATCAACAGTACCGTCTTTACTTTCGTCCATAGGAACTAGGTCATCGAGTTCTACGTTTACAATCTTTGGCGCTCCGCTTGTATCGGTTGCGTCAAACGTATAAACGGGCTTTGGTCCAAACACGCTACCCGTTGTAATCGGATATGCTTTTGCATTTTCTAGCGTGGTTACCAAAATTCCGTAAACCAAATCTAAATCTTGTGGTAATGCTTTGTAATCAGCTTCGGACATTTTTGCTTGGAATCTAATACCAGTTTGTGCTTTATCTGCCGAGCCATCGTCTTTTAGGATAACTCTTACAGATGCGCCCTCTGTCATGTTAAACGCTATTGACGAGAGCGGATTTGCCGTCTGGTTAGCTTTAACGTTCATTGTTACAAACATTGTGCAACTTATCATCGCTAACAACGACATCATCATTACTAAAATAGATTTCGTTAACTTTTTCATTTCTCTTATCCTCCTTTCTCTTAACCGAAGATGTCGTCAAAGACACCTCCATCACTTTCCCCCGTTACTAATGACGAGGA
Source organism: Christensenellaceae bacterium (assembly GCA_045656465.1). Taxonomy (GTDB): domain Bacteria; phylum Bacillota; class Clostridia; order Christensenellales; family Borkfalkiaceae; genus UBA1259. The sequence continues at coordinate 28,832 of JAZORG010000008.1, forward strand.
TTGCACCCAGCTGGCAACTAAAACGTCGTCAGCGCTCATACTGTTGCTCCATAACATAGGAGCGTCGTATAGTTTTTTCACATTAAACCTCCCTATATATTTGGTTTTCTATTTTAAAGGCTTTTGCCTTTTTACCCTTTTTTATCTGCTCTTTTTTCCTTTTTATTAGAGCCTTTATTTATCAGTTAAACGTTGACCACCATTCCCACTCTGCAAAAAGCGTTAATCCGTCCTCTAATAAATAAGTCATATCAGAATAAGTTTTTCCGTCTGCATCTTTCCACGCAACGATTTTCCATCCACCTAACGGCGCCGTTACTTTCGGTAGCGTTAACTCTCCGCCATACGTTACTTCCACCGTCTTTTCGGGATACTGGTCTTTTACGCTTTGCGGTACGTTCGTTGCAAAATTGAACACTACGCTATATTTATTTGCCGTTATTATCGCATTTACCGTTATATCTTGGGTTACTGCTGATAAATCTACGCTCTCCCACTCTACCGTATGACCTGTTACCGCCTTGGGGGTCGGTATGTCTTTTGCCGATAAGCCTTTGCCCTCTTCTACCTGTTTTACAACGTCGCTAAATCCCTCTTGCTTAAAAGTTACGCTGTAATAGGTGGGCGTTACGCCTCCATCGGGTGTTGGCGGATCGTCGGGTTTTTTGCCACAGCCTGTAAAACACATCGCTATACCTAACGCCAATATTAAAAATAACGCTATCTTTTTCATTTCAGCCTCCTTTCTCTCTACTCTTGTCTATTATATATAATGTTTATTTCCGCTCTTCTTTAACTTAACTTTTTTTACCCTATCAAGAGCGTTCCTTTTCGGTTATGAGAAACCGAAAAGGAGGCTAGCCTCCTTAATTTTAAGAAGTTTGCCCTTTTTATATTTATTGTCTTTTTCCTTTATCTATTTTTGTCTATAAATTAATTTTATCATAAAATTAACATTTGTCAATAGACAATTTTGCGATTTTTATCGATTTTTAACACACTTTTACCAAACTTACACACTTTCTCGTCTTTTTCGCTATTTATCGCATTTATTGTGTATAATTTTTTTTACTTTTTGTTAATTCTCGATACTCGCCCTACTTTGGGAATTTATTATATCACTTTTTTCATTTAAAATCTACATACATTCTTGACATGTTTTCCCATAAACTATGTAAAATCTTGACATTTTAAAATTTTTTTGGAAATTTTTGTAATTTCTCTCTATTTTTTAGTTTGCGTTAATTTTCTCTTTTTAAATCTATTTTAACACATTATTTTAAGAGTAAATATTTGCCCGATTTTCAAATAAAATAAAAAAGACTTTTCGCAAAAAGTCTTTTTTGTTCGTTTAATCTTTTTCAAGCAACATTTTATCTGCAACTAGCGCTATAAACTCGCCGTTCGTCGGTTTTTCTGCACCCACGTATGCCCGAACTCCTAAAATAGAGTTTATCGTTTCTATTCTTCCCCTATTCCAAGCAACTTCTATTGCGTGCCGTATTGCTCGCTCTACTTTACTTGCCGTTGTTTTATATCTTTCACCTATCATTGGGTATAGTTTTTTAGTTATATTATTGATTAGCGCTGGGTCATCTACCGCCATTTTTACTCCCTCTCGCAAAAATCCATAACCTTTTATATGTGGCGGTATTCCTACGTTTATGAATATCTTGCTTATCTTTTCATCTAAAGTAGTTTTCTTAACCGCTACAGTTGAACTTTGCGTATGCCCCTCTTGACTTTGTTCAAACAGCCCTTTCATTCTTTCTATAAGCACTTTGTTGTTATATGGTTTTGTCATAAAACATTCTGCGCCTACCGCAACCGCTTTAGATACTACTTCATCCCCTGATAGCGCGGTAAGCACTACCACTTTTACCGACGTGTAAAGTGATTTTATCTTGCTTATTACTGAAAATCCGTCATACCCCGAAAGCACTAGGTCGGTTATCAAAACGTTAGGTTGCTTATCTGCTATGGCGGAAATTGCGCTTATACCGTCCGTCGCCCACCCCACTACCTCAAAATATCCGTCTTTTTTAATTTCTTCTATTAGTGCATCGTTGAGTTCTTTGGTTTCTTGCAACAAAAATACTGTTCGTTTTTGCATAAGGCGACTCCTTTTCTATTTATTTAAACTTATTTTACAACATTTTCCATAATTTGGCAAATGTTTATATACAATTTTGTACAAATATAAAATAATTTTGTACAAAAATAGTTTCGCTAGTGTTTTACTATGTAATTTTGTGTCGTATTTTGTCGCTATGTGAATTTTGTACAAAATTCGGCTTTTTTGCCTGTTATTGTCTTGCTTTGTTTTTTGTCGCCGATTTTTGTCGTAAATGCCTTTTCGTTTTTTCCGCTAATTATTCTTTTGCTTATGCCGTTTTTTGGTTTTTGCTCATAACAAAAACCGCACCTAAAAGGTGCGGTTTTGTAAACTTTTTATTTTTATTATTTTTCCTCAAAGAGTGCGGTTGCTTTTTGGAAATACCATTTGTACTGGTCTTTAATATATCCGCTAACGGTATTAAACTCGTCTGAATCCATAAACTTATTGATTTCTTCTTTTACTTCGTTATACGCCGTTTGAAGTCTTGTCTTTTCAGCCTCGTCTTTTTCTGCCGATAATGCATATTCGTCAATACCCTCTAACTTGATATAGAGTGCGTATTTTTCTATTGCCTTTTCGTAGTTTTTCAAAGTGTTAAGAGCAGATTCTTCTACTGCGCTCTTTGCGGTTGCGCTTAACGCTTCGTACATTGCACGTGCTTCGGTTACGGGAGCGAAAGTGTATTTGCCGTCCGTTGTCTTTATATATTCACCATTGTCGTCAACGTCTAGAACTATATCGCCACTATCAAGTTTTGTGGATATGTCGTTGATTTTTGAGGTTACCATTTTTGCCTTTTCTTCTTCACTCATTTTGCAAAGTAGTTTTGATTGAGTAGCCTCATAATACCACTTGTCTATCTTATCATCGTCGTCGGTATCTTCTTCAACAATCTTGCTATCGTCTAAAAGCACGTATCTAACGTAATTTAATCCGTAAGATGAACTGTCCGCAAAGAAGATATATTTGTTTTGCCCGATTGTCATCATTACCGGTTTATACCACGTTGTGTTCGCCGAATTTTCACTTATTACTACTTCGTGCGCATCATCTTTACCAAGTTCTGTTTTTGCGAGTTGATTTGTTGCGTTGTAATAATAAAGTTCGTTATTCTCTACAAAGAGCATTGTACTTACCTTGTCGCTTATAAGCACGAGTTCTTTGTCATCATTTAATTGTCCTTTGATTATACTATCTTTATAAACTTTGCCTTCGGAAAGAGTGTAAACTTCATCCCCAACAAAGAGGTTTGCATCTACTATATAATCTGTTTTAACTTCTTTTACCGTTTGCATTGTTGCGTCAGTTGCGAACGTTGATGCTATTGCGTTTTTAGTTTTTCCGTAATACAAGGTTGCGCCTTTAACAAGTTTAAGGTCATAAGTTGCGCCGTCTGCCTTGCCACCCAACTTAACTTGCGCCTTTTCATCGCCAACGTTGTATGCGTAAACTTTGTTATAACTTGCCGTTGCGCGTGTTGCTTCGGTGTCTGCAAGTTTATCTTCGCTATATTTTTCGTTATAAACGGTTACTGTATATACCAATGTATCCCCAACGAATTTATAGGCGTTTAGACTTTCGCCGTGTTCGTTATCGGTTATGTTTTCGGTTGCAACTTGAACTTTTGCGTCTGTCTTTGCGATAACCTTTTCTTCTTTAGTTGCCGTATTGTAACTTTTTAGTGAAGTATCTACGTTATCGTAATATACAATATATACTGCGTTTTCTTTAGCGATAAATCTATATTCTGCAGAATGAGAAGTTACGGTAAAGAAAGCTTCCGAACCCGTTCCGTCTAACTTTGTTCGCATAAAGGTCATTTCACTATAAGCAACTTGGTTATCCGAATTCTTTTCGGTGTTAGGAGTTCCATAGTAAACGTAACCGTCTTTAACAAACAAGCCTTGTTGATAGTTTGTTGTTGCAAAAAGTTTTGGAACAACCACCTCTGCTATTCCCGAAAGGTCAGTTTTCGAAACAGCCATAAGCGCCCCCTTTACAGGTTTACCAAACTTATTGTTGTCAGAAGAGGTTGCAACGCCGTTTATAAAGTAAAGGTAGTTTTCCGTTTCATAAATAAAACCGCCCTTAACGTATTCAGCCTTGTCGGTTTCTCCTGGATTAGTCATAGAAGTACCTTTCCACTTTTCACCACCACAAGCAGTAAGCCCAACACATAAAAGGCTAGCGCATAATGCAACGCATAAAATTTTAAGTAAGTTTTTCTTCATAAATTCTCCGTTATCATCGGTAAACTTTTACATAGCTACCGAATATAATTAGTTATACAGTTCTATATTATAAACTACAAATGTAAATTTTGCAATAATTTTTGGGCTTTTTCTCTTATTTTTATTTTAGAAGGGGGCGGAAAATGGATAAATTCGGCATTTTTAAACTTTTGAATTCTTTTTTAAGCCAAAACGGGCAAAATAACACCTCTCAAACTGAAAACCCGTTAGGCGCACAAAACAATGAAAATCCTCTTGCAACGCTACTTAATTCGCTCACAAAAGGCACTAAATCTTCTGCTGATAACATTTCTCCCCCAGCACCAAAAACTCAAAACGATAACAAAACGTTCGCCCCCTTGCAGAGCGCAATGCTTTCCACAATGAACTCGCACGACCAGTTTGTTAAGCGTGTTAAAGAAAAAAACAAAACGCATTAACAAAAAAAGTGCAAGGAAAATATCCTTGCACTTTTGAAATGTCCTTTTCCAAAAATTATCTCTTTGAGAACTGGGGCGCACGACGTGCTGCTTTTAAGCCGTATTTCTTTCTTTCCTTCATTCTGGAATCTCTTGTTAAGAAACCTGCTTTTTTAAGCGCTACTCTCGTTTCAGGTTCTGCCTGTAAAAGAGCACGTGCGATACCGTGACGGATTGCGCCTGCTTGGCCGGTAAAACCACCACCGCATACGTTAACTGCTACATCATATTTAGCGAGTGCATCAACGAGCGCAAGGGGTTGACGTACGATATATTTTAACGTGTCAAGCCCAAAATATTCGTCAAGGCTCTTTTTGTTAATAGCGATTGCACCGTCCCCACCAGGTATTAAACGAACACGGGCGATTGCTTTCTTTCTTCTACCTGTTCCCCAATATTGAACTTTCTTTTTAGTAGTTGCTTTTGCCATAATTCCACCTCATTAAATAAGTTTAAGCGTTTCGGGCTTTTGAGCTTGATGATTATGCTCTGCGCCTCTGTAAACCTTAAGTTTGGTGAGCATTTGCCTACCTAAACTGTTCTTGGGAAGCATACCCTTAACTGCTTCGTAAACAGCGAGGTCTGCTTTGTTTGCCATAAGCGTTTTATACTGAATAGATTTAAGTCCGCCTATGTGTCCTGTGTGATATCTGTAATATTTCTTTTCGAGTTTTTTACCCGTTAAAAGAACTTTGTCACAATTTACAATAATAACGAAATCACCTGTGTCAACGTTGGGGGTGAAAGTCGGCTTGTTTTTACCACGGAGGATTGCTGCAACTTTACTTGCAAGTCTTCCGAGAACAACGCCTTCTGCATCAACTACGTACCACTTTCTTTCAACGTTTTCAGCGTGAGCCATATAAGTCTTCATAGTTAATTTCTCCTTGGATATATTTTATGTTAAAGAAAATTGCCGTTGCCCTTACACGAATTGGGCTCTGCGGGAGGGCTAATCCCGAAAATAAAACGGACTTTCCTTTATAAACGCCTAATTATATTAAATTATTTTTTGAGTTTAGTCAAGCGTTTTTCACGCATTTTCACACTTTTTTATTATGTTTTAACCTATTTTTTTGCTAAATTTATTTCTCTACACTATATATTGTGTTAGGTTAAAATTTAACTACTAATTTGATGACTAGTACAAAATAGCACCCTGCGTAAATCAACGCAAGGCGCTAAGTATGTTTTTTACTTCTTTTCTATCAACGTGTAGGTCGTTTCCTCATCCTTTGACGAGTTTTCTCCTGAAAATGTGTAGTTTGATTGATTTTTGCCAAGCATCGTGCCGTCAGCGTATAAAATAACGAACCACCATTCATCATAGTTATTCCAACCGTTTCCACCCCAACGCCTTGCCTTTAAAATTACACCCTCAAACGAACCACCCGATAAAACTATATCCGCACAAGGCTCATCTGTTGAATAGGTTGGAGAGGAAAGGCTTATAAGGTTTTCAAGTTCAACTTCCTTACTACTATATGATCTTGATGGACCTTCTCCGTCGTCATACTCGTATTCGTTGCAACGAGAAACTCTTAGTAAAAATTTAGACATTTGTTTTTTTACTCTTTTTTCCTGCTTTTCGTCAAGCATCGTATAAACGAATGATAACCCTTTAGTCTTTATATCGGCTTGCGTTTTTTTCGTCTCATCAAGTGGAACTAAATATCTTGCCTTTATTTTTTCCATTTTATATCTCCTTTTCACCACAAACCCAATTTGATGTAGTTAGTTGCGAAATAGCCTTTATTTATAATCCACGTTTACTAGGCATAACCCTTTTGCGGGGAGGGTTTTTCCACACAGTTTTCTATCCCCTGTAATAAGCATTTTTTGTATGTCTTCTTCACTCTTTTCGCCATACCCTACCGACAACAGCGTTCCGCAAAGCGTTCTTACCATATTATATAAAAATCCGTTACCTGTAACAAAAATTTTAATACCGTCGTCATTTTTTATATCTATATTATTTATTGTTCTAACCGTTGTTTTTGCGCCACCGCCACTTGCATTAAAACACTTAAAATCGTGCTTGCCGATAAAAAGAGCGGAGGCTTTTTTCATTTTTTCTATATCGGGCATTCTATCTAAAAAGGTTGCAAACATATCTTTTAAGGGGTTTTCGGTATTATCAACGTAAAAAGAATAGCAATAGGTTTTTTGCTTTGCGCTCTTTCTAGCGTTAAAATCTTCGTTAACCTCCTGACTATCCGTTACACGAATATCCGAGGGTAAATGCACGTTAATTGCCCTAAAGAACTTGTTGGGGGGAATAGAACTTTGCGTATCAAAATGCGCAACTTGCCCCTCTGCATGTACACCGCTATCCGTTCTTCCGCTACCGACTAAAAGAATATCTTTCTCGCCCGTAACTACACTTATGGCGTTTTGCAGAATTTCTTGAACGGAAACGCCGTTAGGCTGAATTTGCCAACCACAATATGCGCTCCCATCATATCTAACAGTAATTTTTATCCTCATACGATCACCGCACAAAAACCCGTAACGTTTAGAGCAACAATTGCGCAAATAAGCCCAGCCGTAAATACAAACCCTAATAAATCACGCCAAGTTAACTTCATTTTTTTATATTTTGTACGCACTTTACTGCCCGAATAACACCTTGAATCCATTGCGTCTGCAAGTTCGTCTGCCCTACGGAACGAACTTATCAAAAGGGGAATTAGCACGGGAATTAACGCCTTTGCTTTTTTGAAAATATTACCGCTATCAAAGTCTGCGCCTCTAGCCTTTTGCGCTTTGATAATTCTATCCGTTTCATCTAACAGGGTGGGAATAAACCTTAAGGCAATACTCATTATAAGCGCAAACTCGTGAACGGGAAGTTTTATCCACTTTAAGGGGGTTAAAAGACTTTCTATGCCGTCTGCAATCTCCACGGGAGAAGTGGTTAGCGTAAGTAGGCTTGCGCCAAGCACCATAAGTGAAATTCTTGCCACCAAAAATCCTGCGTTAAGCAGTCCCACGTCGGTAATCTTAATAAAACTCCACGAGAGAAGAATTTTTCCGTTGCCGTTAAAAAATATTTGCAATACTGCCGATAAAAGTATAAAGAACAATATTCCTTTTATGCTCTTAAGCACTCTCGTTATAGGAACTCTAGCAAAAAGCGTTGCTATAATAACGAATAAAAAGCAAGCGCCAAAACCGAGAAATTGAAAGGTATGTGTTTGTTCGTTACCCGTAGATTTGACCAAAAACACCCCAACGATATAAGCGATAACGGCTAAAATCTTTATTCTAGCATCCATTTTGTGGACAAAGGATTTTGCAGGGTAATACTGACCGAACGCTACTTCTTTCATTGTTCAGCCCTCCCGAGCGCATTGCCTAATTTCTCGATAAAATCTTTTGTTGTTAAATCGCTCTCTAAATTGACGTTTGCCTCTTTTAGCCTTTTTTCAAGGTATGCCGTAACAGGTAAATCAAGTCCTAACGTTAAAAGTTCTTCCTCGCAAGAAAAAACTTGTTTAGGCGTGCCTGTGTTTACTATCTTTCCGTGCGAAAAAACTGCGACACGTGTGCAATTTTCCGCAACCAAATCCATATCGTGCGAAACTAATACGATAGTTTTTACAAAGGTTTGATGTAGGCGGTGAAGAAGTTCTATAAACTCCCTTTTCCCCACAGGGTCAAGCCCTGCGACAGGCTCGTCTAACACCAACACTTCGGGTTTTGTAACGATAACGCCAGCGATAGCAACTCTCCTTTTTTGACCGCCCGAGAGTTCAAAGGGGGATTTGTTTTTTATCCTTTCATAATCTAGCCCAACCGTTAAAATTGCCTCTTTAACCATCTGCTCGGTTTGTTCGGGGGAAAGGTTTGGCATAAAGTTTTTTATACCGAACGCAACGTCGGAAAAAACCGTTTCTGCAAAAAGTTGGTATTCGGGATATTGAAAGACCATTCCGAGTTTTGACCTTAAGACTTTAAGGTCGCACTTTTTATCGGTAAGGTCAAAGTCGCCCACCCTAATAGAGCCGTTTTTGGCGTTTAACTTTATAAGACCGTTAAGGTGCTGAACAAAGGTGGTTTTGCCCGACCCTGTTTGACCGATTATTCCTAAAAATTCTCCCTCTTCTACCAAAAGAGAAACCCCGTCTATCGCACGGTTTAATTGACCTTTCTTGCTTTCGGAATACGAATATATTAAATCTTTAACTTCAATGCGCATAATTCCTCCGCAAGTTGCTCTTCGGTAAGCACGTTTTCCGATAACGGTATGCCTTTTTGGCGCAATTTTTGTGCAATTTCAGCAGAAACGGGCAATTCTAATCCGTATTCTTTAATCAGTTCTTTTTGCGCAAAAATTTGACTAGGCGTGCCTGAAAGGGCAATTTTTCCGTCGTTTATAACAACCACTTTATCTGCATCTACAACTTCGTCCATATAGTGGGTAATCGTTATAATGGTTACCTTTTGTTCCTTGTTTAGTTTTTGTAAAACTTCCTTAATTTCCTTTCTGCCTTTGGGGTCAAGCATAGCCGTGCTTTCATCAAGCACCAAAATTTTGGGATTTAACGCTAGCACGCCTGCTATCGCTATCCTCTGCTTTTGCCCGCCCGAAAGTCTTGTGGGGGTTGCGTGAATATACTTTTCCATTCCAACCGCTTTTAATGCAAACTCTATTCTCTTGCCTATTTCTTCACGGGGAACACCGAGATTTTCTGGCCCGAACGCAACGTCGTCTTCTACGATAGAGGCAACGAGTTGGTTGTCGGGGTTTTGAAAAACAACGCCCACACGTTTTCTAATCTCAAACTCTGCCGATTTATCACACACCGAAAAACCGTCCACGACAATATCCCCAACGTCGGGAAGTAAAAGTCCGTTGAACAGTTTAGCAAGCGTAGATTTACCGCTACCGTTATGCCCGATAACGGCAACGTATTCCCCCTCTTCTACCGAAAGGGAAATTCCATCTATAACCTTGTGTTTTTTGTCGTAAGAAAACCTTACGTTTTCAGCGTGTAATATAGCCATTAGATTTTCCTTGTTTTAATTGGTATATCGTTAGTATATCAAAATTATTTCAATCTCGCAAGCAAACAAAATAAAAAAACAAAACATTCCTCGCTTGTTTTTCGCAAATATTGTTTATTTATATCTTATATAATTTAAAAAATATAATAAATTTTTTCGATTTGTGTTGACTTGACGAGGATAAGTTTGTATAATGTCAATGGTAAATAATTTTACATCATTAATTATCACGGAGGATTTATATATGAAAAAGTTGACTATCGACGGCAATACCGCCGCCAGCCACGTAGCCTATGCCTTTTCTGAAGTTGCCGCTATCTACCCGATAACACCTTCTTCACCTATGGCAGAGGTAGCAGACGAATGGTCTGCAAATGGCAGAGTGAATATGTTTGGGCAAAAACTCCGCCTTGCTGAAATGCAGTCGGAAGCCGGCGCTGCAGGCGCTGTGCACGGTTCGCTTATTGCGGGCGCTCTTACAACCACTTACACCGCAAGCCAAGGCTTGCTCTTAATGATCCCGAATATGTACAAAATCGCGGGCGAACTTCTTCCCACGGTTTTCCACGTAAGCGCTCGTGCCCTCGCAGCACACGCTCTTAACATTTTCGGCGACCACGCAGACGTTATGGCTTGCCGTCAAACAGGCTTTGCTATGCTTGCAAGTAACTCTGTTCAAGAAGTTATGGATTTGGGATTAGTTGCTCACCTTTCTACACTTAAAGCAAAAGTTCCTTTCTTACATTTCTTTGACGGATTTAGAACTAGCCACGAAGTAAGTAAAATCGACGTTATTGATTACGACGAGATGAAAGAACTCGTGGATATGAAAGACATTGAGGACTTCAGAGCAAGGGCATTAAACCCCGAACACCCCGTTCAAAAAGGTACGGCGCAAAACAGCGATATCTACTTCCAGAACAGAGAAACGGCTAACAAATATTATCTTGCTACGCCTGCTATCGTTCAGGAAATGATGGATAAGGTTTCTGCTCTCACAGGTAGAAGTTATCACTTGTTCGACTACGTTGGCGCTCCCGATGCTGAAAACGTTGTTATTCTAATGGGTAGCGGTGCTGACGCTGTTGAAGAAACTATCAATAAAATGAACAAAGAGGGTCATAAAGTTGGCTTACTTAAAGTTAGACTTTATCGTCCTTTTGCAATCGACGCTTTTGTTGACGCTCTTCCCAAAACCGTTAAAAAACTTGCTGTTCTCGACAGAACTAAAGAGGCTGGTTCACTCGGCGAACCGTTATATCTCGACGTTTGCTC
>JAZORG010000009.1:0-2897 GCA_045656465.1 Christensenellaceae bacterium
ACCGCTTGGCCTCCGACTTCGCTTAACACTTTCTACCGCATCCGTGCATTGTTTTTTCGTTTTGTATATTTCGCCTACGCAAAGTAAACGGTTGGTTGACGTTTTGAGTTTATAATAATAGTTTTTATTTTTATCTTGATAAATTACAAATTTACCGTTTTCTATACCTTTAATTATTGTAGCTATTCCGTTTCTTGCGCCATCTTCCGTCGTATAAATTTCACTTGAAAGCATAACTTCACCGTTACTTGCAGACAGCGTGGACATATATTCTCCCTCACTCTTTAAATATACAAGCCACTTTCCACTTAATTTTTTAACAGGTTTTGAGGAAACATCTTTTTTCTTAACATTTTCAGGCTGCGGTTTTTTAACAGCCTTTTTACCCACAGTTTTCTTTTCTACCTTTTTATTCTCATCTAATTCCTCTTTATTAACATCATTTTGCTCTACAGGTTGATCGTCCTCTTTCTTTTGCTCTGGGGTAACCTCTTCTTTTTCTTCAGTTACAGTCGTTGTAACCTCTTGCTGTTTTTCCACCTGTTTAGCATCTACAGGCGCAACAACTTGTGGCTTAAATGATCTTTTCTTTTTAGATTTTGTGGCTTTTACAATAATCAAAATAGTTACCGCTATAACAAGAACAATAAGAGCGACAGCCGACCAAAACAAATATTTACCTGCCGATCCACCAAGTCCTAAAGCCAAACCCCAGTTGTCAAAAATTTCAAATACTTTTTCCATACTTTATGCTCTCCTTGTATTTACATTATATTTCTTAGTTTGTAAGATTGTATCACAAAAAACTAGAATTTGCAAGACCGAAATCAAAAGAAATTATCAATTAAACAAAAATTTTTTATAATTACTTGCTTTAATTTCGCAAATGGTTTATTATAGTTATACTATTTATGAAAAGAAATATAAGCAGTTTTATTGGCGAGGAGAAACATAATGGATAAGATTTGCGGAAACATTCCTACTCAAACGGTTGCGTTTGAACAATTTAAAGACTATAACGGACAAGAAGTTTGCATTAAAGGCTACGTTCATAGAATACGTGAAATGACGGGCTTTTCTTTTGTAATAATTAGAACGGCAAGAGATACCATTCAATGCGTATATGCTCCTGAATTTTCCGATTATCGCTGGGATGAAAAAATTTGCGAAGAGGCTTGCGTTAAAGTAACGGGTAAAGTAGTTTCTAGCAAAGACGCTAAAGGTAACGACAGATATGAACTTCAAATACACAACGTTGAAATTTTATCACTCCCTGCAGAGGGTTTACCAATAGTTATAAATAAAAAACAACTTGACAACATTCAGTTGTCCACGGTTTTGGATTTGCGCCCTGTTTCTATGCGCAACCCCAAAGAACGTGCGATTTTTAAGTTACAAGAGGGTATTGCAAGGGGTTTTAGAGAATACCTTATGAGCCAAAACTTTACCGAAATCCGCTCGCCAAAAATCAACTTTGCAGGCGCAGAGGGTGGAACTAACGTTTTTAAGTTAGATTATTTCGGTAAACAGGTTTACCTTGCTCAATCTCCACAACTTTATAAACAAGCACTCGTTGGCGTGTTTGAAAGGGTTTTTGAAATTGCGCCTGTTTTTAGAGCAGAACATCACGATACGTCTCGCCACCTTAACGAATACACTTCAATGGACCTTGAAATGGGATTTATTAACGGTTTTGAAGACATTATGAATATGGAAGTTGGCGCTCTTAAATATATAATGAATTTATTAAAAACCGAATATAAAAACGAGGTTGATCTTTTGCACGCAGACATTCCTGAAATCACCGAAGTTCCGGTTATGAAATTTATGGACGCAAAAGAACTTTTGATGACAAAATTTAAATATAAGCCGTCTGACATGAAAGACTTTGACCCTCAAGAAGAAGAACTATTAGGAAAATACGCTAAAAAGGAATTAGGTAGCGACTTTATCTTTATAACCCACTACCCCTCCAAAAAACGTCCGTTCTACACAATGGATGACCCTAGCGATCCCGAATATACCCTTTCATTTGACCTTTTGTTTAGAGGTTTAGAAATCACTTCGGGCGGACAAAGAATTCACGACTATAATATGCAGGTAGAGAAAATGAGAAAAATGGGTACAGACCCTGAACAGTTTGAAACCTACCTAATGTTACATAAATATGGCGCACCACCCCACGGTGGCTTAGGAATAGGTCTTGAAAGACTTACAATGCATCTACTCGGCGCTAAAAACGTTCGTGAGGCAACAATGTTCCCACGTGATATCAACAGAGTTACCCCATAAACTAATCAAAGAAACGGATACCATATTTATTCTTTTATACTGTGTCTTATAGTATTCACAATATTAACGGCAGTTTTTGTTTTTATTATTGTGCATTTGCTAAAACTTAATTTAAAACTTATACGGCACGGCGTTGAGGATGAAAAAATCACAACCGAATATTATAAATCCCAAAAAAAGGGTAAATTAGTAAAGACTTTGTCGTTTATCGACATAGTCTTTTCCGTCGTTATATGCATTTTAGTTTTTGGAGTCTTTTTATTTTCATTATGCGTAAGCATTAAAGACGATAAGGTTACAGGTAAGATTCCCACTATTCAAATAGTTCAAAGTGGATCTATGTCCGCAAAACACGAACGCAACAAATACCTAATCGAAAACGACCTCAACGACCAATTTAACACTTTTGACATTATTTTAACTCATCAGTTACCCGATGAATTTGACCTAAAACTCTACGATATAGTCGTTTACGAGGTGGATAATACTCTTGTAATTCACCGTATAGTTGGCATAGAAGAGCCAAACTCTAAACACCCTAACGAAAGGCATTTCCTTTTACAAGGCGATAATAACGACCGTTCTGACCGTTTCCCCGTAAGATA
>JAZORG010000010.1:0-16131 GCA_045656465.1 Christensenellaceae bacterium
TTGCATACCGAAATCGCGAATTTTGGTGCAGGGGATTTTATGTTGATACATCAGGAAAAGATACGAAAACAATTAAAGAGTATATTAAAAATCAGTTAGAACAAGACAAACAAGCAGACAAGTTAAGTATATTTAACCCAAAAGACCCGTTTACGGGTAGCAAGTAAAAGGTGCGAGACTTGCAGGTCGTTTAAATACGCACTTGTGCGTAAGCCAGAATAGTTTAGGGCTAATTGCCCGAAAATGAAAAACCACCAGCTAGGCTGGTGGATATTTATTGATAATTCAAATCTTCCCATTTTTTGCCGAAGTCTGCACTAGAAATTCCACCGGGGTGGGCATCAAAACATTCTTGTTTGGTTGCTTGCTTTATTGTAATAGGGGTGGAGTTTATTATTTCAATATTTTCTATTCCGTCTGTTCCTACTAAAATCGTTGGGTTTTCAAAACCCTCGATAACACAATTTTCAAATACGATTTTGTCAAAATTTCCAACTGATAGCAAGGGTACGTTTTCAAAACCAGGGCGACAGGCGATATGAACGTTTCTAAAATAACAGGTAATTTTCTCACTTTCTCGTCCCCAAATCATACCTGTGTGTATTATATCTTTTACGCTACAGTTTTCAAGTGTAAGGTCTTTTAAGCCTCGATTACAACAGAATCTATGTCGTCCGACAAATTCTACTCTGATAAACTCGTGTTCTTGAGCAAAATGACAGTTGCGAATAACAATATTACCAGGTGTTTTTCTAATTACAGCCCTATGGTCGCAATAATATGAGAAACAGGTGTGGGATTCGTGTCTATCTCTTTCGCTTGTTAGATTACCTAATCTTTTCTCATCTTCTGTCATCCATCTTCTTGAGCCAAAATTTCTTTGGTTTGAAACACAGTTCTCTACCAAAAAATTGTTTCCGCCTACTCGCAGTGGCATACAAGCAGTATTTAGCACGCAATCACGAACAATTACGTCATGATTGTTAAAGCCTGCAACACAATCGTCGCCCGAATTGATATTACATTTTTCAATCAACACGTTATCACAAGTGTGAATGTTTATTCCATCACATCCACCGTGAATGGAGATATTATTAACTTTAATGTCTTTACAACAGAATAATGCGTGGCACCAGTTAGATGCATTTATAAACGTGTAACCAGTAAGGCGTATTCCTTCGGTATTCCACATATTGATACCATGAGGACCTCTGTACTGTTGTTCACCTATGGGGTCAAAACAATAACAACCATCAAGATAAGAACCTTTTTCGCCAGTTATAGCAACGTTCTTTGCGTCAAATGTTCTAATTAAAGCGTTGTTCCAACGTCGTTTTGTTTCCCAGTAGGGGAGTGTTTTTTGAACCTCATCTTTTCTAATCGTAAGAGGCTCTATTTTATCTTCTTTCCACCCAAAATAATCTTCAGGATTACGGCTACCTTTAAGGATTGCGCCTGTTTCTAAATAAAGTTCAACGTTTGAACGTAAACGAAGTCCTCCTGTTATAAAAACACCGCAGGGGATAACAACTTTTCCGCCACCAGAGAGAAAACAATCATCAATCGCAGTTTGAATGGCTGTGGTTTGTAATCTGTCGCAAATTCTTGCACCATAATCTAAAATGTTGAAAATCCTCATATAAATTCTCCAAACAACTTAATATTGATAAAATATTGGGAATAAAATAATGTCAAGTAAATAATTGTCGATTGTGTTTTTGCTAAAACACAATCGACAATTTATCAGTTAAATCTAATCTTTTTTTCTTAAAATAAAGAATGTTGAAGTTCCACATACAGAGGCCGTTACGGCTAGAATAATGAGTATATTTCTTATTGCAACGTTGGGTTCGTTTACTATTGAGTTGTTACTAATGTATCCGTTTATCCATCCACTTTCTGTTTGGTAAGCAACATAACAAACGTTGCTTTCATTTTTCAACACTCTAACCGAACAATTCTCTATAACTTGAATTTCTTCAGTTAATCCGCTATCTTTATAAAGTGTGGTTTTGCCTATTTTTTCAACAGAGAACTTTTCAAAAACAAAATCTTCAGAAAGAACGGGGACTGTGAACGATTGCGGTATATACCCTTTAATCTCGTTGCCGTTATAATCAAATGAACAGTAATAAAAACTTAAGGGTAATATTTCATCATTATGCTCGGTATCTATTGTAATAGAACATATCGGGTTAATTTTTGTGTTTTTATCAATACGAATTGCATTACCCGAATTGTTAAGTACGTATTCAGAATTTGCCGTGATTAGAGGCATATAATATGCGCTAACGTCGGTGGTAACAAAAGCAGTATTTGGTGCAGTATGTTGAGTTGGCGTGATTTTTGTAACTTCTTTTTCGTTAACTAAAATTACACCGTTCTTTTCGGCAAGCGCTGTAAGAGTTAAAGTGTCGTCAACAACTATGTCGCAAATAACCACGTATTGGTTTGTTCCGTCTGTCAAGCCTTTGTAATCGAATTTACCGTTTGTCGCTTCAACAGCATACTTGTTTGCGTCGCTATTAACGGTAGCAAATTTTAACGAATCAATGTTTGCGCTATCGGAGGTGGTTACATAAGTATCGGGAATAACTATTTCCGAGAGAGCAAGGTTATTAAGAGAATTTGTAACAGCAACGTATTCTTTATTATTGTAAAGGAGATAAACTTCTTTAGATTGGAAATTCATTGCAAACGATTTGATTTTATCTCCAGTTTGCGGTGGCGTTATTGAAAGAAGGGTAAAAGTAGCACCATTATAATAGGAAATCCCATCATCATTCAATATAAATAATCTACCGCCAAGGTCTGTGGTGATATCGGACACGGTAATTGATGCGATATCTTTCGCTTGATAATTATCCGTCTTTTTATAAACTTTAATTTCACCCGAGTCTGACTTTGCCAAATAAACGTTTCCGAAAACGTCTGCAGTTATAACGTCAGGGTGGAAAGAAGCGGTTTCAAAAATTTGAAAACTTTCGTCAAAAGATGTTTGCCCGTTAATTAGATTGTTTTCTGGAATTTTGTAAACGTGAGTTTTGGTGTTCTCAGTCGCAATTAAATAATAAAAACCACTCTGGTATGTCAAGTCTTCAATGATATTTCCTGAAAATAGGGTAAATCTTTCCGAACACTCGTGAGTTTTAAGGTTAACTGATTTTAAGAATGATTGAGAAGAGGAACTGTGGTTAAAGGATAATATCATACTTTGGTTGCCCAAAGAGAAAGCGCCAGGGAGGATCTCTTCATTAAAATCAGAACTAAAGAAACTATAAAAGTTGTTAGGATTATATCTATCATTATTTACTGTATTTATAACGGAAATTTTGTTGTCATCTAGTATTGCGATATTGCTGTTAGATTTATCAATTGCAATTGCATTCGAGGACACTCTGTTATAAGCAGTTTTACCACTAGTGATCGCAAAGCCTGTAAAAATCAAACGGTCGTTATCTACCATAAATTCTTGAACGGCGTTGTAATCTGTATCACACACTAATAGGTTGCCGTTCCTAAAAGATATACCGCTTATTTTACTTAAGTTACCAAGTTGATGTTTTTCATCGCCTTTTACAGTTAATTGAATAGAGTTTCCACCATCAATCGACAGACGGAAAATTTTGTTTTCATAAACGTAGTAAACAAAATTATTATCAGCAATGATTTTTGAAGTAGGACTTACAGTAGCAAGCGCAACAGGCTCTTTATTAAGTTCGGTTGCGTTGATTTTGTATAATTGACCACCTAAAACATAAAATATATCGTTATTTTGGTTAATTGCAACTTGTGATTTTTCTTCAATAGTTATAGGATTAACCGTTTCTTCCTTTATTGTTGAACCGTCTATTGAGAAAACGCCTAGTTTTGATTGATAAGTAGTTACAAGAAAGTTTTCGTTTAAGTCAAAAAAGGTTTGCGCCTCTGAATGATAATGATGAAGTTCTAAATCCGAATACTTTGGATTGTTGCTATCAAACGAGGTTAAATCAATTTTGCGAAGTTTAGCAGCAGAGGAAAAAATTAAAGTATTTTGATTTAGTTTTTTTACGTTAGTTAATTGAGTAGCGTCAATAGAAGAGTAAACCCCTTTGTAATTAATAAGCAGTGAATTGGGGTCGGTGTTTAGCACTATAGCGGTAACTGTATCATCAGAATAAACGTCAATAGGGCTAGATAGTTCTCTGTATTCTAACTCTGACGAGGGCAGAAAAAAGTCAGCCTTAACAGAGTCGGCTTTTGCACTATAAATAGGTACAACCAACGTTGAAAAAACTGAAAGAACTAAAGTTAACGATAAGCACAAAATTATTAAGTTTAAAAATTTATTTTTAAATATCTTTTTCATAACTTACATTTTATCACATTATTTTACATTTGTCATTATATTTGTGCTTTTAATTTCAAAAAAATAAGTTTATTGCTATTTTTCGCATTATAAAATTAGGGTAATTATTTTTCAAATTATCCTTTAATATGACAGAAACTGACACGATAGAAATGTAATATAAAAATAAAAACCGAACAAATGTTTGTTTTGATGGCATAAAATATTGACTTGACAAAAAAGTGTTGAGTATAATAACGGCACATCGATGTTTATCAACAGGGAGGTAAAAATATGAACGAAAATTATACTAAAGCAATGCTGTATGCGTATCCAAATCTTGAAGCGGTGGCTGAACAGATAGACGAACTTGTGGAAAAGAGAGCACTTGTTTCCATAAACGACTTTTCGCCTGCGTTAGAACAATGCGAAAAAATTGTTGAACTGACGTTTAATAAGGATTTATTATTTTCCTTAAAAATCATTTTAGAAGAAATATTGAATAGTCTAACGAGTATTGAAAGGGATTGTTTGGATTATAAATATTTCAAACTAAAACCTAAAGAATACTACATAGATTTTGATGCTGAAAGCAGAACATATTTTAGAAGGCAAAATAAACTTATTGAACGTATATCCATAAAATTAGAAAAAAAAGGATACGACAATAAATGGTACGAAGAAAACTATCTAAAAATGGATTTCTTTTCCGAACTCAATAAGCGAGTTATTGAGTATGAGAAGAGTATAAAAAAACGTAAAAAGGCACATAGTTTAAGGATTCAAAACAACTGCAAGGTGTATAAGAGGAATATTGCTTAAAACAGTATTATTCATAGTCGTTTTCATCGTAATAACTAACGGCAACGCTTTTATTAGGTTTTGCCCGCAGAGCAAAAACTAAAGCGATTATTCCAGCAAAAATCAAACAGGCAATTATAGCAATTTTAAGTCCGTTATGGTTATTTAAGTTCGCTTGAGGAGGAAGCTCTTCAATGGGAGGTGGCGGTTCTTCTGTTTTAATAAAAGTAAGTTCGTTTGGGTGATTTGGTATTGAAAAAGGATATACGTTTGCTTCTTTTATATACCCTAATCTGTCGTTATAGCATACGTAGTAAACAAATGAGTTGTCTTTTTTTATTTGTCCGTAATATGTTAATTGTCTTTCGGGAAAAAGATACTGCAAGGGAGAGGTAAGATTACTATCGGCGTATAAAACGGCAGTCCCAGTAGTCGTTAAGTTTAATATTACGTAAGGATTGTCCACGTAAAGTCCGTCATCATAAAGGTATGAGTCGGGAACAAACCCATCTAGTGCGCATAAACCGCCCTCGCCATATATTTCCACGTGATAGAATCCCATTTCTTTGCCTAACAATTTAACGTAATACGTGTAAGGAAGGTAAAAAAGAGGACTCTGATCGGTTGTGTTTTTATAAAAAGGCGTATCCTCTGTTATTATTCTTAAGTATATGCTTTGTGCTTGAACTGCGTATGTAGGAATAAATGAAGAAGTTAAAATTCCTAATGTAAACAAAGCAGTTGCAATTATAATAAAAAGTCGTTTCATAATTACCTCTATTGCGTTTAAGTGAGGGTAAAAGTAATTATAATAAAGCAAAAAACAAAAGAGAGGGGATAATTTATCATAAAAGGGCTGATATTGTCGTAAACATCTTGTTGTGAAAAAAGGGAAAAACTTAAAGCAAGTAGTGTTTATACGATCCTTTCAATGGAACATCAACAAAAGCAGGCGGAAAAACTAGTTAATAACTATTAAAAAGAAAAAGGGGATTTGATTAAAAATCCCCTTAAAAAGACAAAATTTTTCCCCTAAAATTTATACAAAAAGTCCTTTTTTTGCAAAAAGAAACACAACATATTGTGTAATTATTTTTTATTGTTTTCGTTTTTATCAATTTCCTTTCCAAAGAATTTTTGGTATTCCACAGAAGATAATGATTTAGGGGGAACGTGAAAACGTTTTATATAGTTATGATAAAATGTTGAGTAATAATCGTAACCTAATTCAGTTGCAACTTCAACGGGTTGCTTGCCTTGTTGCAACAAGTGATATGCAAGTTGCATTTTTTGAATAAAAATATATTTGTGTATGGTAATTCCGCTTTCCTTTTTAAATGTTTGGCGGATATGTGATGCGCTAAAGTTTAAGGATTCAGCTAAATCGTTGATAGAAATATTTTCGGTTAAGTGTGAGTTTATATATTGAATACAGTGATATGAAAGAGAATAAGTTTTAGTGGCAGGCTCGTCCGTATCCTTTTCATTAGCCATATAAAGGAAAACTTCGTTAAGTTTCCCAACTAATTTTAAAATGTTGCCTAAAAGATATAAGTCTGTTTGGGCATCTTTTTTTTTGCAAATTTTACTACACTCTTCGTAAATAGACAAAAGTTTGAATTGTTTAACATATTTTGCCGCTACAACTTTCGGGGATGAGTTGTTTTTTCTAAAATTAGATATTAGGTCAATGTTGGAAAAAGACGGCAATAAATCAGGTGAAAAAGAAAGCGCAATACGTTCACAAGGCTTTTTAGTGTCAAACGTTATAGCGTGAATTGCGTTAGGCGGAACGATTATTATATCTTTTTCGTTTAAAGGGAATAATTGACCATTGACGGAATAAGTTGCTTTACCAGAAAGAAGAACAAATATTTCATACCGATAATGAGTTTCGTGTGATAAAAATTCTTCTTCACATGAGGAGTACGTGGACAATATGTGGTGAAAGTTTATGTTGTTTGTGGACATATATTCTAAAATTGAAGTTTTCATATTTTTATAATATAAAAAACAAAATTAAAAGTCAAGCAAAATGTCATATTTAACATAAATGTTGTTTATTTTACTATTGACTATAGGCAGTATGAGTTATAAAATATATATGATGTAAAATAGGTGGGGATTATGTGTTCTAAAAGTGTAACGCCTAATGATAGTAAATTTTGGGGCGAAAACGATAGTGAAACTATTCAAAACGCCGTGAATTATGCGGAAACTTGCGGTATAAATTGCGTTAAGATTCCAAAAAAGAACGTTCGGGCAGATAAAATTGTGTGGGAAATAACAAATGCAATTCTATTGCCGTCAAATTTCACAGTAATTTTATCTAATTGTCATCTTCGTTTGGCGGACGGGGTTTACGATAATATTTTCCGCAACAGGAATACGTATAGCGATATTTCTTGCCAAAAAGACGGCGAACAACAAAATATAGTAATTAAAGGTGAAGGGTATTCTATTCTTGACGGTGGCAATACTAATTTTTTGTTTGAAACAAATCGCAAATCCGTAAAATTAGAAAATGAAAAGGCGGGTATGCGCGTAAATAACCTTATTTTGTTGCATAACGTCAACGGGTTCGTTTTAGAAAATTTTGAAGTTAAAGACCAACGTTGGTGGGCAATTAACTGTATATATTGTACAAACGGGTATATTGCGGATATCGTGAGTAACGCTGATAACTATATTCCTAATCAAGATTGTATAGATATTAGGCAAGGTTGTTCAAATATAATTATCGAAAGGATAACGGGTTCTTCTGGGGATGATTTAATTGCGCTTACGGGATTAGCGGGCGGAGATAGTGATTTTGCTGTGGAAGGGATATCCCCTCATATTCACGATATAACTATTAGGGACGTAATAGGCACGTCGGTAAAGCAAGGTATGATTGTGTTGCGTAATCAAGACGACGTGGAGTTATATAACGTAAAAATAGAAAACGTAATTCACAGTAATTTGGGCAATAATAATTTAAAGGGATACGTTACCGTGCGTGTAGGTGAAAACGGATATTTTAAGAAGTTTGAATCGCCTATCGGTTCAACTAGAAATATTGACGTTAAAAACGTAATAGGTAGCACTTCGGCAACGGTAATGCTTGGCGCAACGCTAAAAGATTGTACCTTTAAAAACGTTAGAGCGGACGGCGGATACTGGGCGTTTTTATCGCAAGGGGTAAAAATAGACAGCGTAAGTATTGACGGTGTTTATTACGAGCAAAGGTTTTTCGAAAAACAGAGCGGGCCTTACGGGTTAATTGAAGATGCTAATGCTCTTGCACTAAACGCCTATATGAGAAAAGATGATTATATAAAGAATTTAAGGATAAGCGGATACCAAAACGAAAGTGGAGAAAAGGTTATCAAATTAAACCCCGAAATAGAAAATGAAGTTTATTTGGAAGGTGAAAAACTATGATTGATTTCGTTGAAGTTAAAAAAAGCACATCTTCTGATAAAGAAACGTTACAAAAAGCAATTGATCATTCCGTTGAAACAGGGCTTTACACCGTGGTTGTTTTAGGCGGTGAGTGGAACGTTGACGAAACTATTTTAATTCCCGATAACGTCCGTTTAATTTTTGACGGCGCAAAAGTGAATTATACGGGGAAAGGTTTTTTTATAACCAACAATAATTCTGTGACTACTTACAAAAACGTTATTGCAGCAGAGCAGAAAGGAATTACTATAAGCGGTAAAAACGGCGCAGAAATTATCGGGGGAATGGTTTTTTTGAATAACGTAAAAAACTGCTCCATTGAAGATTTGACGTTCTCCGACGTGGATTATGGTGTTGCGCTTACTTCTACTATAGGTGTAAAACTTAAAAGATTAAAGTTTAACGGTTGTGTAAATGGCGTTATTTTGGGAATAGGCGCAAGTGATATTATAATCAACGATATTAGCGGTAGTGTTGAGAAAGAATTTATAAGCATCAATAACGGTGCATTTGTTGAATATAAAAAACTTTATCACCCTGCGGCAGTCAAGAACGTTATAGTACGAAATATAATCGCCGAGGCGCAGGTTTTGGTTAACGTTATCGGCGTTGCTGAAAAACTTGTGTTTAGTGAAATCAACGGAACTGCAAGTGAGTTAATATTCTCTATAAAATCTGGAAAGCATATTTTAATAGATAACGTTAATGCTAGCGGAACTGTTATAAACGAAGATTATCCGAAAGGACAAGTAATAATAGATAAAAAGGACTTAACGCGTTAAAACGCGAAAAATAAGTATATTAAAAGGAGGAACTGGAATGAAAAAGTATCAAACTGCTGAAATTAAATTTATTAATTTCACAACCAAAGATGTTTGCAACGAGTCAACAACGCCTGATTATTTATACGACATCTTCTATAGTGGGGAGGGCGGAGTATTATGAAAATGACGACTAATTTAAGGAAAGTTATAATACTTCTCGTATCAATCTTGTGTGCAATATGCACCTTTATAGGAGTAATGTCTTTTAATGGCGTTAATGCAATTGCTGAAACCATCTACGAGCCTAAAACGATTGAAGATGTTTCTTTTAATATGATTAGTGGTGCGCAAATTCGTATAAGTGAAAAAGACGAAACTTCGGGTATTCGTTTTGGTGCAAAACTTTCAGTAGCCGATTATGAAGGGTTAAAAGCGAATGGATATAAGTCTTTGCGTTTCGGTATGATTATTGCACCTGCTGAATATGCAGATGAAGAAAACGCATTTACGGTTGATAGCTTATTTAGTAAAACCGACGCAAAATATAACTGGCCCGTTTGGAATGGTGAAAAATGGGAAAATCCTATGCCTAGCGCTGACAAAAAAACCGTTATAAACATTTATAATACAAAGATGACGCTTAATGATAATGGAACAGAAGAGGCTGCTGCCGACGATTATTATGAAATTAAAGGCTCAATTACCAAAATTCAAGATGATAATCTTTGGAAAGAATTCGTTGGTGTTGGATATATTCAGGCTACTGATGCAAACGGTGACCATTATATAGTTGCTGCCCCTGCTGATAATGAACGTAGCATAGCAAATATTGCAACAGTTTGGCAAGATGGTTTATTTGAAGAAATATACAACGGACCAACTGACGCTAGAGTTAAAGTTGTTAAAGAGCAGAGTAGAAGAGCCCAAAAGGTTTACGGAGATAAGTTAGAAAGTAAATTTACTTATAAAGGTATGAAAATTATTGACGTTTCTCCTAACAGTACTGAAGAATGGATATACGAAGGCGTATCCAACGTAACCGCTCTTTATGATAAAAACTTTAGGCAAGTAAAATTTGAAAATGTTACTGACGGGGTAAAACTTGTAAATGCGCCTGTGAACGGCGAGCACGACTTTTACGCTGTAACAGAAAACGGCAACTTTAAATTTAAGTTAGTTGGCGCAACCCACCAAATTAGCGATTATGCAGGTTTAAATGAGTACATTAAAAATAGAACTTCTGAAACGTATGCTCAATATGATTACGCTGTTTTACTTAATGATATTGATTGTGCGGGAAAATCTATTACTAGAAGTGCACTGTATTATCGTGGTCATTTTAACGGATTAGGTCACGCAATTAAAGATTATACTTCAAACAGTTTAGGGTTATTTGGCGGGCAAATCCGTTCTGGCGCGGTAATTGAAAACGTTTCGTTATATTTTACGGCTACTAGCACTGGGGCTGCAGCTTTAGGTGAGCGAGCTATTGTTGATAACGGAGATAACCCGTATATTAGAAATCTTTACGTTAAAATTACTCCTGCCGAGGGCGTGGAAAAAGTAAGCGGATTATTTGGAGATTATAACCAAAGTTACAGAATGGCTAACGTTGTTGTTGACGTTGCTGACGTAAATATAGATTATGCAATTCATAAAACTCCAACTAATAACGCAACGGTTACGGAATGTTATGCAATCGGTGCTCCTACACAAGGTAAACTTGCTGCCGAGGGTAACAACAGCAAGAACGTTTATATAAACACTATTTCTGCAAACGAAAAGGCATTTTATAGTGATTACGCGCAAGAAATTTGCCTTGCAAACGGATTTAGCGAATACTGGGTGGTTAAAGATAACGCAGTTTATTTTGGAAATAACGTTGTTATAGAAACTGGTGAAATTAAAGAAACTGTTTATAAAGACGCTGATTTTGAAATCAATGTGGCTGATGTTCTTGGCGAAGAAGTTATAAAGGTTACCGTTAACGGCGAAGAAAAACCGTTTACCGACGGAAAACTTGCCATTGCAATTGCTGATTACGAACTAAAAGTAGAAAATATCATCCGCATTATCGGTGAAAGTAAAGTCGTAGTTCAACCTTTCGTAACAGCAACGGCTGTTATAGATGACGGTGATGAATTTTATAAAGTTATGACAGGTTATGCACCAAATAGTGCGTCAGCGTCAGGCAATTATATAGTGCTTGGTAAGGATATTACTTTACCAGCAACTGGTACTGATACGGCAAATGTGTGGTATGTAAACGATACGAATGCGAATAATACTTGGAAGTTTAGGTCTGCGCATTTTAACGGTTTAGGGCACGTTATTGATTGTAAAAACGTTACAATTACTGGTGGGGGATTATTTGGTGATATAAGATTTTCCACTTTAGAAAATTTTGCTATTATAAACGCTAAGGCAAGTTCAGATAAGCCTATAATAGCAAGATGGGCTTTCTCAAGTACTGCGTCAGCAGAACTTCATAATATTTACGCTGAATGCGATTATGGAAATGGAACTAGCGTTGGATTAGTTTCAAGTGGTAATGCTGCTGTAATTGATAATTGTATAGTAAAAATCAGTAATGCAAGTGGCGGTTATGCATTATCTACTGGTGTTAGTAGTACGCAGAACTGTTATACAATTGGTAGTAGTGATAAAACGACTACTAACTTAGATAGTAGTAAAGACAAAACGGTTAATTACGAAACGGATGCTGTTTTGTTTGCAGATGCAAGCACTATCTTTACTTTTGCGAAAGGCTTTAATTCATACTGGCAAGTTAAAGCGGGCGGGGTTTACTTTGGTTCAACACTTGTAATTTCAGCAAACGCAAACGCTTAAAATAAACTTAAACAATTAAAAATGGAACTCTAATTTAGGGTTTCAAAGAAGACTATGCAGTTTTATATCCCCAAAAATTCATTTTTTGGGGATATAAAACGGATATTTTACATACTTGTGATAGGAGTTAAAGATGACAAAAAGAAACAAAATTCTTTTAACATTAATTATAGTTGCTCTTGCTTGTTTATCTTTTGGGTTAGGGATAGTTTCCGTATATGCAAGTGAACCAACTTTTTCGGAAGTAACTTATGAAAGTTCATACGTTATAGGTGATGAATTTAAGGTTAAAGCAGCAAAGTTTACGCACAACGGAAAGGAGTATGATGCGGAAGGCATTGTCAATTATCCAAGCGGAAAAAGAATTTCTTCTAATTCAGTATTGCTTACTGAAAGTGGACTACATTATATAGATTACGTTGCTAAAATCAATGATAATTTAGTTAGTAAAAAGTTCTACTTTACCGTTTTAGATAGCGTTTACGCCATTGACGGAACGGGAAGTATTGAATTCGGCAAGAACGAATATTTTAGCGATATCGGTGACGTTGACGGTCTAAACGTCGCGTTGGGGAAAGAATCTACTTTTAAATTTAATAAGATTATAGACGTTTCTAACCTTACCCGTTACGATACGGTTATGCAATGGTATAACACACCGAAAATCGTGGGTAGTTATGAGGTAAGAAAGGTTAATTTCCGTTTAACAGATGTATATGATAGCGAAAACTGGGTGGAAATGCAGTTTAAGTATTCACCTGATAACGGCTTTTCAACAACGTATATCGTGGCTAACGCAAACGGACAATTGCCGTCTGGGTTGCATTATCGTGACAAAGGGCCTAGCGCAACTTCTTACGAATATAACGGTTACCATTATACGCTATATCAAAATAACAGACATTATGGTTATAACGCTGAAATTTCTTTTAACGGACAACTTTTGTCTTGGAAAAAAGACTTTAGTGAAAACTGTATGCGTTTTGCAATTGATTATGAACAAAAGGCGCTTTACTGTACGCCCGCTTACGGGAATAATAGGGATAAATGCGTAGTAATTGATCTTGATGACGAACGCTTTTTTGGTGATAACCTTTGGAATGGCTTTACTACGGGAGAAGTTTTACTTTCTTTAAACGCTGAACAATATTCCACTTCACAATATAATTTCTTTATAACTGAAATTTACGGGCACGACGTTAAAGATTTGTATTCAGCAAATCAAATTGCACCAAGCATAACGGTTGATACGTTAGACTTTGATGAAAATGATTTGCCTGACGCAGTAGTTGGCAAAGAGTATAAACTCTTTGATGCTGTTGCAAACGACGAAAGTGAGGGTGAGATACCTTATAAAACAGTCGTATATTATAACTATAACAACTCTTCAAGAGCGCAAATAAACGTCAAAGACGGTAAATTTATTCCGACTAGGGAAGGCGAATATACGTTAATCTATTCGGCAAAAGATTCTTTCGGCAATTCTTGTGAAAAACTTTTAACCGTTAACGCCGTTAAAAAAGATAAAATTATCTACACCTTAAACGAGCATCAAAAAACCTTTGAGGTGGGCGAATTTGTTTCGGTCGCAGAGGTTGATTTTGGCAACGCAGGTAAAAATTATACGCTTAAAATATCAGCAAAACTTGAAAACTCTGATATAGAATACAGCATAGATGCAAATTCTTTAAGTTTCCGCCCGCTTTATGCAGGAAAATACGTGGTTACTTACGATTATTCAGACTATTGTTTTAGTGATTCTTTTTCTTACGAAATAACCGTTAATTCAACTGATACCGTTAAATTTGTTAGAGAGCCTGTATTCCCAAGATATATTATAAAAGGTTGTAGGTACGTGTTTGACGCGGGCGAGGCGTATTCGTTTGCTAACGGCACGGAAAAAGTTCCAGTCGAGATTTACGTTCGTGGCGAAAATATTGAAAAGACTAAACTTTTTAAAAACGCTTACGCCGTTAAAAATGACGTGGATACCATTGAACTTATTTACGTTGCAGGCAATACGGAAGTTTCTTACTTTTTGCCGGTTGTTGACGTGGGATATGGTAAGGTGGGGGAATTAAACATTCCTGAATACCTACAAGGCGATGCGTTTAACTATGAGGCATCTAGGTTTGGAACTACTTATACTACTGATGAAACTAAATCGTTAGACGGAAAGGCAAAATTGAGCCTAGTAAACAAAGCGTATCTAATAAATGATTTTCAAATTACGCTTACGGGTGTTACGGGTAAAGCGAATTTTGATAAATTAAAGATTTCGTTTACTAGTTTGCAAAATTCTTCAAGCGTAATTAACTTCGTTTATGAAAAACAGGCTGATTTATCGTCGATAGTTACCGTTTCAAAAGGTGATTACACGGTAAGTGCACCTTCAACAAGTGCGTTTAGTTCGGGTGATGAAACAGGATTTTCAATAGTTTACGCTAACAAAGAATTTATCATAGGTAACAGCAGTTTAAGAATACCTTATTCTACTTTGTTTAATAATTTTGGCGATTATTTCTATATTGATATTGAACTTGAAGGCGTTTATGGAGAAAGCGCGATTTTTGTAAAAAAACTTGTTAATCAAGTTATAAATAACAGCCGTTACGACACGGTTAAACCCACTTTGATTTACGGCGATTTTGCTAATTCATACGTTTACGGAGATACGGTTCATTTTGGAACAATGTCTTGTTATGATTTTATTGATATAAATTCAAAGGTTAGTTTTTTTGCAAGTGTTAACGGAGAACACGTTACCGCAAAAGACGGAACGCTATTAAACGGCATTGAAAACTCCGTTGATAAAGAGTATGATTACGTTTGGGATAGTTACAGCGATTTATATGTTAAAATTACAGCCGAAGATTATTCTTCTAACGCCGCTTACGACGAGCCTGTTTTGGTTATGGTTGACGTTGTTAAGCCTAAAATAACGTTAGAAAAGGCTCAAATACAATGCACTATAAACGATAACGTAAGCGTTGCAAAATATACGGTTACCGACGATAGAGACGGGGTAACTTGCGTAACGATATTGATTTGCCCGAGCGGTAAAACGGAAGTTATTAAAGGTGAAAAATTCCGCGCAACGGAATGGGGAACTTATACCATTACGTATATGGCAACCGACGCAGCGGGGAACGTTGATTTCGTTTCTTACAACGTGATATGTAAATAAGGGGGGAAGAATATGAAAAGATTATTGTATTTGTTCTTATCATTGATAGTTGTTTTGAATGCGTCTTTTTCCCTTATCGCGTGCGATAATGAAAAGGGTGGCAAAAAACCGCCGAGCGATATCACGTTTAATGAAACGGGTGAATTTCTAGTTTCAAATTATGCAAGTGATTACAAAATCGTGTCGCATAAAAATGAATCTGCAGAGCAATATCAAGCGGTTTCCGAATTGCAAAAGTTGATTAAAGAAGGCTCTAACGTAACGCTACCGATAGTTTATGAAGAAGATATTGAAAACTTTTCGGTAAACGATAGGTATATAATCGTTGGTAAAAGCAAGTTCGCAACCGAAAACGGAGTTGATCCGAAAACGGAAGAACTTTCTAAAAACGGATACGTTATTAAAACGGTAAATAAATGTTTGTTTATCACGGGTGTAAGCGATACTGGTACGCTTTTCGGCGTTTATAAATTTTTAGAACACACTCTAAACTACGATTATTATTATATAGATTATTACGTTCTAAACCAAAACGTAGCAAATCTTCCTTTATATGATTTTGACATAGAGTTTAAGCCCGATTACGTTTACAATTACGTTGGCGCAGGATATTTAAGCAGGGGTATGTATAGTTATTATTCTATGTGTCAACGCCCCGTTTCATCGGTTAACGGAACTATTTCTCACGGCTCTATTCTTTGGTTGCCTATGGAAACTTTTAACGACCCGAATAAGCCAGAAACGTATCACCCTTA
>JAZORG010000011.1:0-2268 GCA_045656465.1 Christensenellaceae bacterium
ATAGAAAGTACAAATACACAAGGGATAGGGACAGATTAAGACAAGAAGTTTTAGAGAGAATGGGTTGGGCATATTATCGTATATGGTCAACAGACTGGTTTAGGAATAAGAGTTTAGAAAAGGAAAATTTACTTAAGGCGATAGAAAGGGCAAAGCAAAATTATAGCGCTTTCGATAAAAAAATCGAAAACGCAAATAAAGAGGTTTGCTTTGAGGAAAGGGCGAGCGTAGAACACTTTGATTTTCCCGAGTATCAAATGGCAGACGAGGAAAAAACAGCAAAAAAGTTCAAGAACGACAAATTAGCGGTAATAAGAGCAATAGTGTCTAGCGAATCGCCTATCGCAGAAGAGTGGCTATTAAAGAGAATTTTGTTCCTTTTTGAGAGAGAAAAAATAACTAGCGTAGTTAAAAACGAATACGATTATTGGTTAAGAGAAAGCACTTATTATAATATAGTTAGAAAGAGCGGGTTTTTATACTTTGAGGGTAAAGAAGTGCCTATGCTCCGTGTCCCAAACAAAAACAAAGAGGCTGTGCGTGATATAAAATATATTGCGCTAGATGAATTAGCGAACGGAATGAGAGAAATCTTAAAACAGAACATCACCGTTGAAAAGATGGGAATGTTCCGTTTGCTAGCAAATAAATTGGGCTATACTAGGCTTGCGGACAATATAACAGAAAGATTTGATTGCGCATTAAAACTACTTATAAGAGAGGTAGAATTTAACGGAGAAATGCTTTCGTTAAAGCAATAAAACTGAAAAAGGGAAAAGCATAAAAATTCCGCCGTGAATAAAATAATCACGGCGGAATTAATATAAAATATTAACCTTTAGAAGTTGTAGGAATTAAACCGATAAGGTTTTCGTAAGTACCTGGGAAGAATAAAAATATTACTATAATTCCTATAAAAACCAAGAAGATAATTTGAAGAACAATGTTGCGTTTTGATATTGCCTCAAGCCCAACAACGCCAGCGATAAGCAAAGCGCCGTAATTTTTAACTATTCCAAAAATCATCAACACGGTCGGGTTGGTAATAAAATTAAAGTTAGCGTTTACAATCATAAAAGCAAAAGTGATAATGAATATTACTGCAAGGATTTCGCCAAGAATATCCCAAAATTTAGAAGTTCTCTTAAACATAAATATTCCTCCGATTAAGTTATTATGGTTATATTATAAATAATCAAATAAATTTTGTCAATACTAATTCAAATTTATATTTAATTTTGCTTTGAGAAAAATATTGCGCTATACTAACCCCGTCTGTTCAAAACTTAAAATTAAAAACAAGCCTCCCCCGAACAAAATGTTCGGGGGAGGCTGTTTATTATATTTTGTTTTACTTATTTTATGATTTCTTGTCCACCCATAAACGGTCTTAAAACTTCGGGAACGGTTATTGAGCCGTCTGCATTTTGATATTGTTCAATAAGAGCGGGGAAAACACGGCTTGTTGCTAATCCCGAACCGTTAAGCGTATGCAAATATGCGGGTTTACCCGTCTTGCTATCACGGTATTTGGTGTTGTTTCTTCTTGCTTGATAATCGTTTGCGTTACTTACCGAAGAAACTTCTTTGTAAATACCCATACTAGGTATCCAAACCTCTATGTCGTAAGTTCTTGCCATAGATGCAGAGCAATCGCCTGCAGCGAGTTTGCTTACACGGAAGTGAAGCCCTAATTTTTCGATAAGACTTGCAGCCTTGTTTACGAGTTCGTCAAAAGCCTCTCCCGATTTTTCGGGGTGAGCGTATTGTACCATCTCTACTTTGTTAAATTGATGGCCTCTTATCATACCACGTTCTTCCGCACGGTAAGAGCCTGCCTCTTTGCGGTAACAGGGGGTGTAGGCAAAAAACTTCATAGGAAGTTTACTTTCATCTATAATTTCGCCTGCATACATATTAACGAGCGCAGTTTCTGCCGTGGGGAGCATAAATCTATTCTTTTCTCTATCCTCATCACAGTCTAACCAATAAACTTCATCTGAAAACTTGGGGAATTGACCTGCGCCAAAACCGCAGTTATATCCTAATTGATGAGGGGGAAGAATAAATTCATATCCGTCTTTTAAGTGTTCGGAAATAAAGAAATTTAAAAGCGCCCATTCAAGTCTTGCTCCGTCGCCACGGTAAAGCCAATAACCACCACCCGAGAGTTTTGTTCCACGAGCGTAATCTATAATGTTTAATTTTGTGCAAAGGTCAACGTGGTTTTGCAAGGGGAAAGAAAATTCGGGTTTTTCGCCAACAACT
>JAZORG010000012.1:0-27945 GCA_045656465.1 Christensenellaceae bacterium
GTCTCCACCCAAACGTTTTGCGCACCTTGCAGCGTCCATTGCAACGTTACCGCCACCGACAACAACTACTTTCTTACCACGTTTAATCGGAGTGGTTGCGTTGTCTTTATACGCTTTCATAAGGTTAATACGAGTTAAGAATTCGTTTGCCGAGAAAACTCCGTTAAGGTTTTCACCAGGAATATTCATAAATTTAGGTAAGCCTGCGCCCGAACCAACAAACACAGCCTTAAATCCGTATTCCTTAATAAGTTCTTCAATAGAAATTACCTTACCGATAACCATATTAGTTTCGATTTTAACACCTAAATCAATAAGCGTATCAATTTCCTTTTGAACGATTGATTTTGGCAATCTAAATTCAGGAATACCATAAACTAAAACACCGCCAGCCAAGTGGAATGCTTCAAAAACGGTTACTTCATAACCTTTTTTAGCTAGGTCGCCTGCACAAGTAAGACCTGAAGGACCTGAACCGATAACAGCAACTTTAATTCCGTTACTTTGGGGTTTAACGGGTTTTTCCTTGCAGTTAGCATTGTGATAGTCAGCAACAAATCTTTCTAATCTACCGATACCAACAGGCTCGCCCTTAATACCACGCACGCAGAATTTTTCACATTGTGATTCTTGCGGACAAACTCTTCCGCAAACTGCAGGAAGTGATGAAGATTCAGCAATAACTTGATATGCGCCCTCAAAATCTTTTTCACGAATTTTTGCGATAAATTCGGGAATATGCACCATAACAGGGCAACCATTTACGCAAGGTTTATGTTTACAGTTAAGACATCTTTCAGCCTCGTCAACAGCCTGTTCTGCTGTATATCCTAAAGCCACTTCTTCAAAATTTTTATTTCTTACGTCTGCTTCTTGATGAGGCATAACGTTTTTCTTTAACGACATATTAGGCATAATTATTTAACCTCCTTATTAAAAAGGTTACAAGTTTCTTCGTATTTATGGCGTTCCCATTCTTTGTAACTTGCTCCACGTTTCATTGCTTCGTCAAAATCAACCTCATGACCGTCAAATTCCGGACCGTCAACGCAAGCGAACTTGGTTTTTCCACCAACAGTAAGCCTACATCCACCGCACATACCCGTTCCGTCAATCATAACAGGGTTCATTGAAACGATAGTTTTAACGCCGTATTCTTTGGTAAGTTTGCATATAAACTTCATCATAATAACAGGTCCGATAGCAATAACTTCGTCGTAATTTTCTCCGCTTTCGATAAGATTTTTAAGAGCATCGGTAACAAGCCCTTTAGTTCCAGCCGTACCATCGTCGCTCATAAGAACGTACTTATCGCTGACAGCCTTAAATTCCTCTTCTAAAATAACAAGGTCTTTACATCTAAAACCGACAATCGAATGAACCTCAGCCCCTTCTTCGTGAAGTTTTTTAGCAACGGGATAAGCGATTGCACACCCTACGCCACCGCCAACTACTGCAACTTTTTTCAAGCCATCTGTGTGGGTTGCATTGCCAAGCGGACCAACAAAGTCTGCAACACAGTCGCCAACTTCAAGTTGATTTAGAGTGTAAGTAGTTGCGCCAACTATTTGGAAAATAACTGCAACAGTACCCTTTTCCCTATCGTAATCTGCAACGGTAAGCGGAATTCTTTCACCGTCTGCGGTTGCTCTGATGATTACGAACTGACCTGCCTGTGCTTTTTTAGCCACGTAAGGCGCATAAACGTCTATGCGGGTTACGGTAGGATTAAGCACTTTTTTGTCAACAATTTTGAACATAAATTCTCCTTTTCGTAACAATAGGCGGTTTTAGCAAATAGCCGAACCACCTAAATAATAAATTTAAATTAGTTAGTATATATATAATATCACATTCTAGCGCATTTTTCAACGAATTTTGCAATTATTTTAAGGTTTTTAGATGGTAATTTAATGAAATTTATTTTATTAAAATAAAAACCTGCTCAAAAAGAACTTTGAACAGGTTAATATTGTTTAATTTAATTAGAACACTAAACACATCTATCTCACCCGCTTACAGCAAGAGTAAAGGGGTAGCACTAGCACTTAATCCTATTAAAACAAGAAGGAAATATAACACGTAAATCAAGATAGTACCTACAACGTTAATTATAACGCTGATAAGTGCACCTTTACCGCAACTTTTTGCTTTTAAGGGTGTTTGGTCTTTCCATATAAGCCATAAAATAAATCCTATTATAGGAAAGAAGAAACCTAAAACCGCATATCCCATACTCGGTGCATCTTGAACTGCTGGTTGTGGGTTGGTTGCATAAGTTGCTGCAGGCGCAGGTTGAGGAGCGGGTTGAGGCTCTGCACCCTTTTCTGCCCCACAATAAGGGCAGAATGTCTTGTTAGGATTTATTTGCTTACCACAAACCTTACAATACCCTACCTCTTCTGCAGATTTTTGTTGAACGCCCGTTTCATGCCCGCACGCCGAACATACCGTTGCATTTTCTTCTAACTGTTGTCCACAATTTTTGCAAAACATATAAACTTTCTCCTAATTTTTTATACTTTTATTATACATTATATGCTTGATATCGTCAAGTGTTTTTAATTTTTGACATTTTATCAATATTTTACGCTATATAAAATATCCTCGTATGTTGGGAACGCTTCAAAATCTTTACCTATAATAAGTTCCATAGCATCGCTAGCAGAGCGGAGGTCTTCCATATCTTTTAATAACACTTCTCTGCAGTATTTTGCCTTGCTTAAATTACTTTCAGTAGGATTATATTTTTCCACGTCTTTTTCAAGTTTTTCCAAGCAAAGCGCAAACTCGTCTGAAAGAGCAGATAATTTATCATATAAACGACGCTCTAATATGCTGTTTGTCTTCCCAAGTTCGCTCTTTAGTTTAAGTTCTTCAAGTAAAAATCTTTGATAATCAATAACGGCAGGAGTAATATCTTTCCAAGCCATATCTATTGAAGTAAGAGCCTCTATATGAACAATATTGCTGTAATTTTCGAGCAAAATCTCCATACGTGAATGGATTTCTTGTTCAGATAAAATATTATGACGTGCAAAAAGTTCAACGTTCTTTTTATCCGCGTAAAGAGGAAGCGCATCTACTGTTGATTTAAGATTAAGAAGTCCACGCTTCTTTGCCTCTTTTTCCCATTCTTCAGAATAGTTGTTACCAGAAAACAATATACGTTTATGGTTTTTGATTGTTTTTTTGATAAGACTTGCAAGGGCTTTGTTAAAATCATCCGCCTTTTCAAGTTCGTCGGCAAAGCCCCTTAATTCCTCTGCTACAATAGTGTTGATTATAAAATTAGGGCAAGCAATGTTTGCTGACGAGCCTACCATACGGAACTCAAATTTGTTACCTGTGAACGCAAATGGCGAAGTTCTATTTCTATCC
This sequence comes from Christensenellaceae bacterium, assembly GCA_045656465.1. GTDB lineage: Bacteria > Bacillota > Clostridia > Christensenellales > Borkfalkiaceae > UBA1259. Next base: position 3,382 of record JAZORG010000012.1, read on the forward strand.
GTTGAATCCTTTGGAATAGGAGGAAGAACGGAAACGCCGATTTTAAGTTCCTTTTTAGCCTTTGCAAAATATTCTTTCCCACTCTCTATAGCATTTAAAATTGCGTCTAACTCTTCGCCAAGATAGATAGAGATTATTGCGGGAGGCGCTTCGTCTGCGCCAAGACGGTGGTCGTTTCCCGCTGAAGCAACACTTATGCGGAGCAAATCTTGATACTCGTCAACCGCTTTAATAACAGCTACCAAGAATAACAAGAACTGCGCATTTTCGTTGGGCGTGTCCCCTGGTTCTAAAAGATTTTCGCCTAGATCTGTGCTAATAGACCAGTTGTTGTGCTTACCGCTACCGTTTACAGATGCGAAAGGCTTTTCGTGAAGCAAACATACGAGGTCGTGTCTATTTGCAACACTTTTCATAATTTCCATTGTAAGCTGGTTTTGATCGGATGCAATATTCGTAGAAGTAAACACGGGTGCTAATTCGTGTTGTGCGGGCGCTACCTCGTTATGTTTGGTCTTTGCATATACCCCCAACTTCCAAAGTTCCTCGTCAACTTCTTTCATAAATGCAGAAACTCTAGATTTTATTGCTCCGTAATAATGATCTTCTAGTTCTTGTCCTTTAGATGGACGTGCGCCAAAAAGAGTTCTACCACAATGAACAAGGTCTAACCTGCTTTCGTAAACGCTTTTATCTATAAGAAAATACTCTTGCTCTGCGCCAACGGTAGGTGTAACTTTTTTGACTTTGTTATTACCAAACAACCTCAAAATCCTAAGCGCCTGCTTATTAAAAGCATCCATAGAACGCAAAAGAGGTGTTTTTTTATCAAGCGCCTCTCCGCCATAAGAACAAAATGCGGTGGGTATATAAAGACTACCGTCTTTAACAAATGCATAAGAAGTTGGGTCCCAAGCCGTATAACCACGCGCCTCAAAGGTCGCTCTTAAGCCTCCCGACGGAAAACTTGAAGCATCTGACTCTCCCTTTACAAGCGATTTTTCGGAAAACTTCATTATAACGTCGCTTTCACCAAAAGGCTCAATAAAACTGTCGTGTTTTTCGGCGGTAATACCCGTCATAGGCTGAAACCAATGTGTAAAATGAGTTGCGCCCTTTTCTATCGCCCATTCTTTCATAACGGAGGCAACACATTTAGCATAATCGTTAGAAAGAGGTTTTCCCTCTTCTTTTGCCTGCCTAACTGCGTTATAAGCCTCTTTGGGCAAACGTTCTTTCATAACCTTATCGTTAAAAACCATTGTTCCGAAAATCTCGGGAATATTTAAGGTGTTCATACTTGCTCCTAACTATATTTCATTTAATAATTATTCTTTTCTATAATTTGTAAAATTTAACAAAAACGCAAAACGTTTTATTGCTAACCTAATTTTTTAACCACAAAATTAGCAATAGTTTTTGCAAAGTTTATCAACTTATCACACTCGATAAATTCGTTGGGCTGATGCGCTCCGCCAACCTCACTAAAATCTCTGCCTGCGCCAATTGCAAATGCGCTACTATTACCGTATTTGGAAATTACCGACAAGTCGGATAAACACGAACCACACACTTTGGGTTTCTCCCCTGTCGCTTGTAACGATGCTTCTACCATCAATTTAACGTCATCACTATCGGGCTCACAATGAACGTAGTGAAAAAATCTCGTTGCCGGCTTAAACCCGTCCCCAACAATTCCTAACGGCTCAAGTTTTTCTCTTAAAACAATTTCTAATTTATTAAACTCGTTGTAAATTTCTTCTTTGGTTTTATCGGTATAGAAAACAAAGTACGCCTCACCACGATCAAGATCCATTCCGTTATTACCTGCCCGTACCCCCATATAACGCAAAGCCGTGTTAGGAATATTCGAGCCAAAATAAAATTTGTTTTCTGACATTTCTTTTTTACGGTTGTTTTCAAACTCATTTATTACGTCTATAACAACGGGAATTGCAAGCGCTATTTTTTTCGCACTATCTACAACTTCTTTTGAATGGAATAAATATTTCATTTCTCCACCACCCGAGCCACAATGCCAAATTGTGTTATATCTACCATCCATATTGACAATGCTATTGCACGGATATTTTAAAACGCCCGCAAGCGCACCGTGTGAACCACCATGTTCCTCATCGCTATACGCACAGAATAATAAATTTTTCTTGGGCTTAAAACCAGCATCTTTTAAAACCTTTATTATAAACAATGCCGTTGCTAAAGCATACTTATCATCAATCGCACCACGCCCCAAAATTTTGCCATCGACAATTTCCCCCGATAATGGTGGGAATTTCCAATTAGAAAGATCGCCAATGGGAACGGTGTCGGAATGCCCCATAATCATAAGTTCATCTTCATCAATTTCCCCTTTCCATCTAGCAACAACGTTATATCTGTTTTCTAAATTTCTGCCCTCTAAATAGTCGGGGTGATTTTTAAAGCCCTCCACCTCAAGAGGCGAATACATATCGCTCTCCAATCCTAGTTCTTTCGTCTTTTGGAAAATAAATTTTGCAACGTTTTCCTCTCTGCCATATTCACCAAAATTCTCAGAGTTAATTTGTATCAATTCAGAAAGTAATTTAAAAAGTTCCTGCTTTCTTTCTTCCATTAATTTAAAAAGCGTTTTCGTGTCCATATAAATCCTCTCTTTTACAATTTTATTTTAGTATAATATTTACATTATAATTTGTCAAACAATACTATACCAAATAGCCAAAAAATAACGTCTTGAAGGTTGATATACTCCTTCAAGACGTTGCTAAAACCTATTTTTGCTTTTTAATTTTCATACTAAAACAATTTTTTAATTTACAAAAGAATAGAGTTTATTAACTACCGCATCTCCCACTTCTGAAGTAGTTGCCTTTCCTCCCATATCGGGAGTGAGTGTTTTTGCCTCTACCATAATTTGTTCAATTATATCAATAAGTCTATCTGCCCATTCTTTATGGCCAAAAAATTCTAGCATTTGACTTACAGACCAAACGGTTGCAAGAGGGTTAGCCTTTCCTTGCCCTGCAATATCGGGAGCAGAACCGTGAATAGGCTCAAACATTGACGGAAATTTCCTTTCTGGGTTTAAGTTCGCTCCAGCAGCAAGCCCCATTCCTCCTGAAATAGCAGCGCCTAAATCTGTTAAAATATCACCAAAAAGATTAGACGTAACGACAATTTCAAACCTTTTTGGGTCTTTTACCATAAACATACTAGCAGCGTCAACGAGATAACTATAAGTCTTTACGTCGGGATATTCTTTCCCTACTTCCTTAAAAATTTGATCCCAAAAAACCATTGAATAATTAAGCGCATTTCCCTTGCTTATGCTAGTAAGTGTTTTTTTGTTTTCCCTTGCCAAATCGTAAGCATAACGGATAACTCGTTCACATCCCTTTCTTGAGAAAACACCGTTTTGGATAACCACTTCGTTGGGTTGATCCTTATAAAGCCACGCACCGCTTCCAGCATATTCACCCTCGCTATTCTCCCTAACGAAAAGCATATCTATATCCTCACGTTTAACATCTTTTAGCGGACAGGGCGCACCTTTTAATAATTTTACAGGACGTAAATTTATGTATTGATCGAAATTTTTTCTAATAACTAGAAGTAAATCCCATAACGAGATATGATCGGGAACGCCAGGATAGCCTACTGCGCCTAAAAATATTGCGTCAAATTTTTTAAGTTGTTCTAGTCCGTCTTCAGCCATCATTCTTCCATTTTCTAGATAGTATTTGCATCCCCACGGAAAAAAGGTAAATTCGAACTCAAACGTTTTGTCAATTTCCGAAATCTTATTTAATACCTTAACACCTTCGTTTATAACTTCAGGGCCTATTCCGTCCCCCGCGATAACCGCAATTTTATGTTTAACCATTCTTTCTCCTTTTTTCTATAAATTACTATATTTTTAGTTGAAAAACCCTCGCAACAGCGAAGGTTTTAACAAACTTATTTTGCAAATTCCGTTGCACGCCATTCTCTAATAACGTTAACCTTAATCTGCCCTGGATATTCCATTTCTTGCTCGATTTTCTTTGCAATTTCTTTTGCGAGGAAAAGAGTTTGAGCGTCATTAACCTGCTCAGGTTTAACCATAACTCTAACTTCCCTACCTGCCTGGATTGCATAGCATTTTTCAACGCCCTTAAATCCGCTTGAAATCTCTTCAAGTTGTTGCAATCTCTTAATATAGTTGGTCGTTGTTTCTCTTCTTGCGCCAGGTCTTGCACCAGAAATAGCGTCTGCCGCCTGAACGAGAATTGCCTCGATAGTTTTGGGTTCAACATCACCGTGGTGCGCGAGTATTGCGTTTATAACGTTGTGATTTTCCTTATACTTTTTAGCAAGGTCTCCGCCTATTTGCATATGCGTTCCCTCAATTTCAAAGTCAACGGCTTTACCGAGGTCGTGCAATAAGCCTGCTCGTTTTGCAAGCGTTTCGTCAACGCCTAGTTCTGCTGCCATTACGCCAGCAAGATGCGATACCTCTATAGAATGTTTAAGAACGTTTTGACCGTAACTTGTACGGAATTTCAATCTGCCGAGTAATTTTACTATTTCAGGATGTAAGCCGAAAATCTTACATTCGTACATTGCAGCCTCGCCCGCTTCTTTAATCTGTTGATCAAGTTCTTTTTTAACCTTTTCAACGGTTTCTTCTATTCTTGCGGGGTGAATTCTTCCGTCTTGAATAAGTTTTTCAAGCGCAATTCTTGCAACTTCTCTACGTACTGGATCAAACCCTGATACGATAACAACTTCGGGAGTATCGTCAATTATAAGTTCAATACCCGTTGCGTTTTCTAGAGTTCTTATATTTCTTCCCTCTCTACCAATGATACGTGCTTTCATATCGTCGCTAGGAAGTGGTACTACTGAAACAGTAATTTCAGTTGCCTGTTCCGTCGAACATTTTTGAATAGCAAGACTAACGATTTCTTTTGCCTTACGCTCTCCGTTTTCTTTCGCTTCTAACTCAATGTTTTTAATGAGCCCTGCAGCGTCTTTCTTAGCTTCATCAGTTATCGAATCAATAAGTTGCTGTTTTGCCTCTTCCCTACTCATTTGAGAAATTTTCTCAAATTCTTGCACCATTTTTTCGTGCTGAGCCGAGATGTCTTCCATTTTCTTATCAAGTTCGATTTCTTTTGCCTTTAGGGCGTTTTGTTGTCTTGTAGTTTCTTCGTTGCGCTTTAAAAGGTTTTCTTCTTTCTTCTCGAGAGTTTCCTCTTTTTGATTAAGCCTGTTTTCCATTCTCTGAAGTTCTGCACGTTTTTCTTTGCTTTCACGCTCGAACTCATTGCGCATTTTGATTTCCTGTTCTTTTGCTTCTAAAATAGCTTCTTTCTTTATAGCCTTGCTTTCCTCCATAACGGCATCAAGCATTTTGCTACGCTGTTCGTTAATATTACCTTGTTCACTTTCGTAATGTTTGGTAAGAGTTTTTCTACCCACCACCCAACAAACAACTGATGTAACTATTGCAATTATCGCTACTACGGCAACAACAATCCAAGGGAGTGCTTCACCGCTTAAGAACAGGGAGCCGTAGTTAAAATTATGCATAATAATATGCCCTCCTGTTTTTATTCTTTTACGCCTACCACTATGTGCGTATTTATTACTTTATTATATTTTAATACAAATTTACATAAATGTCAAACTTATATTTAGTCTTGTTTATTCTTATTGCGGAATGCTTCCATAATTTTTTCTTTTATTTCGTTTGCAACGTCTTCGTGTGTTTCTAAATAATCAACAGCCTTTTCCCTGCCTTGAGCAATCTTTTCGTCATTATAAGAGAACCACGCACCACTCTTTTTCAAAATTTCATACTGCAATCCTAAATCGACAAGGCAACTCCCGTGTGAAATACCCTTGCCGTAAATTATATCAAATTCAGCAGTCTTAAAGGGAGGCGCAACCTTGTTCTTAACGATTTTAGCCTTTGTATGGTTTCCGTATGCTCCCTCGCTATCTTTTAATGCGTCTGATTTTCTTACGTCGATACGCACGCTTGCGTAAAATTTAAGCGCTTTACCGCCTGCAGTAACTTCTGGATTACCAAACATAACGCCAACTTTTTCACGAAGTTGGTTAATAAAAATGATACACGTTTTGCTTTTATTTGTAATTGCTGTAAGTTTCCTCAAAGCCTGACTCATAAGCCTTGCTTGAAGTCCCACATGCGAATCACCCATATCGCCTTCAATTTCCGCCTTTGGCGTAAGAGCGGCAACAGAGTCAACTACTATAACGTCAACAGCCTTGCTGTTTACAAGCGAGGCGGTTATATCCAACGCTTGTTCTCCCGTATCAGGTTGAGAAACGTAAAGTTCATCGAGATTTACCCCAAGATTTTTTGCATAAACGGGATCAAGTGCGTGTTCAGCATCAACGAAAGCGGCTATTCCTCCCGCCTTTTGAGCCTCTGCTATAACGTGCAAAGCAACCGTTGTTTTACCAGAAGATTCTGGCCCGTAAATTTCAATAATTCTACCCCTAGGAAGTCCTCCTATTCCGATTGCAAGGTCTAAAGATAAACATCCTGTAGGTAAAACTTCAATATTATTGTCCCCTGCAGTCTGCCCTAAACGCATAATTGCGCCCTTTCCGTATTGTTTTTCAATTTGCGCCATCACACCGTCAAGCGCTTTAATTTTTGCATCATCCATTTTAATTTTCCTCTATAAGTTTTTTAATTTTTTTATTGTCAGAAACAAAGCCGTGTTTTTAGCCGTTTCTGTAATTTCCTCTCTATTTCCCGAAAGATTGAGTTTATACGTATGAACTCCGTCTTTCATTCCTACACCTATATAGCATAAGCCTACCGGTTTTTTAGTATCGTCGCTCTTCGGACCTGCTATTCCGGTTGTAGAAACTGCAATATCACAATTTCCGTTACGAAGTAGTCCTGCCGCCATTTGATATGCCACTATAGAACTTACCGCTCCGTGCTTTTCAAGGTCGGCTTGATTTACCCCTAATCTTTTTATTTTACTTTCGTTAGAATATGTTACGCACCCCTCTGTTACGTAACTTGATGCTCCAGGATTTTTAATAATATCCGAAACAACCCTTCCGCCTGTAAAACTTTCAGCAACTGCAACTTTTACTTTCTTTAGAGAAAGAACATCAAATAGCCTTTCTCCTAAAGTGGTATCAAATTCCGCATAAATATTGTCTTTTAATTTTCCGACTATAAACCTTACGGCATCTTGACGTACGCTATCGTTTTCACAGCCCGAAAATAATAAATCTATGGTTACGTCCCCGTTTTTTTTGGTAATATTGCAGTTAAGTCCTTGATAAATTTTTTCCGCTTCACACAAACAATCGTCTAGCGCTATAATGTCGCCAAAATATTTTAAGATAAGCCTGTTATTCTCTATTCCGTGCTTTTTTTCGAGATATGGTATCAAATATTTATCACACATAGGCTTTAGACTTTCCGTTTCTTCGGGCAAGACTGCCACAGTTAAATCACTTGTGTCAAGTATAAAACCTTGATATGCGCCTTTTATGTTGGGAATAACCGTGGATTCTAACGGCAACATCGCATATTGAACGGAATACTCCACTCCGTCATTTTTACTTACAGCATCTAAAAATATTCTCGCACTTTCATTCTCCACCAAAACGGTATCGAATTTTTCTGCTATAATTTCCTTTAAGTCAAATTCCCTATCTTCACCGTCTATAATGATAAGATTATCAACGGTATCCTTAAATTCATCTACTCTACGTCTAAAAGTTCTTTCGTCGTTGCGTGCTAAAATTTCCACGGTGGTGATTTCTATTCCACCGTTACGGAAAGAATCAACTACATTTTCGTAATAATTTCCGTCAAAATCTCTTTCAACAGATCTGAAAAATATCAACGCCGTTTTCATTTAACTTCTTTTTTTTCTTCCTTTTTTTCTTTAAGTACGTCTTTATTTTTTATAATACACTCTGCGCCCGATATAACGGTAAGAATTGTGGCTACTCCAAAAATAACAAGTCCACAAATATTAGCCCAGCCATAAAGATTAGGTGTAATGTCCGCACCGATTAGAAGAACAAAGATTGCAATATCAGTAACAAATGTCTTTATTTTGCCCGATTTATCGGCTGCAATAACCATTCCCTTTGATGAGGCAACCATTCTAAATCCACTAACCACTAACTCTCTTGCAAGGATTATAGCAACGGCAATACCTGCGTAATCGGGTAGAATTACTGCGTCCCCAACAGGAACAAGCATTATTATTAAGGCAGATGCAACTAAAACCTTATCTGCAATAGGGTCTAAAAATTTGCCTAAATCTGTTACGATGTTATATTTTCTCGCAATATATCCGTCCAAAAAATCAGTAAACGCCGCCAAAGCAAAAATCACGGCTGCAATACTGAAATTAAACGGAATAATAGGAATATAATACAGCGCTACGAAAAGCGGTATCATTAAAATTCTAATTAAGGTCAATTTGTTTGGTAAATTCATATTTTTTCTCCGTATAGGTCATAACCTGTCGCTCTATCTATTTTAATATCGTAATACTCTCCCGACTGAATAGGGTCAGCACTAAAGAAATAAACTTTTGAATCAATATCGGGTGCGCTAAAATACGCTCTTCCATAATATACTAATTGCTCGCTATCAAAGCCCTCTGCAATAACCGAAAGGGTTTTTCCCACGTAACTTTTAACCTTTTTAACAGCAATCTTTTTTTGCACGGAATAGAGTTTTTTTAGTCGTTTATCCTTTATATCCTCGTCAATTTGTCCATCAAGTCGAGCAGCGGCTGTCCCCTCTTCTTTACTGTATTTAAAAAACCCAGCATTTTCGAGTTGTGCTTTTTCTATAAAGGAAACAAGATTTATAAACTCTTCTTCTCCCTCTTTGGGAAAACCCGTTATAAAGGTAGAACGGATAGCAATTCCATCAACTTGACTACGTAAATTCTCAATGAGTTGCAAATACCCCTGTCCGCTACCCTTTCTGTTCATAAGTTTAAGTATTTTATCATCAGCGTGCTGAAGAGGAATATCTATGTATTTAATAAGTTTAGGATTATTCTTTAACTGTTCGATAAGTTGAGGGGTTATATTTTCAGGATAGCAGTATAAAAGTCTTATTTTTTTAACATTTTCAATCATTGACAACTGTTCGATAAGTTGTGCTAATGAACTTTTTGGAGTTAAATCCTCCCCGTATTTTGCCGTATCTTGCGCAACGAGAATGAGTTCTCCCACGTTCCCCAAGCCTTTCGCCTCTTCGATAAGATCAGCCATTGGCACAGACCTATATTTACCTCTTATGTAAGGAATTAAACAATATGTACAATGATTTGAACAACCGTCTGCAATCTTTAGATAGGCGTATCCGTCGGTTGTAATTACCCTTTTTTTAGTGCATTCCCCCTTAACCGATCCAACCGCATTAACACGTTCGCCCAAGTAAATTCTATCGATAACGCCTAATAGTTTGTCGTAATCTGAAACACCTAAAAAAGCATCTACTTCGGTAAGATCGTCAAACAGTTGGTCGATAAATTTTTGTGGCAAACAACCCGTAACGATAATCTTTTCCGCACTACCTTCTTTTACGTATTGGTGAGCAGAAAAAATTTCCGCTATAGCCTCTTCCCTTGCGCTCTCTAAAAATGCGCAGGTGTTTATAATTATTATTTGCGCCTCGGCAATATCGCCCACTATGTCGTGTTTTTCTGAAATGAATGCAAGCATTTTTTCAGTATCTACACGGTTTTTATCGCAACCGAGCGAGATAACGCCCACACGTTTTCTATCCAACATCTTTCACCTTTTAATCGGGCATTTGTCCGAATTTGTCTTCAAATTCTTCCCTAGAAAGAAGAACTCTTCTCGCTTTACTACCCTCGTTACCAGAAACAAAACCCATTCTTTCCATTTTATCAACAAGACCGCCTGCTCGTGAATACCCTATTTGGAAACGGCGTTGCAACAATGAAATAGAAACGGTTTGACTGTTAACCGCAAGCCAAAGTGCTTTTAAGAACAATTCGCTTACTTCGTTTTCTCCACCGTCGTTATCGCCACCATCAACAGAACTTTCTTCCTGTTTGGGTTTAGTTTCCTTGTCTAAATATTCAGAAAGTTCATCATCAAAATACGCTTGATTTTTCTCTTTGACGTATGAAACGATACTGTTAACTTCAACGCTACTGATGTATGCGCCTTGATATCTCTCTGGCGCAGGCATATCTGCGGTCTTACAAAGCATATCGCCATAGCCTAACAATTTTTCCGCACCCGCTTCTCCTAATATAGTTTGCGAATCGGCAAAGTTCATTACCTTAAATGCAATTCTAGACGGGAGGTTTGCTTTAATCGTTCCCGTGATTATATCAACCGACGGACGTTGTGTTGCCAAAACCAAATGTATTCCTGCTGAACGTGCTTTTTGCGCTAGCGCACGAATACGGCTTTCAAGGTCTTTTTTGCAAGTTTCCATAAGGTCTGCAAGTTCGTCTATAATAATGACAATTCTCGGCATTTTTGGAACCGTATCGCTTGCAACAACCGAATTATAACTGTCAATATCAACCACAAGTCCACCGCCTTCGTTGCGGAACACACTGTATCTCCTTTCCATTTCTGCATACGCCCACGAAAGAACTGCAAGCGCACGCTTTGGTTCGGTAATAATTTCATCTATCATTAAGTGCGGTATGTGAGCATAGTTCATAAACTCTACGCTCTTGGGGTCAATAAGAATAAGTCTTAACTCCTCGGGAGTGTAACGCATTATCAAACTTATTATCATAACGTTAAGACAAACACTTTTACCCGATCCGGTTGCCCCTGCGACTAAATAGTGCGGTCCTTTAGCGAGGTTTTTCACTATAGGATTGCCGACTATATCTTTTCCGAGAACAAACATTAACTCACCGCTTTTAGCCTTTTGTCCTGCGCTTACTTCCATAACCTCACGCAAACCTACAGGGGTCTTTACGGTGTTTGCAACTTCTATACCAACCAAACTTTTTCCAGGGATAGGCGCTTCAATACGAACGCCGTCTTTTGCAGAAAGCCACATCTTTAAGTCGTCGTCATAACCCAAAACTTTTTTAACAGATACACCTGCGGGCATTTGTATTTCATAACGTGTTATAGACGGACCTTGAATGTATCCTTGCGGAATTGCGTTTATATGGAATTCACCGAGCGTACGTTGAATTATCGCCATTCTCTCTTCGTGATTTTCTTTTGGTGCATCTACAGGCGGAGTATGTCTTTCAAGCAAATCAAACGGAGGACGGAAATACTCTCTGTTAATAGGAGGCGCAGGCTTTTTAGGTTTTTCCTCTTCAACCGCTTCCGCTTTAGGCGTTTCAGATCCAAAAGAGAACGAACGGCGTGTGCCTAAATTACCGTCTGCCGACACTCTACTAGTAAAGCCTATATCGGTAGTTTCTTCTTTATCTTGGTTAGAACTATCGTTATTTTCTTCTTCGTTAAAGAAAATTCCTCTTACCCTTTCGGATGAGCGAATATTAGTAACAGGAGGCTGTTCTTCCACTTGTTCTTTTTCCTCTACAAAATCGTCTGCATCAACTTCGTTTTCTTGTATAAACGGAATATCTTCCGTCTGTTCCACGCCTTGAACTTGTTCCTCCTGTTCTAGCGGAATAAACGTTTCTTCCGGTTCTATAACGCTTGGCACGTCCTCAACATCCACTTCGGGCGTGTCTGCATAAAGTCTTTCAAAACTTTCTGCACGTTCTTCGGCATCACTACCAATCGTTGAGTTAAACTCTTGATCGTGATTGATAAAGGGTATTTCCTCATTAATACCCACTTGAGGCTGTTCTTCAGCCACTTCTCTTTCAGTTACGTAATCGGAAACTGAAGCGTAGCCGTTTTGCTGACCATCAAAAGTTTGGTTATCGTAATTTTGCGACGAATCTTCAAATGTGTTTTCAGCCTTTTCTTGTGAAAGTGTATATCCGTTATAAGTGGGGCGTGAATTATTGCGCAATTTTTCTATATCTAACGTTGCAGGAGTCTTTATATACTCTAACTTCTTTTTATACTCGTCTGAAACGTTTGCACTCTTAACCTCTTCGCCCGTAGAAACGACGCCTAGTCCACCTTCGGAAAAACTGAGTTTTATTCCAGACGCATTGGTTTCTTTTGAAAGTTCACGACGAGTTTTAACAGCAAAATCTTGTGAATTGACAACGAAAAGTTGTTGCCTTGCGCTTTCTTCGGGAACAACGCCTGGAACGGGGTATGTTTTTTCACCCTCTACGTTAACTCCGATATCTTGTGGATCTTTTTTGATAAATGATGTTCTAAATCCTTTATTTACAATATTTTTATCCGAATTTACGCTCGGTTTCATATAATCTCTAACAGTAAAATATATCGTTACACACAAAGCAATACCGACAACCACATACGTTCCCGCCTCGGTTAAAAGTACAACGAACGGATAAGCGACAATTGCCATAAATAAGCCACCGCCTGATGCAGACGTAAATCCGCTAATTCCAGCCATAGTGTAAGAAGTAGCGATATATTCGCCATAAGATAAGCCCTTACCGTGCAAGGTTATAACGTGAGCAAGAAGAGCGATAAGGAAAAATACTGTAGTTAAAAGAAACTTTCTCTTTGCTTTCATCTTAACGTTTCTACCAACGAGCATTATTACCCCGATAGCAACGACAAAAGCATCTACCGCAAATGCAAAATATCCGAAACATCCGAACAAAAATGCGTTCACAAACTGACCGGGCGCAGAGAATACCGCCCCCCTTGTTATTAAACAAACCATACAGAGCGTTGCAAAAAGAATAAGCACAACGCCAAAAGTTTCTTTAGTAAACACCGTTTGTTTATTTTCCGAATTTTCTTTTTTTCTGCCCAAACCGTTCAAAGTACACCTCTAAACTGACACAAAAGTCAAAGTTGTATTTTTTTGAAAAAATTCTAAAATTTCTACATATAAAGTATAACAAAAAACCAACGATTTTACAATGGTTTAATGAAAATTTTTTAAAATAAAATAAATAATTATTTTATTTAAAACTTATTAAGCAAAAAGCGTCCCTAAACGCTTTCGTTTTAAGGACGCTCTATATATATTAGTTTTCTTATTTTTCGCTATACACAAGTCTTCCGCATTGACCGCATTCGATAATTTCGCCGTTCTTTAATTTATTAAGTTCGGACATTGAAAGTTCCATATTGCACGCTCCGCATACGTTATTTCTTAAGGCATACAGTATCGGATACATTTTATTTTTGCGCTTATCCAAATATTTCTGCAAAAGAGCAGGATCAACTTGTTTTGCAAACTTTTCGAGTTCCTTTTCTGCACTTTCCTTTTCGGTTTTAACAGACTCTTTTAATTCAGAATATTTTTTTGCATTTTCGTTGTACTGCGCCTGCGCTGCTTTGGTCGTATTCTTTATGGTTTGATATTCTTTCATAACCGCTTGAATTTCTTCCATAATTTTTTGCGCTTTTTGAGATAGGCTCTTTATTTTAGCAACGAGTTCCTCTGCCTTTTTAATTAAAAAAGCAGCCTCTTTTTCATCTTCAACAGCGTTGATTGCTTCTGAAATCTCATTTTCCTGTTCTTTTAATTTTTTCTCTTCTTCTTCAGTTTGTTGCAAAGTGTGCGCAAGTTCTGAAGCACGCATATCAAGTCTATTTACGTTTTCCTCAACGCCCTCTAAATATTTTTTTGCGCTTACCGCTTTTTTCCTCTCTTCGCTCCCTGCTAACTTCTTTTCTATTTCAAAAAGTTTAGCATCTGAATTCTGATACTCTAGTAATGCTTGTATCATAGTCTTTTCTCCTTTACATAAATCTTTTATCTACGAAATAATACGCTTCCGTTTTACCGCAATTTTGCAATACGTATTCGTAAAATTTAATAAATCCTTTTTGTTCCGCAACATAATGCGGTATAATTATTACCTTTTTTCCTCTTTCAATAAGTTCACTTAATAGATGATGGGAAATATCCGAAGTAATAATAGTGTCAGCATCTGTAGTGTTGTTTTTTACGTGGGATACCGCATCTGATGCACCCGCACCGCAAAAACTCGCAACTTTCTCCACTTCGCCTTGTCCGTAATATATTATTTTATCGGTTGAAAACTCTTTTTTAAGTTCGTTAGTAAACTCGATTAGGTCTTGCTTTTCAACCTCGTATTCCCGTCCGTAACCGCAACCATCTAAAAGGCAATCTAATATGCGAATGTTTTTACCCCCGATAGCGTTTGCTAAACTTTGGTCAACGCCATTTTTTGCAACGTCTAAATTTAAGTGCATTGACAAAACGTTGATTCCTTTTTTTATTGCCTCTAGCAAAGCCTCTGTACCGTCTGTCCCTATTGATTTAATAGGAAGATATATTGCAGGGTGGTGCGTTACTATTGTATCACAGCCTTTTTTAATCGCCTCGCTAACCGATTGAGAGGTTAAGTCTAAAGAAAACAACACTTTGCCCACGTAATCGTGGTCTTTTACAATTATTCCGCTGTTATCGTAAGCGCCCTTTTCTATCATTTTATGGCTTAATGATAAAGGTGCAAACTCTTCTAGCAAACATAAAAATTCCGTCAATTTATACATATTTACTTAATTTTTCCATTTCCTCTTCAAAATCTTTTGCCGTTTGTTTAGATAGATTTTCTCTACTTAAAAGTTCAGAAAGTTTTTGGATACGGATTTTAATTGATTTTTTAAAATCGGGATTGTTTCCTTTTACGTTATCCCTACCGAATTGTTCTTCTTCTTCAGTTAAAAAGTCTTGACCTTTAACAAGCGATATTAAATCGTAAAACTTTCCACCGCTAAAAAAGACAAAATCTTTTTCTATTTTATATCCCAAATTAACTGCTGTTCGCCTTACCTTATCGCAATTTTTCATAGGCTGAAGAACAAGGTTTTCGGGTAATGCACTCGCTTTTTCTATTATAGAACAAATTTCTTCTCCGCCCATTCCCGCAATCAAAGCAAGGTCTGCGCCTTGCACCTTGTCAAACCCGTCGGAAACAACTGCCTCTGCTCTGCCGTCGGCAATAAAACGGGATAAAAGTTCTTTTGCTTTTTCCAAACATTTTGCGCTTATATCCGAAACGGTTACAAATTTACACTTTCCATTCTTAAGCATAGCGTAGGCAATATAACCGTGGTCGCAACCAATATCGGCAAACCTGTTACAGTCTGGCAAAACTGCAAATATTTTATTAAGCCTATCAGTCATTATTGTTTATCAATATAGTCTTTAAGTCTTTTTGAGCGACTTGGATGACGAAGTTTCCTCAACGCTTTGGCCTCTATTTGACGAATACGCTCACGAGTAACGTTAAACTCTTTACCTACTTCTTCAAGAGTTCTAGGCTTGCCGTCGTCAAGACCGTACCTTAATCTTAAAACTTTTTCTTCTCTAGGGGTTAACGTATCTAAAACACCTATCAACTGTTCCTTTAACATTGTGTAAGAAACGGCATCTGTAGGAGCGGTGCTTCTTTCGTCCTCAATAAAGTCGGAAAGATGGCTGTCCTCTTCCTCACCGATAGGCGTTTCAAGTGAAACGGGGTCTTGCGCAATCTTTTGAATTTCAATAACACGCTCAACGGCAATTTCCATTTCTTTTGCAATTTCCTCGGGTTGAGGTTCACGCCCCAATTCCTGTAACAGTCGCCTTGAAACACGAATAAGTTTATTGATTGTTTCAACCATGTGAACGGGGATACGAATAGTTCTCGCCTGGTCTGCAATAGCACGAGTGATAGCCTGTCTTATCCACCAGGTAGCGTAAGTTGAAAATTTAAAACCTTTTTGATAGTCGAATTTTTCAACCGCTTTCATAAGCCCCAAGTTGCCCTCTTGAATAAGGTCTAAAAATTGCATACCTCTGCCCATATATCTTTTAGCGATAGAAACGACCAAACGGAGGTTTGCTTCAGAAAGCGTCCTCTTTGCCACCTCGTCGCCATCCATCATTTTCTGCGCAAGATTAATTTCCTCATCGGGAGTAAGAAGTGGTACTTTACCAATATCTTTAAGATACATTTTGACAGGGTCGTCCATACTAACTTCTTTTAAGAGTTGGTCGTAAAGGTCTTTATCCCTTTCCACCTCGTCAATAATCAAAACGCCCGAATCGTCAAAGAGTTTATAAATCTCTTCCATCTCGTTGGGAGTAGGTTGAAATTTATCAAGTTTATCCATAAGTTGAGAAGTGTTGATACTACCACTTCTCTTATGCTCTTGAATAATCGTCCCTACGGCAATATACAACTCCATACTTAAAATATCGCTGGACGCTTGTTCTCCCGTACCGTTCTTCTTTTTTTCTTCCATTGTCTATCCTCCTGTGGAATTCACCACAAATTTTTAAATATTAAATAATTAAACGAGTTTATTTTTTTCAGCAATAAGCCTTGTCATTTCCGAAGCAAACTGTCGCCTTTTTTCGTTATCTGTTTCAGCCGAAAACATTTGAGTTAACTTTTCAATTTTACTAGATAGTGTTGCGATTTTCAAGGTCTTAACGCAATCGAAAAAATACTCCGCCTGATCAAATGTTTTTTTATCCCCAGCCTCAAGCCCAGCAATTCGTGAAATATCTTCAGGATAAGCATCGCCTAAAAGTTCGTAAAGGTCGGAAAACCTAATTTCCCCTTTATCTTCCATTTTCTCGGTTATGTGTTTTTGAATTTCCACGTGAACGGGCAATGAAAAGACAAACTCTTTTATATCCGTTTCATTAGCGAAAGGTTTTTTAAATAGGTAAGATGCTAAAATAAACCGTTCTGCAATAGCAATTTTATCCCCAACGTTATCGTTAAACTGCAAGTTTTCTTCTTTTTCTGCAGTAATTTTCTCGGGCATACTGTAAAGTTCACGCTTTAACGCCTCAAAGGTAGTTCCCGTGATATCACGCACAATTTTAAGCAAGTCTTCCTGTTCTGCAGGCGAAGGACTTTCCTTAATAACCCTAACGGCATTTGTAATAAATTTTCGCTTACCGTCAACAGTTTTCACGTCATAAGTACGTCTTAAAATATCAAGTTTGAAATCAATTAAAGGCATAGCCTCATCGAGAAGTTTTTGGTAACCTTCTTTACTTAACTTTTTTATAACGTCGTCGGGGTCCATATCATCGGGCAAAGAAACGACTTTTACCTCTAGCCCCTCTTCGTTAAGGATTTCTAAACCTCTCACCGCCGCCTTTTGCCCTGCAAAATCGCCGTCGTAACTGATAAATACCTTGTCCGTATATCTTTTTAATATTCTTGCTTGGTCTTTTGTGAGTGCAGTTCCCATAGACGCAACCACGTTATAAAACCCCGCTTGAACGAGCGAAATGGTGTCCATATATCCCTCTACGATAATAACACCATTAAGTCCCTTTTCGTTTTTTAATTTTTTAAGGTTGTTTAGGTTATATAGGTTGTTGCTTTTAGAGAACACAAAAGTTTCCTTTGTGTTTTTATACTTTGCAAAATCTGCCTTTTCCAAAAGCCTACCGCCGAAAGCCACAACCTGATTAAACTGATTTATAATAGGGATAATAAGCCTACCACCTAGCGCATCGTAAAGCCTGCCGTCCTTGATATCAATTACACCCGAATCGAGCATTTCCTCTTTAGAATACCCTTTTTGCTGAAGATAATTAACAAGCGATCTAAAATCTAAAGATGCGCCAATCCCGAAAGAGGTTACACAGTCTGCAGATATTCCCCTCTTTGCTATGTATTCAGCGTGTTTATCCGCATTTCCACTACGCAAGTTCATAACGTAAAACATTGCCGTGTCTTTAAGCAATGCCAATATTCTTTCCTTACGCTTTTTCTGTTCTTTTACCTTTTCGTCATCGAACGAAATTTCGGGCAGGGGCATTTTTGCTCGCTCTGCAAGATATTTTACAGCATCCGAAAAATCAAGCGATTCTATACCCATTATGAAACTTATAACGTCTCCGCTTTTATGGCAACCGAAACAATAGAAAAACTGACCTTTGGAGTTTACAGAAAAAGATGCCGTTTTTTCGTGATGAAAAGGGCATTTCCCCCAAAAGTTTCCGCCTCGCTGTTCTAGGCTCACGTATTTACCTACAACCTCAACTATATCGTTTTTCAGTTTAAGTTCATCTAAAAACTTAACGTCAAATCCTTTCATTACCTATCCTATAGTTCCCACTTTTTAGGAACAAAAATCTCATTAAACGTTTTTACAGCATATATGTCGGACATTCCCGATATGTAATCGCAAAGTACAGTATCAATATCGTCTGTATTTAATCTCTTTATGTAAAATTCGGGCAAATTTTGCGGGCTTTTTTTGTAATACTCATAAAGGGCTGTTATCATTCTGTCCGCACGCATTTCTTCGTTACGAAGTGTTTTGTCGTTATAAACGTTTGCAAACAAAAAGTTACGTAAGTCCTCTGTAGCCTCTTTTACGTGCTGTTGCATTTCCACCTTGTTTTTGCCGTCGCTCTCGTTATAAATGGATAAAAGCATTGTGTTTATCCTATCTCTAGACGTTTTACCAAGCAACTCCACCGCATCTTTGGGCAAATCGTTTTGGGTTATAAAACCACCCTTAATAGCATCGTCTATATCGTGATTTATATACGCAA
The DNA here is from genome assembly GCA_045656465.1 of Christensenellaceae bacterium. GTDB lineage: Bacteria > Bacillota > Clostridia > Christensenellales > Borkfalkiaceae > UBA1259. The sequence goes on from JAZORG010000012.1 coordinate 22,025, forward strand.
TTCTATCAGCAAGACTTACTGCTTTTCCCTCTAACGTCTTGGGATTATCGCTCTTTCTGTGATTAATAATTCCGTCAACAACTTCTCGGGTTAAATTAAGCCCCGCACCGTCGTTTTCCAAATAGTCAACAACTCTGCCCGACTGTAAATTATGCTTAAATCCTTTCGGATTTAATTTATCTAATATCCTCTCTCCCGAATGCCCGAAAGGGGTATGCCCCAAATCATGCCCTAAAGCAATTGCCTCGGTTAAATCCTCGTTAAGGCTCAATGCCCTCGCTATTCCACGAGCAACTTGAGAAACGTTAAGCGTGTGCGTTAACCTTGTTCTGTAATGATCGCCCTCGGGCGAAAAGAAAACCTGCGTTTTATTCTTTAATCTGCGAAAGGCTTTACAATGGATAATCCTATCTCTATCCCTCTGAAAATCCGTGCGCATAGGGCAAGGCTCTTCTTGCCTTAACCTACCAACCGTATCTTTGGATTTTACCGCATATTTAGATAAAAAAGTGCTTTCTATTTTTTCAGTTTTATCTTTCATAACTCTCCCTTGTTTACCCTCACGAATAGTATTACTCCTTTAACATTCAAAATCCCTTTATTTTTTTTAAAAAATAATTTAAATATATATAATAATTATTTTAAGGTAATATTTAAAAGGATAAGACCGATGCAAAAACTGCAATCGGTCTTTAATGTTTTTCACAGCATTTTTTTAAGGAATTTTCCCGTATAACTTAAAGGATTTTCTGATACTTGTTCGGGAGTGCCTAGCGCAACGATTGTTCCACCGCCGTCCCCACCCTCTGGGCCTAAATCCACAATATAGTCGGCAAGCTTAATCACGTCTAAATTATGCTCTATTATTATAATAGTATTTCCACTTTCTTGCAAGCGTTTTAACACCCTACATAATTTATCCACGTCATAACTGTGCAAACCTGTGGTCGGCTCGTCTAAAATATACATTGTTCTGCCTGTAGAGCGTTTAGATAGTTCGGTTGCAAGTTTAACCCTCTGTGCCTCTCCACCCGACAGAGTTGTTGAACTTTGACCGAGTTTAATGTACCCTAACCCCACGTCTTGAAGAGTTTTTATCTTATTATAGATTGCTGTAATTGGGCGGAAAAACTCACACGCCTCGTCAACGGTCATATTTAAAACGTCGCTTATATTCTTGCCTTTGTACTTTACCTGAAGTGTTTCTCTATTGTATCTGTTGCCGTTACAAACCTCGCACGGTACGTACATATCGGGCAAGAAATGCATTTCTATCTTTATGATACCATCTCCCTCGCAGTTTTCACATCTACCACCTGCAACGTTAAAAGAAAATCTACCCGATTTATATCCCCTCTCTTTAGCGTCTGGCGTGGATGCAAATAAATCTCTTATTGCCGAGAAAACGCCCGTATAGGTTGCAGGATTACTCCTCGGTGTTCTCCCTATTGGAGACTGGTCTATGGCGATAACCTTATCAAAGTGTTCTATCCCTTTAAGTTCTTTCACCTTGCCATCCCTCAACTTTGCGCCGTTAAGCCTTGATGCAAGCGCAGGATAGACTATTTCGTTTACTAACGAACTTTTGCCACTACCAGACACGCCTGTTACTGCCGTAATTAACCCTACTGGAAAACAGACGCTAATATCCTTAAGGTTGTTTTGATATGCGCCTATAACCTCAAGGCATCTGCCGTCAGAAACTTTTCTTGTTTCAGGAATGTCTATTTTTCTTCTACCCGCAAGGTAATCGCCAGTTATGGAGCGTGGCTCGTTAATGATATCTTCTACACTACCACAAGCCACAACTTCGCCACCGTGAACACCCGCTTTAGGACCTATATCCACTATAAAATCGGCAGAACGCATTGTATCTTCGTCGTGTTCTACCACTATTAACGTATTACCCAAATCACGTAAACGTTTTAGCGTGCCTATCAGTTTTTCGTTATCACGTTGGTGAAGTCCTATACTAGGCTCGTCTAAAATATATAAAACGCCTGTAAGTCCACTACCTATTTGGGTTGCAAGTCTTATTCTCTGCGCCTCTCCGCCTGAAAGTGTAGATGCATTTCTTGATAAAGTTAAATAGTTTAAGCCTACGTCTATTAAGAATTTTAGCCTTGCTTTAATCTCTTTTATTATAGGTTCAGAAATCATTGTTTGCGTTTTACCAAACTGTAACGTACTGATAAAATCGTAAAGGTTTTTTACCGACATATCAGTTAAATCCGCAATATTTTTGCCTGCAATTTTTACGGCTAACGCCTCTTTTTTCAGCCTTTTTCCGTGGCAAGTATTACACGGACTTACCGTCATATATCTTTCTATTTCTAGTTTTGTATAGTTGCTTGAAGTTTCCCTATATCTACGCTCAAGGTTAGGAATAACACCCTCCCACGAACTTTCGTAACTTCCGCTGAACGTCTTTGTGTCGTAAGACATTTTTATACGTTCACCGTTATTTCCGTAAAGCAACATTTTATAAATATTCTCGGGCAAATCTTTAACAGGTGTATCGAGGCTAAAACCATAGTGTTTTGCTAACGAATTGAAATACATTGAGGATATTTTTCCGTTATCTAAATTCCAACCGGTAACGGTCATTGCGCCCTCTCTTAACGATTTAGTTTTATCCTTTACAACTAGGTTTTCATCTATCTCGTTTCTAAAGCCTAGCCCCAAACATTCGGGGCAAGCGCCGTAAGGATTGTTAAATGAAAACAGCCTTGGTTCTATTTCTTCAATGCTTATTCCACAATCGGGACAAGAATATTTTGTAGAATAGAGAGTGCTTTCACCGTCAACCACTTTTACGCTAACCAACCCGTCTGCAAGTTTTATTGCCGTTTCTATACTGTCCGAAAGTCTTTTCTCTATCCCCTCTTTTACAACAAGCCTATCTATTACGACGCTGATTTCGTGTTTTTTATTTTTATCGAGTTTTATGTCCTCATCAAGACTATAAACCACGCCGTCAACTTCTACCCTTGCATATCCGCTCTTTTTATAACTTTCAAAATTCTTTTGATATTCGCCTTTTTTACCACGGACAACGGGTGCGTTAATAAGTATTTTACTACCCTCTGGTAGCGCCATTATTTTGTCAGCAATTTGGTCAACCGTCTGTCTTGAAATTTCCTTTCCGCACTCTGGACAATGCGGAACGCCAACCCTAGCAAAAAGCAAACGGAAGTAATCGTAAATTTCTGTAACCGTTCCAACCGTCGAACGTGGGTTATGCGACGTCGTTTTTTGGTCGATTGATATTGCAGGAGATAATCCCTCTATGCTCTCCACGTCAGGTTTTTCCATTTGCCCTAAAAACATTCTAGCGTAGCTTGATAAACTTTCAACGTAACGCCTTTGCCCCTCTGCATAAATCGTTTCAAATGCGAGGGTGCTTTTTCCGCTACCCGAAAGCCCTGTAAATACCACAAGTTTATCACGTGGAATTGTTATATCTATATTTTTTAGGTTATTCTCTTTTGCGCCTTTAATTTTTAAGTAATCCATAATTATTTTCTCATCTTCATTTTAAGTTTTGCAATAGTATCTCTTATTTCTATACACTTTTCAAAGTCGAGATTTGCAGATGCTATTTTCATTAACGCTTTCAACTTTTCTATCTCTTCGGGAATATCTTGTTTCTTAACGTCTTTTGTTCTATCCGTTTTCTTTGTTATTTCCAAAGTATTTACAACGTTCTTTACAATAGTTTTTGGAACAATTTTATGTTCTTTATTGTATTCCGACTGAATTTTTCTTCTTCGCTCGGTTTCATCTATTGCTCGTTTCATACTTCCCGTAATAACGTCGGCATACATAATAACACGACCTTCAGCATTCCTCGCTGCACGCCCTATAGTTTGAATAAGCGACGTTTCACTTCGTAAAAATCCTTCCTTGTCTGCATCTAATATAGCAACGAGTTTTACTTCGGGTAAGTCAAGTCCCTCTCTTAATAGGTTAATACCGCAAAGCACGTCAAACTCTCCGTTACGAAGGGCGGACACAATTTCTATTCTTTCCATTGTGTCAATATCGCTATGCATATAGCGTACCCTTATGCCACTCTCTTTTAGGTATTCTGTAAGGCTTTCTGCCATTTTTTTAGTAAGGGTTGTTATTAAAACTCTTCCACCGTCTTTTGTTACGGCGTTTATTTCAATAAGAAGGTCATCTATTTGATTTGTCGTAGGCTTAACGTCAATTTTAGGATCAATTAAACCCGTTGGGCGAATAAGTTGTTCAACGACTTGTCCTGCCTGTTGCAACTCGTATTTTGCGGGCGTTGCTGAAACACAAACCATCTGCCCCACTCTTGCATCAAACTCACCAAAAGTTAGCGGTCTATTGTCAAAAGCAGATTTTAAGCGGAAACCATAATCCACCAAACTAGTTTTTCTCGACCTATCTCCGTTATACATTGCGCCAATTTGTGGAATTGTCATATGCGATTCGTCTATGAACACTATAAAATCTTTAGGAAAATAGTCTAAAAGCGTGAATGGTGGCTCGCCTATATCCCTACCGTCAAAATATCTACTGTAGTTTTCTATGCCCTTGCAAAAGCCAATTTCTCTAATCATTTCCAAATCGTAATCAGTACGCTGTTTTAAGCGCTGTGCCTCAATAAGTTTACCGTCTTGATTAAAAAACGCCACCTCTTGATCCCTATCTCGCTCTATCGCCGCTAGCGCTAAATTTAACTTTTCTTGCGCAACGGCATAATGGCTTGCAGGGAAAATTACTGCGTGTTTTAATTCTGATATTACTTTACCCGAAACAAATTCCACCTCGCAAAGTCTGTCTATCGTATCCCCAAAAAACTCAACACGTATCAAGATTTCCGTATTAGACGAGGGGAAAATATCCACTATATCGCCACGAACTCTAAATGACGAACGAGAAAAATCCACGTCTCGCCTAGTGTATTGAATAGCAACGAGTTTTCTCATAAGTTCATCTCTGCTTATATCGTCGTTTGGGCGCAGAGATATTGCAAGTCTATAATATTCTTCGGGCGCACCCAATCCGTATATACAAGAAACTGATGCCACCACTATCGTATCTTCCCGCTCCGAAAGAGAACAGGTTGCCGAATGACGGAGTTTATCTATTTCGTCGTTTATAGCAAGGTCTTTTTCTATATATGTATCCGTACTCGGTATATACGCCTCGGGTTGATAATAATCATAATAGGAAACGAAAAATTCTACCCTATTTTCGGGGAAAAATTCTCTAAATTCATTACACAGTTGCGCCGCCAAAGTTTTGTTGTGCGCAATTACTAAAGCTGGGCGGTTTACATTATTTATGACGTTTGCCATTGTGAACGTTTTACCCGATCCGGTTACACCCAAAAGGACTTGCGTACGCAACCCGTCTCGCAAGCCTTCTGTAATTTTTTCAATAGCCTGCGGTTGATCTCCCGTAGGTTTATATGGCGCTTTTAAGTTAAATTTTCTCTTTTCCATTATGCGCTATCCTCTAAAAAACTGCTTTTAATATTAACCCTGTAACAAAACTGAGTAGGGCAAGCCCCACCGTAAAACAGATGCGGAAGATAATGTTCCGCCTCATTACCATTTTTTTGCGCATATACCCTTTACCCTTTTCAGTAAGAGTTACGCAATACACCGTTTCTCCGTGCCTATCTGAATAAACCAAATCGAAATAGCCGTCCATAAACAAGTCTTTCATAATTTTTTCCAGCCGTTTTTGATTTAAGGTTTTATCGCCAATAATCCTTATTAAATCCACAGGAGTTATCAACAACGAAGTTTTTTCCTTACACTCGGTAAACAACACGCCCATTACTTTTGATTCCGTCTTTGAAAGCATCTTAAAGCCTCCCCACAATCAAAAGTATTAATAATGCAATTGCCGTTACAATTGCGCTACCGACAACCCCACCT
>JAZORG010000013.1:0-2075 GCA_045656465.1 Christensenellaceae bacterium
AATTTGGCGGACGATGTTTCACGTGAAACATTTGCTGCTGTTTTGAATTATAAGCTGAGCGGTAAGGTGGAATACCTATTCGCTTGCGATACAGGGCGTGAGGACGATTTGCGCCAGCTCTTTGGCTTCGGCGAAAACGAAGTGTATATGGATTTGGGTGCTTATAATGGCGATACGGTGCAGGAGTTTTTGAAATTGGTAGATGGCAAGTATAAGCACATCAACGCCGTGGAACCGGACCGTCGTAATTGCAGGAAGCTTTGTGCCATGGCAGAAGAGCTTGGTAATATTACCGTGCATCAGTGCGGCGTGTGGAAGGAAGTTGGGGAATTGGGTTTCTCCGATAGCGGGGGAAGACAGTCTACATTCTTGGCAGTGCAAAAGAAAACTGTGCCTGTAAATTCCATTGATAACCTGGCGGAAGGCAAGCCTGTTTCTTATATTAAGATGGATGTTGAGGGTGCAGAAGTACAAGCCATCGAAGGTGGCAAGTCTGTAATTCAAAGTAATGCTCCGAAAATGTTTGTGGCAGCGTACCATTACGATGTTGATGTTTTTAGATTGCCTTTGCTTTTGTGGGAACTTGTTCCGGAATACAAAATCTTCTTTAGAAAGCATCCTTATATTCCTGCATGGGAATTAAATTTTTTAATTAAAAAATAGTGGGACGAAGCTGTTCCAAGCAGGACAAAACACACCTTTTGTAATTTGAAGGTGGAATGTCTACGGGAAAAGCGTTATGGTGACAAAAGTTTTAATTTTTCGTGAAAGATTTTGTAAACTGTAAGCAGGAAAAAGAAAGAGGAGAGAGAATATTTTTAGAAGAAGAGTAGGAAGTTTCTCTCTGAATATAAAAACTTATTTTGAAAAGGAGTGTATTTGTAATGAAAAAATCTACTTGGGTTTTAGGCGCAGCTGCATTATTGGCATTGTCCGTAGCAGTAGCTGGCTGCGGTGGCGGCGAAAAGAAAGAAGCTGCTAAAGGTGTTAAAGGCGAATTGATGGTTTATACCTCTATTTATCCTGACATCATCGACAATATGTGCAAACCTAACTTGGCAAAAGCTTTCCCCGAAATGAAAGTTAACTGGTTCCAAGGCGGCACTGAAAAAGTTGTAACCAAAATCACCGGCGAAATGAAAGCTAACAAAGTTGGCACCGACGTATTGATGGTTGCTGACCCCTCTTACTATCTGAAATTGGAAAAAGAAGGCTGGCTCATGCCTTACAAATCCAAAGAACACAACAACGTTATCGCTGATAAAGCTGAAAACGGTGCTTGGTATGCAGTTCGCGTTTGCAACATGATCATTGCTTACAACGCTGACAAACTGAAAGCTGAAGAAGCTCCGAAATCCTGGCAAGACTTGACCGATCCGAAATGGAAAGGCAAAATCGCTATGCCTAACCCGATGCTCTCCGGTACCGCTTATGTAGCAGTTGGCGCATTGGCTGACAAATTCGGTTGGGAATACTTCGACAAACTGAAAGCTAACGGCATCCGCGTTGAATCCGGCAACTCCGCAATTCAAAACAAATTGTTGACCGGCGAATATGCTGCTGCAATGATTCTGGAAGAAAACGTTCTGAAATTGGCTGCAACCAAAAAAGAACCTCTGAAAGTTTCTTATCCGGCAGAAGGCGTAATCAACATTCCTTCCCCGATTGCTATCTTCAAAACCACCAAAAATGCTGAAGGCGCTAAAGCTATGGTTGACTGGTGGCTGTCCAAAGAAGGTCAAGAAGCAGTTGTTAAAGGCTGGATGCACTCCGTTCGCGGCGACGTTAAAGAACCTATCGGTTCCGTTGAAACCAAAAAATTGGTTGAAAACAGAATTAAAGTTAACTGGCAAAAACTGTCTGAAAACAACGCAGCTATTAAAGAAGAATTCCGTAAACGCGTTATGGAATAATCTTTGCGTATAGTTTAAGATTAAAATTTTGTGATATATGGGAAAACAGGGACGTTTTTGCGCTCCCTGTTTTTCCCGTCTTATAAAACCAGCTGATTTTTACTGAAATCTCGTTAAATTTTGGCTAAAACCCTTAATTTTTTTAAGGGAAAGGAGAAATAT
>JAZORG010000014.1:0-11166 GCA_045656465.1 Christensenellaceae bacterium
ACTTGCTCAAAAGGTTTTCACAAACCTCGGATATACGGTTGAATTTAAGGAAATCGACTGGGATACAAAGATTGTTACCTTAAACGCAGGCACTATCGACTGTATTTGGAATGGTATGACCGTTACTGACGAATTGCTTGAAAACTTGCTTTTGTCTAACGTTTATTTACAGAACTTCCAGGTTGCCGTTGTAAGAATTGCTGACGTTGTTAATTACAATGAGGTTAGCGACCTTACAGGCAAGAAAGTTGCAGTTGAAAGCGGTTCTGCTGCAGAAAGCGCAATGAAAGACGTAACTTGTGAATTGAGAAAGGTTACCAACCAAAACTCGGCTGTTATGGAAGTTAGCGCAAGCACTTCTGACGTTGCTATCGTTGACTATACTTTAGCAAAAGAATTAGTATTAGACCCCTCTTCTAGTTACTTTGGAAAATTAGCAATTAGAGAAATCGGCTTTGAAGTTGAAGAATTTGCAATCGCATTCAGAAAATCTGATTCTAAACTTTGCTGGAACGTTAACAAAGAAATTGATAAACTTTCTGATAACGGCACAATCTTGGCTTTGGCTACTAAATACGGGATTGCAGGTCAATTAGTCGGTTAATTTATGCTTGACGTAACTTTAACACTTTTATCAGGTTTTGGCACAACCTGCCTGATATTTATTTTAACACTTGTGATGGCTTTACCGCTAGGGCTAATTATAGCCTTTGGCGGTATGTCGTCTTTTAAACCTTTATCTTTTGTTATAAAGGTGTTCGTTTGGATTATCCGTGGAACTCCGCTTATGTTACAAGTTATGGTAGTTTTTTACGTCCCTGGGCTTTTACTCGGCTGGTCGGGATTAGAGTGCTTAACGGCTACCGTTGTCGCTTTTGTAATAAATTACGCTTGTTATTTTTCGGAAATTTATCGTGGCGGAATTGAAAGCATTACAAAAGGTCAATACGAAGCGGGCAAAGTTTTGGGTATGACCAAAAGTCAGATTTTTTTCAAAATCATTTTGTTGCAAGTTATTAAACGTATCGTTGCGCCTATGAGTAACGAAATAATCACGCTTGTTAAAGACACCTCTTTGGCAAGGGTTATCGCCGTTGAAGAAATTTTATTTATGGCATTTAACCGTTACGTTTCGTCGGGTATTATTTGGCCACTTTTCTATAGCGCCGTTTTCTACCTTTTGTTTGTTGGCGTGCTTACCATTATCTTTAACAGAATAGAAAAAAAATTAAGTTATTTCAGGTCGTAAATTATGTCGTATTTAACTATTGAAAATTATAATAAATCTTTTGGCAACACTCAAGTTCTTAAAGGCATAAATTTATCGCTTGAAAAGGGCGAGGTTGTTTCTATAATCGGGTCGTCGGGTAGTGGTAAAACAACGTTACTTCGCTGTTTAAACTTTCTTGAAACACCCGACTCGGGAAAAATGACACTTGACGGACAAGTTTTATTTGATAGCGATTCACTCTATAATGATAACGACAAGGTTTTAAGGGAAAAACGCTTAAACTTTGGGCTTGTTTTTCAATCCTTTAACCTATTTCCGCAATATAACGTGCTTGAAAATATTACTATTGCTCCCACGCTTTTACTTGCAGATAAAATTAAGTTTTATAAAAAGCAATTAAAAACACAGGCAAAAACGGATAAAACTCTTACTCGCCCGGTTATTAAGGAAAAATTAAACGCCTTTAAAATAGAAGAAAAAGAAGAGATAAAAAAAGACGCTTTGGCATTAATAGAAAAAATCGGATTAACCGAAAAAATTAAGTCTTATCCTTGCGAATTATCGGGCGGACAATGTCAACGTGTTGCAATAGCACGTGCGCTTGCTCTAAAACCAAAAATCTTATGCTTTGACGAGCCGACCTCTGCTCTTGACCCTGAATTAACTGGTGAAGTATTAAACGTTATTCGTTCTCTTAAAGACGAAGATAGAACTATGATAATTGTAACTCACGAAATGGGTTTTGCAAAGAACGTTTCAGATAAAATTATCTTTATGGCAGACGGTATCGTTGAGGAAGAAGGCTCGCCGAAAAAGGTTTTAGAAAACCCAAAATCGGAAAAACTCATTCACTTCTTATCGGGTATTTCTAATAAGGACGGTGAGTAAAAATGTGTAACGATATCAAAAATTCTTACAATGAACTGTTCGATGCCGTTTTGAAATTAGAAACTAACGAAGATTGTGAAGCGTTCTTTTTAGACCTTTGTTCAGAAAGTGAACTAAACGCTATGACGCAGAGAATTAAAGCGGCTAAACTTTTGAAAAAAGGCTTTACTTACGAACAAATCATTAAAGAAACGGAAATTTCCTCTACCACACTTTCACGTATATCTAGATGCGTTAAAAACGGGAATGGATACAAAAAGTTTTTATAAACAAAAAATGTAGTGAAACTTCACTACATTTTTTTATACGTTATATACGGGTATATTTTGTTTTTTTGCGTAATCTACGGTGTATTTTGTTCCACCGCTATTTTTTCTTAAATAACTAACTAAAAAAGAACAGTTATCAACCATAAATCTATTTCTTTTAATCATACAATAAGGCGTATAAGTTTCTTCTAACGTTATAACTTCATCAGCAACAGATAACATTCTTTTATATTCTTTTTTTTGATTAATAGAAAATTTTGCATCTTGACCTTTACACGGAACACAGGCAATTATTTTTAAGTTATTTGTCTTTCTAAATTGCTCTAAAACCTTAAAACAAACCATATCAAAGCCAACTGCCATTCCCACTAAAAAAGTATCGTAACCTATTTCTAAAAGCCGAACAACTACTTTTTTTAATCTCTCTATATTAAAATCCTCGTAAAGCGTTCTATGTCCTGTAAATGCGCAAGTTGTTTCTTTATTTATTTTTAAGTTATCGTTCATAGTTATAAAGGGTTTTTTCTCTCCTTTCCATTTCCTCTTGGGTATTTTGTAGATGTATTTGATATCTTTTTTATTTTAATCAACGCTCTTTTTGCTTCTAATAAATTATAATAAAATACCTCTTCAAATTTTCCACCTAAAATTTTTACGGCACTATCTGCCTCTTTAACTTCTTCTTCAGCATCACCTTTATAAGAAACAAAATCTCCACCAACCTTAACAAATGGCATACAATATTCGCAAAGTGTATTAAGTCTTGCAACTGCCCTAGCAGTACATATATCAAAACTCTCTCTAACACCCTCTTTTTTTATGTAAAGTTCTGCCCTATCATTTATAACTTGAGTGTTTGTTAACCCTAAATTGTTGATAACTACCCTTAAAAACTCACATTTTTTTCCCGTAGCCTCTAAAAGAGTTAACGAAATATCTGGTTTTATTATTTTTATAGGTATTGCAGGAAATCCACCACCCGACCCAATATCTATCATTTTAATTTTATTATCGCCAGTTATAAACTTATCAATAACTAAAATACTGTCTATAAAATGCTTTTCATATACCTCGTTTTTATCAGTAATAGCCGTAATATTAAACTTGTTGTTATACTCTATTAAGAGGTTAAAATATTTATCAAATTGCTCTAATTGTAAGGAAGATAATTCTATCCCAAACGACTTAAAAAATTCTTTCATAATGTAATTATAACATAAAAATTATATTTTCACAATTAAAATAATTATTAACCTTTACTTTTTAACAATGTTGATAACTGTGTTGAATACGCTAAAAAAAATATCTAGTTTAATTTAATAAAAACACAAGACTTTAATTTTTTTCTTTTTTTGATAATTTTATTCACTATCTGTTAACATTTCATTTATTTTTATACAATACGTTAACAAAAATTCAACAGTAAAAAATTTAGTAAAACACTTGCTTAAAATCACTTTTCAACTTTCTAACAGGACATAATACTAATACTACCAATTTAAATTTAAAAATAATTTAAATAAACATAACATAGGAGTGGCTGTTATGAAAAAACTCATAATATAATAATTCTATTTTCTAACAAACATATAAACAAATTATTAACAATAAAAAACAAAATTTTCTTGATTTTTTTATTATAATAATATATAATATATATAATTATATAAATTCGAGTAAAATCATATACTAAAGTAAATTTTTGGAGAATAAAAATGAAACTTATTTGCGACGGTTTAGACTTATCAGATGCAGTGTTAAAGGTAAGCAAAGCGCTTTCTGTAAAATCATCAAATCCCGTTTTAGAGGGAATTAAAATCACAGCGCAAGGCGACCACCTTACGTTACTTGCAACCGATACCGAACTTACCATTGAAAAAACTATAAAAGCAGACGTTTTAATGGAGGGTGAAACAGTCGTTGTAGGTAAATACTTTGTTGATTTTGCTAAAAAGTTAGAAAACGAGCAGGTTGAACTTTGTAGGCTTTACGACGGGCAACTTCAAATTAAATATTCTTCCTCTGAAAGTGAACTTCAGGTATTCCCTGTTGAAAGTTTTCCTAAATACGACGTGGAAGAAGAGGGAGCATATTTTGAACTTTCTCAAGCAGATTTTAAGACTGTTGTTGAAAACACCGTTTTTGCTTGTTCTTCAGACGATAGCCGTCCTATATTAAAAGGATGTTTATTTGAAATAACAGGCGATAATCTAACTGTTGTTGCTTTAGACGGATTTAGAATGGCTGTTGCAAAAAAACAAGTAAATGCTAGCAAGGATATGAAAGTAGTTATTCCATCAAGAGCGCTTCTTGAAATTATGCGTCTTTTAGATAAGGATAACGAAAAGGTTAGAATTGAATTAATTAAAAATAGCCTTTACGTTAAGCTTGAAAACACCAGCATTATATCAAGACTGATAGAGGGAGAATTTGTAAAATATAATCATATTATTCCCACCTCTTTTGAAAACGTTGTAACTATAAATAAACAAGCGTTATTGAGCAGTATTGATAGAGCGTCTATAGTTGTTAGAAACGATAGATATAGCGTTATTAAGTTAGACATAAGCGAAGAAGGAATGAACGTTATTGCAAAATCGGAAATAGGAACGGTAAACGAAAACATACCTGTAAACCTAAAGGGAAAAGATATGGTTATTGCGTTTAACGGAAAGTATTTAATGGAATACTTAAAAATAACTAATGAAGAGTTTATTAACTTAAATCTCAACACGCCTATAGATCCGTGTATAATAACCTCGTCAGCGAATGACGGATTCTTATATTTATTACTACCTGTTAGAATAAATGCGTAAAATAATTGACAAAACAACAAAATATCTATACAATAATATAGCAAAAAAATAAAAAAGAGAAAAATACTTTTGTTTTAAGGAGAAAATATTATGAAACAAACTTATCAACCCAAAAAGAGACAGACAAGTAAAGTTCACGGGTTCAGAAAGAGAATGAAAACCCGTTCGGGTAAAAACGTTTTGAAAAGACGTCGTAATAAAGGTCGTCATAAACTTTCTGCATAAGTGAGTTAAAGACTTGGATTACAGGTTAAAAAAAGAAAAAGATTTCAATCTGGTATTTAAAAAAGGCAAAAGGCTCTATTCTGATAAATTAACAATTATATATTTTTCGTCAAGTGAACTAAAGGCAGGTTTTGCAGTAAGTAAAAAGCACGGAAAAAGCGTAAAAAGAAATAGAATAAAACGCCTTTTGCGGGAATCTTTTAGAAGTTTTATGCCAAAAATAGGTCAAAACTTCTTTTTTGTTTTTATACCAAAGGTTACTGAACAATATTCGCTAAATGATTTTTTAGACAGTATGAATTATCTTTTTAAAAAAGGCGGATTTATAAATTAACCTATGCTTAAAGTTATTGGAGTTTTTTTAATAAAACTTTATCAAAAGTATCTTTCTAAAGGTACTTGTATGTATTTTCCGAGTTGTTCACAGTACACGCTTGAAGCGATTTTAAAGCGTGGTTTTTTTGTTGGATGCTTTCTTGGCGCTTTGCGTATTTTAAGATGCACTCCTTGGTGTAAGGGTGGATACGATCCTGTTCCTGATAAGAAAAACGTAATTAAGTGGGTATATTAAAAATGGGAATAATTATTTTCGATAAACCTGTTACAGGTAATTTTATAGTAGATATTATTGTTTGGCTTGTTTCGATTACTTCGTCGATAACTGCAGGCGTTATTTTATTTACTCTTATTTTAAAACTTATTACTTTACCTTTTGACTTTTTTTCAAGAGCGTCTATGAGAAAGAATTCCGTTAAAATGGAAGAAATGAGACCAGAACTTGAAAAACTTCAAAAGCAATATGCAGATAACAAAGATTTATATAACCAAAAAATGATGGCGCTCTATAAAAAGAATGGATATTCTATGTTTGGAGCGTGCCTCCCAACTATTTTAACTTTAGTTATATTTATTGTAGCCTTAAACGGCTTTACCTCTTATTCTCAATATCAAAATAAAAAATACTTCTATAATATGAGTATTTCTTATAACGCTGTTGTTTATGATGGTATTGAAGAGGACGGAACTTATATAGTTAAAGAAAAAGACGGCACTAATACTATTAAAATTTCCGATGAAAAATTGGTTGAATTATATAATAGAGTTATTGATACAACTGTAGATACCCCCGATACTTTTGAAAGTAACGGCGTTAATATTACTGCGGAAATTGATGGAACTAACCTTTACGTTTCAACCGAAAAAGGTTACGTTAAATACGGCAGAAGTTTTGAAATTAAAGATAGTGTTGTATCATTTAAGCCCGCAACAGATATTAAAGTTAAAGAAATAACTAATAGTTCAATTAAAACCGAAAAAAATAATAACCTTATAAATAGCGCAGGAAAGGATTTTGAAACGGCGTTTAACGAATATAATCAAGCGCTTGTTACTGGCGGAAAAGCCGAGATAAGCAGAGTGGATTATACGAATATATTTATAAACGATATTCAAAGTTTTATGGCTGCAAAAACTTATAGAGCAGAACAAGCAGGATTTTTATGGATTAAAAATATTTGGGTTACCGATAGCCCAATGAAACACCCTGTTGAAACTAATTGGGAAAACTATAAGAAAACTCACGCTTATAAGGGAAATGATATTTTACAAGAAAACTATGATAAATTAACTGCGCAACTATCAACGGAAAAAGGTCAACCAAACGGATATTTTATTTTAGTTGCATTGACGGCAGGTATGTCCTTTTTAATGCAGTTTGTAACCAAAAAATCACAAAAGGCGCAAATGGAATTACAAACGGTTGACGGACAAGGCGCACAAACGCAAAAGATTATGATGTGGATGATGCCTATTATGATGGCTGTGTTTGCGTTTATGTACACCTCTGCTTTTTCTATCTATATTATATTAAGCAACGTTTTAAGCATAGCAACGACTTTCTTAATCAATTTTGTAGTTGATAAAAAGTTAGAAAAAGAAAAGAAGAAAAAACAAGCGGACGGCGGTGATACCATAAGGGGCAGAGTTTACGAGCCAAAGCAGGAAATAAAAGAAGAAAATAAAAATAAAGCCGACAAGAAAAAAGAAAAGAATAAACCGGTAACGAACGATTTCTTATCCGGAACGGCAGACAAAAATAAAAAACATATTCGTGGAAGAATTAAATAGTCGGCGTGGAGGTATTATGCAATTTACAGGTAAAACGGTTGAAGAAACAATCGAAAATGGTCTTAAAGAACTCTCTTTAACAAAAGAAAATGCTGAAATTACGGTTATTGAAGAACCGGTTAAGGGGCTTTTCGGAAGACTTAAAGGTAAAGCGGTTGTAGAAATTACCAAAAAGAAAACGGAAAAAGCAAAATCAATTGAGTTTATTCAAACAATTCTCGATTTTATGAACTTAAAGGCGGTTGCTGAACTTAAAGAGGACGGAGATGAAACAGTTATAGAACTTATAACTACCGATACTTCTTCGGTTGTTGGATACCGTGGCGAAGTAATAGACGCAATTCAAACACTTGCAGGCGCATTTGTAAATATCGGCAAAAAAGACTATAAGAAAGTTGTTGTCGATTGTGAAAATTACCGCAACAAACGTGAAGACACTCTAATTAAACTTGCTCATAAGTTAGAAGAAAAGGCTACTGAAATTAGAAGAGAAGTTATTTTAGAACCTATGAGTCCGTTTGAAAGACGTATTATTCACACGGCTTTAGCAGAAAGCACAACGGTTACAACGAAGTCTGACGGAAAAGAGCCAAACAGATACATTGTAATTGTTCCTAATGATAAAGATGAGTTTTCTAAACCATATAACGCTGGCAGAAACAATGACCACGACAGAAAAAATCGTGGCGATAAGCGAATGAATAAAGGTGGAAGAAACTTTAAGGGTTCAAAGGGAGGAAAGAGCGGATTTGCCCAAGAGGGCGCAAAAAGAAAATCCACTTTAAGTTTTGGAACTTATCTCGGAAACAGCCTAAAAGATAAATAAAAAACAAAAAAAGGAGTAAGCAATGGGTGATGTTCTTAGCGGAGAATTTGAAAATATCGTTAAGAACGAGCATCGCATTTGACTGGTCAAACGCAGAATAGGCTAAGCCAAAACTCATATAACAAACAGAAAGAGAGAACAAATCGGTTTATAGCCGAAACGTTCTCTCTTTTTCTGTTAGTATAAAAGTGTTTGTCCCTTTTTTATTTATTCGGTTGCAAATGGTGTAAAAAATATGTTACAATTACTTTATAAAAAGGGTAGTTTATGGAAATAGTATTATTAACGGCATTAGGCGTTGGTGGAGCAACGATAATCGGCGCAGTAATTGGATTTTTGTTTAAGAAAATATCGCATAAATTTAGCGATATAGTTTTATCTTTTGCTGCAGGCGTTATGTTATCTGCAGCGGTGTTTGGTTTAATTTTACCGTCCGCAACCGAATATGGTGGAAAGTTTGGTATTTTGATAGCAACAGGCGGAGTTTTCGCAGGGGCGATTTGCTTAAATTTAATTGATAAACTCGTTCCTCACTTACATAAACTTGCGGGAATAAACCCAAATTCAAACGTAACCGCAAACGAAGTGGTCGATTGTTTAGAATGTGAACAGCATAAAAACAATGATAGATTAAACAAAATTTTGCTTTTTGTTTTGGCGATAGCAATTCATAATTTGCCAGAGGGAATTGCAGCAGGCGTTGGGTTTGGTTCGGGAAACACGTCAGAGGCGTTAGTTATTGCAGGAGGAATAGCCTTACAGAATATTCCAGAGGGAATGGTTATTATTGCGCCAATGATTTCTGCAGGCTTAAGTAAAAAACGCACCTTTTTATACGCATCATTAACAGGCGTTGTGGAAATAATAGGCACGCTAATAGGTTATTTTGCAGTAAGTATAGCGTCTGCAATTCTACCCTATGCCCTAGCCTTTGCAGGCGGAACAATGCTTTACGTTATAAGCGACGAAATGATACCTGAAACGCACGCACACGGCAGTCAGCGTGGCGCAACTTACGCTTTGCTTTTCGGCTTTTGTTTAATGTTAGCAGTTGATATTTTATTAGGATAAGGAGAAAAATTATGGCGGTAAGATTAAATGAAGATAAAGAAGTAGTTAAAACAATTAGAGAGGGCTTAAAAAGAACGGGTGGATATTGCCCGTGTAGGCTTGCACGCACGGAAGAATATAAATGTATGTGCGAAGAATTTAAAAAGCAAATTGCAGACCCCGACTTTGAGGGTTATTGCCATTGTTTGCTATATTATAAGGATAAAAATTAAGGAGAGAAAAAATGGAATACAAATTTGACAAATACAATTTTACAACAGAAGTTTTAGAGAGCGACGTTCCTGTATTAGTAGATTTTTGGGCAACGTGGTGCGGACCTTGCAAAATGATTGCGCCTGTTATTGAACAACTTGCAGAAGAATACGAGGGCAAAATCAAAATAGGCAAAGTAAACGTTGATGAAGAAATGGAACTTGCCGTTCAGTATGGAATTGAAGTTATCCCCACCCTTTTATATTTTAAGGACGGGAAAATAGCCAAAAAATCGGTTGGCGCTCTTTCAAAAGAAGAGATAGAAAAAATGTTTATTTAAAAAATTACAAGCCACTTTTACAGAAGTGGCTTGTATTATATAAGTTCTAAAAATAGTTCTTTTAATT
This sequence comes from Christensenellaceae bacterium, assembly GCA_045656465.1. Lineage (GTDB taxonomy): Bacteria > Bacillota > Clostridia > Christensenellales > Borkfalkiaceae > UBA1259. Next base: position 10,053 of record JAZORG010000014.1, read on the forward strand.
CGTTGGTAATTCTTTCTACTTTTAAAATTAACTCGGAGCGTGTTAATTTTGGATTTTTATTATGGTTGTTATTGGGCTTTTCGATTTGCTCTTTAATATTATTTATAACTTCGTTAGTCATAATTCCTCTATTTAATTCTGGTCTGCCTCTTGTCGTATTATGCGGAGGCGTTACGCCGTCTAATATATTTATTATTGCGTTTATAAGTTCATCTTTTCTTTTTGTTGTGGGCGCTTTTACCCCTATTTCTCTGCCTAGAGTTCTTAATTCAGATAAATTATAAGATTTTAATTTTGATACAGAAAAAGTCCTCATCATCTCTCCTATAAATAAAAAAATGCGCCAACCGAGGTCAGCGCACAAAAAACGCATAACCTTTGAGTGTGGCTCAATTAATCGCAATATAGGATTTTTAGGTATGCGCTTTTTACGTTAGCATACCTACATTGCGAAAATTTATTCAATTAAGCCACGAAATGATTATATCATATTATATATTCAAAAGCAAATATTTTTAAAATTTTATTAAAGATAAAAAAATGCGCCAACCGAGGTCAGCGCACAAAAACGCACACTCCGATAGTCGCCAAACTAACTTTACACAAAATGGTGTAACCACAATGATACAAGTAGAATCTGCATTTTGACAAATTCAGTAGTATCATTGTGAGGAAAATATATAAAATTATCCCTATAAGATATAAAGTTACACATTTTAGATTGCATTTATTAAGTTAGCTTGGCATTATTAGTATAACACAGACCTTAAAAAAAATCAATATGAATAACAAATTATTCAAAAAGTTTGTTTTATATTATAAAAAGACAGATTCTGGTTTGGAATCTGTCTTTTTCTTATTTTTTTAGATAAACCATTAAAACGGCTATATCTGCAGGGGAAACGCCTGATATTCTGCCCGCTTGACCTAGGTTTTTGGGGCGAATTTTATCTAGTTTTTGCCTTGCCTCTAACCTTAAACCTCCGATTGAGAGATAATCTATATCGTCGGGTAATACCTTTTCTTCAAGTTTTTTTGCCTTTTCTATCTGCTCTAAACCTTTTTCTAGATATCCTGAATACTTTGCGTCAATTTCAACCGTATCCAAAATTTC
>JAZORG010000015.1:0-4036 GCA_045656465.1 Christensenellaceae bacterium
CTAATATAAATATGGAAGCGGTAAGCATTGAAGGTGAAGATGTAAGGGAAACCTACCGTGATGATATTTTAGATGATGATTTAGGTTTTAAAACGGTATCTTTAACCGAAAGACAAGCCGAAAGATTAGGTCTTAGCAATACTGTAGAAGAAGATTTTGTTGTAAGAGCAGAAAGCACCCAAACCGACAACAGTATATATAAAGCCGAAAATTACGCTTGGAATGTTCCCTTTGTTAAAGGCACTAAAACCGATATAAAAACCAAGGGAAGCGGAAAAATTAAGGTTGCTGTGTTAGATTCGGGCGTTGCTTTAAATAATGAGCTTAAAGATGTCGAAAGAATTGATTTAGTACCTAATACAGTTTACGACCCCATTGGGATTTATAATGATGTTACAGGTCACGGTACAAGCGTTGCGGGTATTATAACCGCCGAAGAGAATAATGACGGTATAATAGGTATAGCGCCTGATGTTTCGGTTTATTCTATCCGTGTTTTAGACCACAATAACGAAGCACCTATAAGCCGTATTATTGCAGGTATTGAATGGGCTATTGAAAACGATATAAATGTGCTTAATATGAGCTTTGGTACACCTAATTATTCGGCACAGTTTTATGATGTAATAAGACGTGCTTACGAAAAGGGCATTGTGTTAGTGGCTTCGGCAGGTAATACAGGCGGTAAAACCGAGCAGGTTACTTATCCTGCAAAATTTGATGAAGTTATATCGGTTGGCGCTTGTAATCAGTTGGGTGTTAAAAGTGATTTTTCACCTGACAGCACTGACGTTGATATTTTAGCCCCTGGTGAATATATTGAATGTATCGGTTTAATGAACGGTTACTGTGTGGAAAACGGCACAAGCCTTGCTGCGCCGCACGTTACGGCTGCCGCGGCGCTTATACTGTCGGCTGACAGCACTAAAAATCCTGAATTTGTAAAACAGTTGCTAATTTCTACTGCAAACGTTAATGGGGAAGGCACGGGCATACTTGATATTAAAAATGCGCTCGATACTTTGCCTGATTTTGAGAATGTTGAAACTATCGACCCTGCTCAAATTTCCAAAAATACTCGTGAAATTGAAAACTTTGAAATTTCCGAAGATGTTGTTGTGGGAAGCTGGGATAAATCATTACACGAAGATTTAGTTTATACAGGGATATACGGACCGGATGCATTTGATGACAGCGATATTACCGAAGACTTAAATGAAGAATTAAATCAAGACGATTTGTTAAGTCGAATAGAAAAGGAAAATATTTTAATATTTGCGCGTGCGGTATATTTGGCAGATGAATTATACGGTTATGGGAATGAATCAAATGATGGTAAAAAAATGTATCGTTTCGCACCGTTACATGCGCTTGGTTATACATCGAGCGCCACAAGTGATGATTTGAGCGCTCGAGATAATAAAAATGGCGTACGAATAAGCGGTATGAACAGTAATTATGTTGCTGATACAAAATATTTGTTTCGTCTCGCCAAACATTTTATGAGTAAATCAAGTATAAAGGCGGCCATTAACAGTATAGACAAAGAAGTAATAAAAGCAGGAGCAAATTCTGACATATTAAAAACTATCGTTGTCAGTAAAGATGCTATTTATGGCAAAGTGGAAAGAGATGAAAAGGGCGATATTACTGCGATATATGAAGTTAATGGGCTACTTTACTCGGATGTATTATGGGGTACCTATCTTAATAATCCCGAAAGGGCGGGTTGGGCGATATTAGGGTTAGCGGCGCATCTGGCAGGAGATGTTTTTGCGCATCGAACTATGATTCCGACTACCGCAAGAACAAAACTCGGAAAACAATTTTATTCTAATACTGCACCAAGTTGCTTTTGGGGTAGTAATCATATAATGTGGAAAGATGATAACAATAATGGCAAAAGAGATTACAGAGGTTCAAATTCGGATAGATTTATAAATGCAACGCCTAATTTGACACGACTCAGATATGCGACCAAAGAACAAGTTGGTTATCTTGCTTACTATATTAAAAACTATAATCTTTGTACCTGTTATCATTGCTTAAGAAAACTTGTTGGTGAAGGAGTAATAGAATTCAGAGATTTGGGTCCGAAATTTATAAATAGAAGAATAGAAGAAAGCGAAAAATCATATAATCCAGACCGAGTAGAAGATTGTTATCCGGAGAGATATAGAATTGGTACAACAAATGCAGTAGAAAAGTTAATTACTCAATTTGCTGCGACAGATGGTGATTTTACAATATACACATTTATGCCTGAAAACAAGGACTACACAATAAAACTTAACGGATTTAAAGCATATATTGTTAAAACGGGAGTGCAGTATAATTCGTTAAAGCCAAAGCCCAAAGCATTAGTAGACAAATATTCAACAGGAGATGATGTACTATGAAGAAAACAATTAAAATTTTATCGTTGATTTTGGCGTTTGTTGTAGTGCTTGTTCCGTTTTGTGCATCTGCATATAAGGTTGATGGGTTTACATTAGAAATAAAAGATTGGATACAGAACGACGGAATTTGGTTTTATGACCCGAATCCAATTGATAATACAGCGGCTATTTGCGGTTATATGGGCAAAGATAAGGACGTAGTGATACCGGAAATAGTCGGTGACAAATATAAAGTTACTGAATTGAAACTTAATACACCTGATATGTTCGAGAACGATGCGGGAGGTTTTCCTGTTTTAACCTCGGCAGCAAATATTGAAACATTAACCTTGCCTAAAACTTTAAAATTAATATCAAATGAATTTTCGTCACATTTTTACGGAACAAACGCATCGGATAAAGATTTTGTATCGTTAATGGAAGGGGAACTTAAATGCAACGGCAAAGTTATTATGAAGGGGTATTTTGCTTCTGAACCTTTGTATAATCTAAAAGCATTTATAGTTGATGAAGAAAACCAATATTTTTCTTCAAAAGATGGTGTGCTGTATGATAAAGACCAAAATGTTTTGATTCAGTATCCTTGGGGTAAAACTGAAAAGAAATTTGAAATACCAAATACCGTAAAACAAATAATGCCTTTTGCTATAGATGGATACGCAAGTATAGAAGAAATTGTTATAAATGAAAATGTTGAAAAATTAGGAACCAGTTGCATTGGTGACGCTTCTTATTATGTAAAAATGGGCGATAGGACGTCCCCGGAACATTATATGCCTTACTCTGATGCATCTAAAAGAGGAAAAATCACAATTTTAAATAATGTTTTAGATGAAGATGAGTTGAGTCATTTGTTTTGCCGTGACATGTATGAAGCTGGATATAAATACAAACTTACAGTTTATAAAAATTCGCCCGCTGATAAGTTCTTTTCTTCGACGCGTTCGGAAATAACGGTAACAGAGGTGGTAAAACGTCTTGCTAACCCTTATATAAAAGACGAGCCTAAAAAAGAGGACGAAGAAAATACTTCAAGTAAAAATACAACCTCTAAAAAAGAAAATGTAAAGGATAATTCTTCTGAAACCGAAAGTGTTGTATCAAAGCCGACGGAGTCGGTAATAACCGAGCCTCTCGAAAGCGAAGAAGATTTAACTATCGGCGCTACCGAGAATAATGCGGATAATGTTAACGAAGAAAAACCTAAAAAAACGAATAAAATTTGGGTTATAGTTGTTGTCGCGGCGGTAGTGTTGCTTGCAGGCGGCGCGGCATATTGGATTGTAAGAAAAAAGTATAATGTAAAAATTGATTTAAAAGGTCACGTGTCATAATTATTATTTGTATTAAATAATATATTTTACCGCCGAGAGTAACCGTTGAAGTCGCTCTCGGCGGTATTTTGTGCCATCTATATAAACACATTAAGGGGAGTTTTCCCCCAGAAGTTTATCGGTTTTGATATGAATAAATTGTTAATAGTCAGAGAAAGTCAAAGAAATTTTGTTAAAACTATTGACAAATGGAAAAAAGTGCATATAATAGTAACTGTTAGCACTCGCAAGTGTAGAGTGCTAAAAAAGAAACGGGGTGACAAAAATAGAGTTAACTCCACGTAAACAGGCGGTTTTAAAGGC
>JAZORG010000016.1:0-10448 GCA_045656465.1 Christensenellaceae bacterium
AATTCTTAATGTTTATGTCGGATAGTGTATAACCTCTACCGTCAAGTGTTCCGCTAAAGCGTTTTTCACCCGAATAATCCCCGATATTCGCTATGTTATCGTTTAGGATATAGTATTTGTTTCCGCCCTGTCTTAATAGGCCAAACAACTCGTCCTTATCGTCTATAATATGGTCAACAACTAAAATATCCGTTTCGTAAGCGTATTTTTCGTTAAACACTTTCCATTTACGCTCGCCTGTTGTTATAGCACCAACGGAGGTATCTATTTTGCCGTCAACTATTTTTACTTCTTTTTCCTTTTCAGTAACGTCTAGAATACTAATTACTGATAAGTTGTGGTCGAACAGGGCTTTAAGCGCATCCGCATCGGGGCTTAAGCCCATTTCTAGAATAAACTCTTCGTCTAGTTTAATCGTATCTACAATACATCCAACCTCAATTTCTGCAGTAGCGGTTATAGCGCCTGTTTCCTGGCTATCATAACTACAAGTGATTGTTACATTTCCTGCCTTTATACCGTTAACCTTTCCGTTTGCGTCAACCGATGCAACTAAACTATCGCTACTTTCAAAAGTAAAGCCCTCTGTAATATTTTGTCCTGCATATTCAAGGGTAGGAACTACCGTCGTTTGATTTACGTAATTTTTACCGTTCAATGTTGAAAAACTGTATATTACCTCGTCTTGCGCAACCAAAGAGAAAGATATATTTTCTTTTACAATTACTTTAACCTTTGCAAAAATCTCATTTTCGGTAAATTCACGCCATTTTCCGCTAACGTTTATATACGTTTCGCCCGCTGTAACAGCTGTAATTGTTCCGTCGGAAGATACAATCGCCACCTCTTGGTTTGAGGAGGTATATTGCATCGTTGCATCAACGGGCGCATTGTTGAACGATACAACAGTATCCAACTTATAAGTGTTGCCCGTATTGAGTCTTACGCCATCGCTATCTACGTTTGTAAAGGCAACGAATGGAAGTTCCGTGTCCTCAATTACATATACGTAACAGATTTTTTTATCCTTTCCTGCGGATACGGTTATTTTAGCATCTCCAACGGCTACTGCAGTAACTAACCCGTTTTCTACAGTTGCAACCTTTTTATTTGATGAAGAAAATTCTATCGTTTTATTTTCCGTATGAGTTGCAATTATTTCAAACGTTTCATATGGTTTTAATGTTATTACCGCTTGATTAACCTTTATATTAGACTGCCCTAAATTACTAGATGAACCACCAGCACAAGCGGAAAAACTTAATAGAGTTAATACTGAAAGAATAATTATCATTAACTTTTTCATAATAAATCCTCCTATTCAATACCCCATAGTTTGTAAAGATTTGCTAAATCACCTGTTGCCGTTGAATCATAGTAACTGTTTATTCCAGCAATCGTACAGTAGTTTTTGAATTCTTGCTTTAAACTATTTAACGCAACGTCTGAATACGTTTCACTATATAAATCTATCAACATATATATAGGTGATGCGAGTTCTGCGCTGATTAGTTTATATGCATTTTGATACGTTTCAGGAGTGCTTTCTTTAATAGGCTCTAACTCCTCTAAAGCCTTTTTATATTGATTATACCAAGAAATAATCATTGGTTTTTTCCATAATAGGGAATTATTTAGGCCTCCGAATATGTCGGCTATCGCGCCTTGCCCGATTTTACCGTCATATTTGCCGTTTGCTAAATCGGTACGCATTTGGCTAGCGTGCGCTCTAAACTGTAAGAATAAATCGTACATTGTGTCAGAAGCGGTTTGATAACATACTTCAAAATATCGTTTTGTCAAAGCCTCTAAATCAGCGTCGGTATCCCAACGAAGTTTTGTTTCTAAATAACTCTTTAAGTTATCCCACGCCGTACAACTGCCTATGTTTTGCGTTTGACCTTGGTCGTTTAATACCATTGTACCAACTTCTGCCATAAGTTTATAAAACTCTTTTTTGATAACAAGACTGTCATAAGGATAAAAATAAGATTTGAAGTTTACTTCATACGTCCAAAACGCAAACTTGTTGGTTAGTGAACTCCACGCAAGTATATTATCTTTTAATCCTGCATTCTTTTCATCGGTAAAATCATAGTTGTTATAAATACCTAAAGATGCGATATATACACCCACGTTTTCTCTACATTTCATTTCGGGGGCGCTTGGAGCATATTTTCCTGTTGCGCTATCATACACTACGGGCGCAGCCTCAACGTCTTGATAAGCAAGAAATAAGATTTTTAAATCACGCTTATATTCTCTTCCTTCATCAGTTTCAAACCAAGCGTTCATCTCATCGGATATTCTGTTACATAAAAGAACGAGCAAAGAAGATTCCGTGCCATATTTGTTAATGCATTTTAAGCAATAATCGCACTTGCAAAATCCTAAATTATCACGTTGGCTTATGGTAAAGATTTCCGCACTACTTTTCTTTAAGCCTTTTTTGATAACGTTAGTAAATTCGTTAATCATAGCATCGTATTCGGTTTTATCCGAATTACTATCTGTTAAATCACAATGAGCAGAAAAACAAGCCTGTGCCTTATCGGTATTTACCGCATCGGTGTACCAAGCGGGGTGAGTGTCTTTAAATTCCGAAGGCGGAAGTATCTGGAAAATATTATGAACGTTATTGTAATTATTTTGTGGAATACTCCACTCGGAAATTTGAACTACCCTCATTCTGTTTGCGTTTTCAGTATTATAATGAATATATCCAACGCTAGGAACGGTCATAACGTCTATGTCTGGAATTTCAGTTACGTCATAAGTTTCCAAAACCTTATCAGTTACGTTTTCATCAATATAGTAAACGTCTGTGAAGAAGTGTTCAAAGTTAAACGCTCTTGATAGAAACTCATAAACGGCGTACATTGAGCCCCTATCCGTTGCGCCAAGCATAAACACGGTTTTACCAATTGTTTTGATATAAAATCCTTGACTTTTAATTTGAGACGCATCCGCTACTAGTAATGCTCCTTCGGTAAGTTTATTGTTACCGATTGATAAATAAGTATTATTTTCATTATGCGCTAAATCCTTATCCGTTACTATAGGCAATAAAACACCCGTTGCTTGGTTGAAAAGATTTTGTAGTTCTTGCGCAGAAGTTTCAATTAAACTTCCTGCGTTTTCACTAATTACAATTTTATATTCGCTTTTCGCCTCTTTAACTAAATATTCGTTGTTATCTCTTTTAACACAACCGATAAGAGAGGTAAAACTCAACAAAACAATAAGTGATATTATAAGCGATATAATTTTAACTGTAAATTTCATTTACGTTTCCTCCCCTATTTCGTCGTTTCTTCAAAAACGGTAATTTCGTAACTTGTAAATGCTAAGTTACCCGCTTCGTCGAATACCATATACATTATTGTATATATGCCCTTTTGATCAGCCACGAATGTATTTCCATCTAACGCTACTACTTTTAAATCAGGTCTTTGAACGCTGATTGAAATGGTTAAGTCGCTATCCGTTGTATCCAAAGCACTACAATCAGCAACAGTTACCGTTTGCCCTACTTCGAAAGAAGTTGTATGCCCACCCAAAGTTAACTCAGGCGCAATATCGTCTGTAACTTCAACTATTTTGTTTATATTCGTAGTTCTTTTTCCATCAGAACATTTTCCGTAAACAGTATATTCCCCAATTTTATTCAAAGTAATTGAGTATTCTCTTGAAAAATCTTTTACCTTTGACATTGATACTCCGTCATCAGAAACACATACCGTTCCGTCTTGATGAATTACTGTAATTTCCACAGAGGTTGCAAATTTCAAAACATCTAACACGATAAGTTCTGAAATAACAAGTTTATCACCTACGTGTTTTTGGTCAACGTTAATATCCATATAGTAACGTGGACCAGCATTGTCTTCTGTAGAAGAATCAATCTTTTGACCGTTTATCTCGGAAATACTGATGCTTGTAACCGCTGTGTTATCTAAAATGTCAATAGCAAAGTAAGCGGTTTTACTTATAAATCCGTTAAAGTCTTCAACAGCAAAAGTTATGCCCCCTAATTTTATAACGTTTTCGTTAAAATCATAAGAGAAATCATATCCCGTGTTTTTCAAAACCAAACTTACAGACTGCGCTTCTTTTTTATTAATGCTTATATAACAAGAATCTTTATCTTTTTCTCTAAAAGACACGCTAAATCCATTAGTGTTGTCTTGACTATCAAAGAACTTAAATACTATTTCATTAGCATTCAATTCCTTAAACGCAAACTTAAAGGAAAATTCTGTCATCAAAAGTTTATTTACGAAAACCAATTGCGCATTTTCCGCTGAAGTGTAATAATCCACGCTGTCGCTTAATGTCGTTAAGTTAAAGTCTTTTCCGTAAAAATATTTAGATCTTATAACTGCTCCATCATTGCCGAATACTTCCGTTACAGGCACTTCATAACTACGATTTGATTTTTCATCTGCGCCAAGAGAATACTTAATCTCAACTTTCTCGCTAGCGGTTATCTTTAATTTTGAACCTTTATCATAAGGAATAAATTCACCGCCGTCAAAAGCATAACTTACCGTTGCTATTTTTTCCTTTGCCGTTCCGTCGCTAAAATCGTACCCATTAACTTCAGGAAGAACGTATTCTACGCTTTTTACGAATACGGGTGGCAAATTCTTTACCACTTCGGTAAATACAGGCACGGGATTATTAGCAATAGATAAACTGTATTGTTCAATTTTTTGCACGTTATAATCTTCGCACACGTATTTTACCGTATAAGTTCCACTACTCATAGGTGTAAAATAATAATTTCCATCACTTTCGGGAATTATTTCAACAGTAGTATTATCTATAGTTACGCTAACGTCTAAAGTGTATTTTCCGTCCGGGTCGGATACTGTAGGATTAGCGAGCATTATTTTCTCGCCTGCAAGACCGCTTTTTTCGCTCTCCGAAAGTGTAATTTTTAAAGAACTTTGTTCTTTAGCAACAACTTCTATCTGTTCGCTTACGCTGTTCCCCGAACGGTCTATAGCCGTATATAAAATGGTATATATACCTGCTTTATCAGGAACAAACACACCGCCAACAACGTTAACTGAAACGGGATTAGATGATGCGTAATTTCTATAAACGGTAATTGTCTGGTTTAGTTTACCGTCAACAGCATCTGTCGCCACTGATGAAAAGATTTTATACTCATTACCGACGATTGCAGATGGAACACCCGCTTGAGGTGTTTCTATTTCAATTATAGGTTTGCCCTCATCTAAATAATCAGTTTTAGTCAAGTCGTAACCTGCTATATTATCTATAATGAACGTAAAACTTGAATTTACGTAGTTTTCCGCCCAAATGCTGATATAAGCCTCGCCCGTCTTAAAGCCTTTCCAAAGTGTATCGAAAAACATCTGCTCGTCTAAATCGCAAATCATACCGTTGCTTGAAGGAGCGATAGTTGAACAACCGAAAAGTTGTTTTTCAGCATAATCCATAGCCAAAGTATATGCACCGCTATTCAAACCCGTTATCGGCGTTAGATAACCGTTAGCCGCTGAAAGTGAAAAAGCAAATGAAGGATATCCGTTAGCAGAGTTATATGCTATATTTTTATTTAGTGTGTAAAGTTGACCTTGATAGTTAAACGTTCTTTCATTCTTTGCTGCATAAAAATGGATTCCCGTAAGAGGCTGATTGCTTGCGCCTGCACCTGAATAAAGAGCCCATTTCCTAACCTCATCCTCGTCACCATAGTTTCCATAAGTTACAACGTCTATATAATTCTCAGCGTCATATGCATCTGTAATTCTAACGTGTAGAATTCTAGCATCCGCTTTACCCATGATTTGGGGAACTGCATAAAGCGATAAGATGTTGTCGTATTTGGTTTTTCCCTTAAAATCAATAGGTGTTTTATAGGTAAACACGTCCCCAGGAGCAAGGCTTACCTTTAAACCCTCTACTTTTTTAGCCTCTCCATCGGTAAGAATTTCGCCCAAAGCATTTGTTTTTTCTACGCATGAATACTGAACGGAAGAATTATTTCCACTTACCTCATACGCATTACCTGAAACGAGAAATTCTACTTTTTCAATCAATTTTTCGCTACCTGCTGTAGCAATGTAATTGAGTGTGTATTTTCCAGGAACAGACAATACAAAAGCTTGATCGGAATAAGACCTGTTATTAGGATAAGTTATACTCTGCAGTTGAGCATCATACGTCTGCCCGTTATAAGTGATTTTTGCTTGAGGAGGAGTAAATGTTGAGCCTAGTGAATACTCTGCAGATATCTCCCCGTCAACAAAACTTATTTCCGTTGCAAAAGCAGATTTTTTATCGCTTAAAATAAAGCCCAAAACTGCGCTCAGCAATATTACTATTACCAAGCACAGCATTAAAACTGTTTTATTTTTGATATTTTTTATCATAAATCCTCCCTATCTTAACCCTTAAGACCACCTAAAGAAAGGTTACCCATAAGTTTTTCTCTAAAGATTATAAACAGCGTTACTGTAGGAACAACCATTATCATACAAGCAGCCATTCTAAACTGTGGCGGACTCATTGCAGGTATTCCACCGATTATTACCTGTTTATAAACAGCCATAGATATTGTGGGATATGACGGCAAATATAACAGAACCGTTTGATAATCGTTCCAAATATCTATAAAGTGTATTATGCAAATTGTTAAGAATATCGGGCGAACTAAAGGCAAAATTATGCGGAATAATACCTTCCACTCATTAGCGCCATCAATATACGCCGCTTCCATATAGTCATTTGGAATAGACTTAAATGATGCATAAAAGATTAAAAAATACATTCCTAAAAAGTTACATTTTTGTATCCAACCGCCAAGTATAGTGTTATATATATTTAACGAATACATAACTTTAACCATCGCAGGGAAACTTCCTACAATAGGAAGAATCATAGTGATAATTACTAACACGTACAAAAATTTACTGAACTTATAATCGAATTTTGCAACCGTGTAAGATACAAGGCAAGGAACTATTGTTGAACAAATTGCACCGCCTACCGTATATAACAATGTATTTATCAAAATACCAGGATATAGCCCTATATCCCAATGCATTGTTGGGAATAACCCAACGTTATCGTCTGCAGTAGGAATTGAACATTGAAAGGATTTGAATGCTTTAATTAAATTAGAAAACAACCATTCATCTGGAAGTCCAAAAAAGTTTGTGTCTATTTCTGTCTCTGATTTAAGCGACATACAAATCATCCAATATAGTGCAAAAAACAAAATGAATGCATTAACGATTAAAATAGACATTACAATACTATTGAAAATACTAAATTTTCTTTTAATTTTAACGTTGTTATTTTTCATTTTGCACCTCTTAATCCACACTCGGTCCATATTTTTCCATTAAACGCTTAACAATGAAAGTAAGCGGAACTGCAATTAATGTAAAGAGAATACCCATTGCAGAAATATTCGGAAACATATTCTCTGATGGCGGAAGAGTTTTTGTAGCCACCTGTGTTTCTCTATATAGATAATACCCTAAAGTATAATTTTTCTCGTGAGCATTATCGTTAAAAAAGTTGTACAAGGACATTTGGTTTGTAAATAATCCTGCAACCCCAACCGTTATAAACGTTACAAACGTGGGATAAATCATAGGTAGGGTTATGGATATAAGTTCTCTAAACGGCTTTATACCCTCAAGGTTTGCAGACTCAACAATTTCAGGAGAAATTCCACTCATTGTACTGGTGTACATAAGCACTTGTGTGCCAAACCCCATCCATAAATGAAAAATTAAAACCCAGTAAAAACTAGCCTCGCTATTTCTTTTTAATAACGAATCTATCTCCACCCCGAAAAGTTTCATAAAATCAGGAATTCCATCTGAAAGAAAATATTTATAGATAGTCGTCAATACAATTCCAGAAATTATATGAGGTAAAAACAAGGTGATTTGGAAAAACTTATGCCCAAAATACTTTTTGTAAATATAATTAGAGAAGAAGATAGCCCCACCCGTACCAACTACTAAAGTTGCTAAATACAAAACCACAGAATTTCTCATTCCGTAGATAAATTTTACTTCTGTAAAAAAACTTTTAGTAGTATTTATCATGGTGTCAAACCATACGAAACTATAACCCTTTCCGTCATACACTTGAAATGCGTATAAGATAGAACGGAAATTGACCACTATATAAAAAATTATAAACTGGACTAATGGTAAAGCAACGATGCTTATATAAAACAAAAGTCTTTCTTTTTCTTTTTTGGTAATTGTCTTCATTTTTATTACTCCGCTAAAAATAGTAAGGTCTTATTTATTAAAGTCCATACAGCGCCCTCATCGAGAACGCTGTATTTATTCACTTAAATGCTTATTTTAAACCGTTCCACCAGGTTATATCTTTTTTCATAGCGTCAAAATAATCTTTTGCGCTTACGCCTTCAGTCAAACCTGTGTAGGGATATTGATGTTCAAATCCACCAACTTTGACTTTCCAGAACATAATATCCGAAAAGAGTGTAAACTGACTTGAGTTTTTATAGTATTTAGCGTGCGAAGAGATAGGAACAACAATCTTTCCGTCTTTTTTAGCATCCCAAACGGTTTTTCCAAAACTCGATAACGAATTGTATTGTGCAGGGCTTATGTCATAATTAACGTCTTTAACAACTGAACTCTTTTCCGTAAACTCCGCAAGTGAAACGTCTGTATATAAGAACTTTAAGAACTCTTTTGCAAGCTCCTCTATTTTTTCACCGTGTTTTGTTCTTACGTTACCGTTGATAAATGCATAAGATGCAAGCGAATCAAGATATACAGGCGCTTTTCCGTTACCTTCAGTAACAGAGCCTTTTGCTTGTACAGGCAACGGCATCATTCTGATTTCCAAATTAGATGCTGTTGCGGGATAGTTACCAACAGACCTTAACTCATTTTCCCAATAAGAACCCTCAAGCATCATCGCTACAGGTTGAGTGTCGTTATAACTTTTTAGGAACGTTTCTTGAATATACGTGTTTGTTTTATTTGCACCCTCTCCTGCATATTCGTGATAATAACAAATCTTGTTATCCCCTGAACCTTTTTCTACAAATACGGTTTCAGAAAGTTTAAGAGCGTAATATTTAGATTCTTGTTGGTGGATTTCCCAAGCATTATTGTCGTTAATTTCCTTTTCTTCTACGATAGGCTCGTTTCCGTTCCAACCAGTTATAATTCTAGATTTTCCACGGAATGTAAAGTTTGCCATCATTCCGTCATACCCTTCTAGGTTTGCCCAAACTGCGTTGGTGAATTTTAATTGATAACTCTTGTTTGCGCCGTCCATCCAAATAAAGGGAATTACGTCACTATCGAGCATATAGTTAAGCAAACGTTCAAATTCTTCTACCGAAGAGGGAAGTCCATCGTCATCGTTTCCTCTAATTCCGTCAGGTCCAACCGTTCTTATAGTTTTGTCGTCTTTATTATCAAATTTAACAAATCCGTAAGATTTTGCGTTTACATCCGTACTCTGATAATTTTCAGAAGATTCAGCAAAATAAAGTCCTTTTTCTTCAAAAAGCGTTTTATTATAAACAACGCCGTCAAAAGACTGATAGTGAGGAACAACATAATAGTGTCCGTCGTAAGCCTTAAGAGACGAAGCGGTGTTTTGCGAAAGTTTACTTTCTATTGTACTACCCTCTGCTTCTCCGGCAATTTGAGTAGTTACAACGTCGTCTATTTGTAAAAGTTGACCAACTTTACTCTGGTAATCGTTAAAACGAATACCTTGCGTGAAATAAATCGCATAACCTGAAGTTGACATCGTTCCGAGTTGGGAAGTATCTTTGTCGTTTTTAGCAATTATATCTACGCCGACTTTGTCTCCAATTACTCTATCTTTATTTGCTTCTTCAAAACGCTGAATTGCAGCATCTAACCAAGCGTGCCCAACGCCCCCATCATAGTTCCATACTCTCATAACGGTTTTATTAGTAGAACCACCGCCAGTTCCGCCACCTTCTCCATCGCCAGTTCCGCCACCTTCAGTTCCAGGTGGAACACAACCGGTAAACGCACAAGCACTTACGGTCAATACCGAAAGCAACACACTTAATACCCTTAATATTTTCTTCATTTAACACCTCTTTTTAGCGCATTACAGCACTTTTATTTTTTTGCTTTACGTTATTTTGCGCATATTTCTCTTTTTTATCTAACAAAGGGTCTTTTGCAATCTGCCAAGATTGCAAAAAAGGGATTCCCTTTTGCTCTGTGTTGAGATATTTTTACTCTCTGTTGAACAACCTTATTTAACGTGGTTTATTATATACAATATATATAAAGGAGAATAAAAAAATAAATCAAACTGTTTTTTAAATAGTATAACTTCATTGTGATTTTTTTGCGCATTATAATTTTATCAAATTAAACCCCTCTAGTCAATCCACCCTATAACTGTAAAAATGCTCT
>JAZORG010000017.1:0-11046 GCA_045656465.1 Christensenellaceae bacterium
CGCCTTTGCATTAACTTCATCCATCTTACCCGTGTCGTAAAGATAATAATCCATATCCCTCTCTAAAAACAGTCTGCCCACGCTACACACTATAATATTTATTACTTGCCCCTGTCAAGTTTTGCTTGACAAGGGCAATATCATTCGTTATATAAATTACTGTAAATTACCGTAAACCAAAATGACGGGGTTATCGTTTTCATCATACTTCCAGTAATTTCCCAAATACGCCGTGCCGTCTTCATTAAGTTCGGGCTCGGTTTCACTGTAATAATAACGAGTTGCTTTATTAAATGCAGAATTAGGTATTCCAATTTGAACCATCCACTCGCTTTCATCACCCATAAAATAAATTTTTGTTAAATTATTACAATAATTAAAAGCGTCGTTCCTAATATATCTCACGCCAGCAGGGAGAACTATACTGGTCAGATTTTGACAGTTGATGAAAGAATAAGGACCTATCTCTTGCACGGTTAAGGTTTAATATATTTTACTAAAAAGTATTATAATTTAAAAACAGCCTATATGAAAGGCTGTTTAAAGTAACGTTGACTTCAACGATTTTTTCGAAGAAAAAACCAAATCGGTTTTTTAATGGGTAAAAATATGGGTACAAGTTTTTTACCGACTAAAAGATTGTTTTTGTTTTTCTATCTTACAAACGATAAAATCGCTAATGTTTTCTAGCAAAAAAGGGCTTCGCCCTTTTTTGCTTTTTGGAGCTGGTGAGCGGACTTGAACCGCTGACCTGCTGATTACGAATCAGCTGCTCTACCGACTGAGCCACACCAGCATTACAACGAAATAGAAAAACACGGTTTCCCTAAATCGCTTGTTTATAATATCATAAATCTAAAAAAATATCAACAATTTTTCAGCCATTATTAAAGTTTTTATTATTTTCGAATTTTATACTTTCTTGTCGGATAATAGATTAATAATGTCGGGGGAATATTTTTTGCCTATCTCATATCCCTTTTTATAAGCCATATCAATATCCTTAAATCTAAACAAATCCATATCGCCTAAATCGGGAGCTATTAAAAAATCAGGCTTTTGCTCTTTCATTTTTCTGTAAGTTATCTCCTCATCCATAATGTCGTAAATTCTAAACATTAAAGAGAATACGTTAAATTTTTTATCAGTTTTTCTTGTCTTGCCCAAAACGTCAATGGCAACGACAACGTCAGCGCCCATTTCACGCACCTGGTCAATAGGCAACCTACATTTAACACCACCGTCAACCAACATCATCTCGTCTTTATTGACCGGCTTAAACACGCCTGGAATTGTAGAACTTGCAGTAACTGCCTCACATACCTTATCACCGTCTTTAAACACTATTGGTTCGCCACTAACCAAATCAACGGCAACACAACGGAAAGGAATTTGAAGTTCGTCAAAAGTCATCTCTTCTGAAATATATTCAGAAAGTTTCTTTCTCATTTTCTGAGCACGGAGTAAAGCAGCGTTGGTAAGCGGACTAAAAGAAACGTCTAGAAAATCCACAAGTGATAACGTTCCTAATTCTTGCATAATAAACTTTGGTGAAAATCCTTTTGCATAGCAAGCGCCAACAACCGAACCCATAGACGTTCCCGTTATAAAATCGGGTTTAATCCCCGCTTCATCCATCGCTTGTAAAAACCCTACGTGCGCAACGCCACGGCTTCCGCCTGCGCCGAGGGCAAAACCTAGTTTTTTTCTCATTTTAACCTCATTTCTTAATATCTGTATGTACAAAACCTCTGTTTTTAAGCCAAGTAATAGACATAGGTATCCATTCTTTTACTGCAAAATTTTCCATATTTGTTTCGCTTGTGCAAAGAGAAAGTCCGTGCACTCCGTCCTCAAAAATATGCAATTCAAAAGGCACACCATTGTTTTTATACGCTAGTGCAAGCACCAAAGAACAATTTGACGGAACTGCTTGATCGTTTGCAGTTGCCCATATAAATGCGGGTGGAGAAGATGGCGAAACACTATCTTCAATACCCATTCTGTTTTTAATCTTTTCATCACCACCACTAACGTTTGTTATGCTACCAACGTGTGTGTTTTCGTGAGCAGATACAACCGCATAAGAATATATAACTGCATCAGGACGGCACAATTTTATATCCTCGCCCAAAACGCTTTTAATTTCTTCGCAATCATATAAGTTAGCAAGCGTTCCCAATAAATGTCCACCTGCAGAAAAACCTATACCTGCAACTTTTGAGGGGTCAACGAACAATTTTTCAGCATTCTTTCTTATGTACAACATAGCCATACAAGCCTCTAATAGTTGCGTGGGAAAAGAAAGAGGGGCAACCGAATAATTTAATGTAAAAGCGTTATAACCTTGAGCAACGTAGGTTAATGCAATAGGCTCTTCTTCCCTTTGAGAAACCATTGAATATCCACCACCAGCAATAACAAGCATAGCAGGTCTTATTCTACCTTTACAAAAATCGTAATCGTCGATAATATAAGTGGTAAGATATCCTGCTCCACCCTCGGGACGTTTAATATTAAAATAATTGTATAAATCTATTGTGTCCGTTTTCATATCTTTTTACTCCAAAATTATTTTTTTTATAATATCACATCAAAATAAATTATTCAACCTTTTACTTGAAATAAAAATAAAATTCTGTTACAATAATTATATGGGATATCATATAGACACAGGTTTAATAAAAGAAAAATTTAAAGAAAGTTGCGAATGCCCTCTTTGTGAAATCAAAAAGATAGTGGAGGAACAGTTTTTACACGAATTCTTAAATGATGCGGTAATGGAGGATAATACCCGTATAAGAGTTGGCAAAAAGGGATTTTGCGCAAGACATTTTGATATGCTTTTTTCTAGGCAGAACAAACTTTCGGTTGCTCTGCAAATAGGTACAAGGGTGGATAAATTAAACGACTTGTATGCACCTGCAAAAAACGCTCGTGAAGCAGTAAAAAAAGCGAACGCTATTGAAAATTCAAGTAAAACTTGCGTTATCTGCGATTTAGTTGAAGAAAGTATGATTAAATATTATAAAACGATTGCACAGATGTTTGAACGAGAAAAAACCTTTTACAAAACACTTATTTCTAGCAAGGGTTTTTGTATGCACCATTACGCTGAACTTTTACGCTATTCAAAATACGCAGGTTTTGTAAGTAAAGAATACGTTAAAATTATAGGTGGCACGCAACAACGCAATATGGAAAGGCTTAAAGGAGAGTTAAAAAAATTCTGCGACAAGCACGATTACCGTAACGCTTTAGAACCGTTAGGTAGCGCAGAAACCGCTCTTCCCCGTATGCGTGAAAAACTTTATGGTAAAAAATACGATTAGTAGTTTTGATGTACTTAAAAAAATAAAACAAGACTGACTGCAGTAAATATGCACGAAAGTCTTGTTTTTATTTTACTCTGTTTCTTTTTCTTCGCCGTCAAGAGCATCTGCCTCTTTTTTTGCCCTTAAAAACTCCTCTATCTTAGATAAAATCTCCTGCCTGCCTAAACCTGTTTGCGCAGAGGAAGGGGTTATATCTCCTATTCCAACTCGTAATTGCGAAGATATTTCTTTTATTGCAGGTTTGATTTTTGTTTTTCCTAATTTGTCCGCTTTTGTTGCGACAAGTACGAACGGAACTGCGTAATGATAAAGATAATTAATCATCATTTTATCGTCTTCTGTAGGGTTATGACGTATATCTACGAGCGATATTAAGAGGGTTATTTTCTCTTTTGCCAAAAAATTTTCTAGCAAAACTGCCCACTTCTTTTTTTCTTCTTTACTGACCTTTGCAAAACCATACCCAGGCAAATCGGCAAGCACAAATTCGCCAAAGTCAAAGTAATTTATGAGCCTTGTTCTACCAGGTGTTACCGAAGTTTTTGCGAGTTTTTTTCTGTTTGCAAGCATATTTATCAGCGAACTTTTGCCCACGTTGGATTTCCCCGCAACGGCAATTATAGGCTTGTTCGTCTTGTAAAATTTATCAGAACTTGCCACGCTAGTTATAAATGTTGCGTCTTTAATTACCATAATTTTATCCTTAAAACTTTATTGCACGACTAAACACTTTTTCCGCATCGCTAACCGTTATAAAGTTTATTTCCTTAAGTATTTCTTTGGGAATTTGTTTTAAGTCCTTTTTATTATCTTCAGGAATTATTATTTCTTTTATCCCCTGTCTATATGCAGCAAGCGCTTTTTCTTTAAGTCCGCCAATAGGTAGCACTTTACCACGTAAAGTTATTTCCCCCGTCATTGCAACGCTCTTTTTTACAGGCTTATCTATTAGTGCAGAAAGTATTGCTGTTGCCATTGTAATGCCCGCACTAGGTCCGTCTTTAGGCGTTGCGCCTTCGGGAACGTGCACGTGAATGTCGTGATTTTCGAATACCGTTTCATCAATTTTGTACTTTTGGGCATTAGACCTTATATAACTTATAGCCGCTCTTGCCGATTCTTTCATAACGTCGCCAAGTTTTCCCGTAAGTTGTATTTCGCCCTTGCCTTTCATAAGCGACACTTCAATTGTTAAGGTCGTTCCGCCAACACTTGTCCAAGCAAGACCTGTGCAAGCGCCAACCTCGTCTTTATCTAAAGTAATATCTCTTTGGTGCTTTCTTACGCCCAAATATTTTTCCAAATTCTGTGCCGTTATAACTTGTTTTTTAAGGCGTGAATTGGTAGCGACTTTTGCAGCGACCTTTCTTACAACAGACGCAATTTCCCTATCGAGATTTCTTACACCTGCTTCCATTGTATATCCACTTATAATCTCACAAATACCCTCGTCTGTTATTTCTATCTTGCTTTCCTTTAGTCCATTTAACTTTAACTGTTTTGGAACAAGATATCTCTTTGCAATCTGCAATTTTTCTTCGTTAGTATAACCCGTTAGAGTTATAATTTCCATACGGTCTAAAAGTGGATATGGAATAGTATCAATACTGTTTGCAGTAGTTATAAACATTACCTTTGAAAGATCGAACGGAACTTCTAAATACCTATCTCTAAACGTTGTGTTTTGTTCTGGGTCAAGCACTTCTAATAGAGCACTTGCGGGGTCGCCGTGAATGTCAGAAGATAGTTTATCAATTTCGTCAAGTAAGAATACAGGATTTGCAGAACCTGCATTTTTTAAGCCGAAAATTATGCGCCCAGGCATTGCTCCCACGTAAGTTTTTCTGTGCCCTCTAATTTCTGCCTCGTCTTTAACCCCGCCTAAACTCATTCTCACAAATTTTCTGTTAAGCGCACGAGCAATACTCGTTGCAACCGAAGTTTTGCCCACTCCAGGAGGGCCGACAAAACATAAAATCGGGCCTTTAATTTCTTTCGTAAGGTGAAGAACTGCAAGGTATTCCACTATCCTTTCCTTAACTTCTTCTAGCCCAAAATGGTCTTTATCTAAAATCTCTTTTGCGAGTTTTAAGTCGTCTGTATCCACCGTATAATCATTGAACGGTAAATCCTTTATCCAATCAAGATAATTTAAAATAATTGAATAATCGGGAGAAGATGGATTTATTTTTTCTAGTCTTGATATTTCCTTTATCGCTTTTTCTTCTACTTCTTTGGGTAAGCCTTTCTTTTTTATTTGTTCAAGTAATTCTTCACCCTCTTCTGGGTCTTCGCCAAGTTCAGAGTGAATTGCCTTAAGTTGTTCTCTTAAGTAAAACTCTTTTTGGCTTTTATCTATACTACCCTTTACTTTTGCAGTGATTTTTCTTTCGATTTTTGCAATCTCGATTTCTTTATCGAATAAAAGTTTGAATTGCTCTAATCTCTCAACCGTGTCGGATATTTCTAAAATATTCTGCGTAACAGCCTCTTTAAAACTAACAACTGACATAGCATTATCAATAAAAGAGTTGGGGTCATCGTGTTTACTTATTGATGCAACCATTTCTTTGTTTATGCGTTTATCAGTAATAGCGTATTCGTAAAAGACTTTTTTTGCAACACGCAAGCAAGCCTCCACCTCGCTTTCGTTATCAGGTATAATATACGGATATTCTTTAACCGTTACAGTAAAATAATCTTTCGTGCTTATAAACTCTTTAATTGACGCTCTATAAAGCGCTTCAACGCTAACCTTAAGATTTCCTGTGGTTTGAATTTTAATAACCTGTTTAATTCTGGCTACAACGCCCACGTTATATACGTCCTCTGGCTTTGGAACTTCAACCGAAAAGTTCTTTTGCGTTGCAATAAAAATTTCCGTTCCGTCCTTAACGGCTTTATTTACCGCCTCTATAGACATAGTTCTGCCCACGTCAAAATTTAGGAAAGTTTTTGGAAATAAAACCTTTCCCCTTAAAGCCACCATAGGAATTACTTTTAGCGACGTATCTACGTCGTCTTTTACGTTAGAAGCATCTTCGGCTATCATTTCGTCTATCAATTCATAAATTTCTTTTTCTGTCATTTCTTCACCTTTCTTATGTAAATCAATCGTTTAAGCAATATTTTTCCAAGAGGTATTTTACGGGGTGTTCCTTAAATGGAACTGTAATTTCGTCAGCAACCGCTTTAAGTTCCTCTTTTGCATCGCCAACCGCCACGCCGTGCCATTCGCCTTTAATAAGTTCAATGTCGTTCGTGCTATCCCCAACCGCTATTATCTCTTCAAAAGGCACGTTATAATATTTTGATAAGAACCTTACTGCATTACCCTTTGAAAACTCTGGATTTATTACTTCTAGCAAAACGTCTGCACCATTATTGCAAATAAGTTTTCCACGGTAAATTTCTCCGTATTTTTTTGTAAGTTCTTTAATGATTTTTGCATCACCTGCGGCAACAACTTTTGAAACCGTGTGTTTAATTTTGTTAATTTCCGAGCATAAATCGTCAACCATTATTATGTCTGCATATTTTTTATGAAATTCGGTATAAATGGACGGGCGTTCGCAATACATTATGTCGTCTATATCCGCAACCGTTTCTACTCCACTTTCTTTAAGCAACTTGTCCGCCACCTCGCTTGCAAGTTGATAGTCTAGCCCTCCGCTTATTAGCGTTTCTCCGCTCTCAATATCCCTTATCATTGCGCCTTGATAGGAAACAATTAAGCCTTTTAATCCATATTTACGGCAAATGGGAACTATCATAGAATGCATTCTACCTGTAACAATAACGAAAATACCTCCCTTTTTGGTGTATTTATCTATTGCATTTACAACGCTTTGGTCAATGTCGTTATTAAAGCCCAACGTTCCGTCAAAATCGCTTATAAATAGTTTATATTTCATCTTAAGCCTTCCTTCAAAAGTGTTTCAATAATGTTTTCTGCCTGTACGTCGCCTATTCCGTCAACTTCTTTAAGTTGTTCTTTAGTTGCTTTTATTATACCACTCAAATCCTTAAAATGTGTTAAAAGAGCATTTTTTTTAACCTTTCCTAATCCCTTAACTTTATCGAGAACTGAAGAAAGCGCCCTCTTACCACGCAAAGTGCGGTGATAGGTTATTGCGAATCTATGCGCTTCATCTCTAATACGTTGTAGCATTTTCAAGCAATAATCACGCTTTTCTAAAACAACGGGTTTAGATGAGCCGACAAGGAATATTTCCTCTTCACGCTCTGCAAGCGAAATAAGGTCTATCCCCGTTATACCTTTTTCGTCAAAGACTTCTTTTATTGCAGATAACTGCCCTTTTCCGCCGTCAATTATAATTAAATCGGGTTTAGGGAATTTCTCGGAATCTGTAACCATTCTTTCTAGTCGGCGAGTCATCATTTCTTGATGCGCACGGTAATCGTCCGCACCCTCGAAAGTGTTTATCTTAAATCTACGGTAAGAATCAAAATCAGGTTCGCCGTTTATAAAAACAACCATACTTCCCACCTTGTCAACACCACTTATGTTGGATATGTCGTAACACTCCATTCGTTTGGGAAAATTAGCGAGAGAAAGTTTTTCTTGCAAAGACTTGCAAGCGGTAACCGTCATATCGTTTTTGTGTTTAATCTTGCTTTCAGCAATTTCTAAATGCTCTTCCGCATTAACTGTTGCCATATCGGCAAGTTGCTTTCTAACCCCTTGTTTAACGGCTAAAATGCTTACCGATTTTGCAAAAGCACCTTTAATATATTGTTCTAGCAACTGCGCATCTGATATTTCTTGATTAGATATAATCTCATCTGGAATTTCCACGCCGTTTTTATAATATCTTAAAATAAATTCATTTAATGCATCTGCATCGGATAGGGTTGCGCTGTCAAATGAAAAATTCTTACTACCTAGCATTCTACCGTTTCTTACAACAAGTAAATTTATTGCCGAATATAAACCGTTAGACCTATACGCAATAATGTCTGCATTGATAAATTTATTTAATGCGGTTATTCTCTTTAATTTTATTTTTTCTAAACCTAAAAGATTTTCTTTATATTTTAACGCAAGTTCGAACTCTTCACGTTCGCTTGCCTCGTACATCTTTTCCTTAAGGAGTTTTTCCGTATCGGTTATGTCCCCACTTAAAAAATCTATTGCCCCCGAAACCTTTTGGTCGTATTCATCTTTAGATATGCACCCTGCGCACGGCGCATAGCATTTTTTTATGTGGTAATTTAAGCAAGGTTTAATTTGCTTATCGAAAGTAAGTTTTTTTTCGCACGGACGTATCATAAACGCAAGGTTTATTATCTCTAAAACCGATTTAACCGAAACACCACCCATAAACGGGCCAAAATATTTTGCTCCGTCCTTTTTTATTTTTCTAGTAACCTTAAAAGTCGGGTATGCCTCCTTTAAGTCCACTTTAATATAAGGATAGGTTTTATCATCTTTCAATAATATATTATATCTCGGTTTATGCTTTTTTATCAAATTATTTTCTAATGATAAAGCATCAATTTCGCTAGGAACGATTATATAGTAAAAGTCGGCTATATTTTTTACCATTGCCATAACTTTTTCCGTTTTGACACCGCTGAAAAAATATTGCCTAACACGGTTTTTAAGGTTTTTCGCCTTACCAACGTATATAATCTGCCCCGCCCCGTCTAGCATAACGTAAACACCGGGATTTTCGGGTAGAAGTTTTAATTTATCATCTATAATTCCCACGGCTATAATTATAACCGATTTTAAAGTAATTTACAAGCGCTAATACCCTAAAAATTCCACTCCTTTTAAAAGAACGTCATTTAACAGTTCGTTACGGAGTGAATAGAATACAACTTTCCCTTGCCTACGGGTTGTAACCGCATTCAAATTCTTTAATAATCTTAATTGATGCGATACTGTTGTCTGGTTTAATTTTAGTAACGTCGATATGTCGCTAACACACATTTCACTAATCGCTAACGCCGATATCATTTTAAGCCTTGTGTAGTCGGAAAATATAGAAAAAAAACATACTAAATCATCTAGAATTTCACCTTGTGGAACATAATCACGCACCATAGTTTGTAAACGCCTATCCAACAAAATTTCTTTCACCTTTTTTATTCTCCTTTCATAATATATCAATGATTGTACATATATTGTAACATAGTAAATTGTGTGAATTTTAAAATAAATTCCCATAAAAAACAGAAAAAAAGCGTATTTTGTTAAAAAGGAGGTAACAAAATGAATTCTAACAATATTGTTTTGGTTGCGTTATTACTACTTCTAACTTCAAATAATACAATAAGTTCAACACAACTATTTTTACTGCTTGCGTTACTAACAACTACAAACTGTAATTTTTTCAACTGGGGATGTAACAACGGAACAAACAATGCAAATACCTTAACCTAAAGACTTAAAATACGCCACGAAAAAAGGCAGGTCAACGACCTGCCTTTAAGTATTAACTACTAAATGTTTGTGTCGTGATTTTTAATGAATTACTTAAGACACTTTATTAATAATAACTGTTTTTGCTTTATTGTATAAAATAGTCCCTTGTGTACTATAATTAGGATTTCATTAATAAAAGAAATAGATACAATTGTGCACAAAAAAATAATAAAACCGCACAATCCATTAAAAATATATTTCTTTTTCATCGCTTTACCTCCTTATTTTATCATAAGTCAAAATTCGCTTTAGCAATAAATGCAATATACATTGTGGATTGCTCATTCAAAGATTGACTATCAAATACTTTTCCACTAACTAAATTAATAAATTCACCATCCTTTTTTATAGCACATATAAAGTCAGAATGGCTGTTACCAACCAATAAATACTTCTTTTCTTCTATATTACCGGTTATATAATATGGGCTTTTGTTGTTAAAAATCCGTTCTCCGTTTTCGTTAAGAATCCAAGATTTATCTGAATCTGGGGAAGGTTGACTATTTGTTTCATCTTTTATGTAAGGAGACCAAGTATAGTTTATACCATATACATTTGACAGTTTATACATACTCGTACTTGCTCCCAAACAAGATAAAATACCAGGTTTTTCCTCTATAAGACAAACGAATACAAACCCATAAGGTTCAAATTCGACAAGAAAATATTTTAACTCTTCGTTTGCATCATATAATGGATATACTTCAAAATCTGCATAAGTTTCCCCTTCGGGATAACCCCAATTTGTATCTCGGTCTTTTATACGTTCACTAATTCTTTGTATATGTTCTTCTTCTGTATAACTAGAAGCTCTTATGCCACATCCTGCAAAATTTATTGATAAACAGAAAAATAACATTGTAATTGCAATTATTTTGATTTTATGTATTTTAATTTTTTTATTCTCCATACTAATCTCCTTTTTAAACAATCTTTTTTGTGAAAATTTATCCGTTTTTTATAAGAATTAATGTCATACTATGTTGAGCATTATTACGGCGCTCGCCGGGTGGTGTGAACAAATTGGAAATTTTCGCCGATACCTCCGGGTATCGGCTTCTTTTTCTGTTTTTCCAGTTGATATTCTTCGCAACCTGGTTTATAATGAAGTTAATGAATTTGAAATAACCCGCAGAAAGGAAAGATAATTATGGACGAGAATCGCCGCAACGAACAGCCTCGCCGTCCCGCAAGACGGCGCCGTAGATGGCAGTATTATATCCCCACCGCCATTATGCTGGTGCTGGCGCTGGTATG
>JAZORG010000018.1:0-14417 GCA_045656465.1 Christensenellaceae bacterium
AACCATTTGTCATAATGACGTTTTTACTTTCTACACCGCAAGCAAGAGCGGTAAGACGAGTTAGTTCTTTTACGTCTGGATCGGGATAGAGATACAGCCGTTCTGCCGACTTGCTCGCAAGTTCTATCGCCTTTTTAGAGGGAGGAAAAGGACTTTCGTTCGTGTTTAGTTTAATATACTCTTTTCCCTTTGGCTGTTCTCCTGGGGTATATGGCGTTAAGTTCTTAAATTTATTACTAAAAAACCTACTCATAATCATTCCTTTGTTCGTATCACCGCCGACTTTGCGTGTGCGGTAAGCCCTTCTTTTTTTGCAAAATAATCCACGTCTTTTGCCGAAGCGTTAAGCGCCTCTTTTGAATAATAGACGTACTGTGTTTTTTTAATAAAATCGTCAACCGACAATGCGCTTGAAAACCTAGCCGTTCCACTTGTGGGCAACGTGTGGTTTGTTCCTGCTATATAATCGCCCATTGCCTCGGGACAGTTTCTTCCTAAAAATACCGAGCCTGCGTGTTTAATTTTTTCTAAATACGTAAACGGATTATCCAAACACAATTCTAAATGCTCGGGCGCTAATTTGTTTGCTAATTCTATTGCGCTTTCAAGGTTGTCTGTAACGATTATTTTTCCGTTATCGTCTATGGATACCCTTGCAATTTCCCCTCTCTCTAAAAGCGGAATTTGTCTTTCTATTTCTTCTGCCACCGCTAAAGCAAACTGCTTGTCGTCGGTTATCAAAACTGCGCTTGCCATTTTATCGTGTTCGGCTTGCGATAGTAAATCTGATGCAATGTATTTGGGATTGTTATTTTTATCAGCAACTATTAAAATCTCGCTAGGTCCTGCAATCATATCTATTGAAACCATTCCGAACACCTGTTTTTTTGCCTCTGCCACAAAAGCGTTACCAGGCCCAACGATTTTATCCACTTTGGGAATTGTTTGAGTTCCGTAAGCAAGCGCTGCAACCGCTTGCGCTCCGCCTACTTTATAAATTTTATCCACCCCCGCAACAGAAGCCGCAGCAAGTATTACAGGGTTAATTTTACCCTCTTTATCGGGAGGGGTTACCATCACTACCTCGTTAACCCCCGCTATTTTTGCAGGAATTGCATCCATTAATACGGTTGATGGGTATGCCGCCGTTCCACCAGGAACGTAAAGCCCTGCTTTTTCTATAGGAATAATCTTTTGCCCTACAATCGCACCGTCTTGATTTGTTATTTCAAAACCTTCTCTTACTTGTTTAGAGTGAAAATCTTTTATGTTTTTTGCAGAATGAGTTAAAATCCTTAAAAACTCTTTATCGACCTGCTTTACCGCCTCTTCAATTTCTTCCTTTTTAACAACTAAACTTTCTAGTTGTACTTTATCGAATTGTTTTGTGTAATCAAATAGCGCTTTGTCGCCGTTTTTTACAACCGTATCAATAATTTCTGCAACAACTGCCGAAACGTCAACCTTTGGCTGAACACGTGAAAAAATCTCTTTCTCGTCCGTTTTGCCGTTTATTATTTTTATCATATCAGTTCTCCGTTTGCTGTTCGAGCGAGGCTTTTATTTTTTCAATTAGTGCGCTCTTAAACTTAAAGTTTGCCTTGTTTGCGATAAGTCTAGCAGAGATAGGCAAGAATTTTTCCATAACGACAAGGTTGTTTTCCTTTAGCGTTGTGCCTGTTTCTACAATATCAACTATAACGTCTGAAAGACCTAATATAGGAGCAATTTCTATTGAACCGTTAAGGTGAATAATATCTATATCTCTACCCTGTTTTGCATAGTAACTTTTTGCGATATTCTTAAACTTTGTCGCAACAACGAGCGTACGGCTCTTATCCTCTAAAAAGTCTGCCTTTGACGCAACAGCCATATCGCATTTTCCCATTTTAAGATCTAATAATTCATAAACGTCTGGGCGATATTCAAGCAAAATATCCTTTCCCGCAACACCTATATCGGCTGCGCCACGCTCTACGTAAATAGCAACGTCAGAGGGCTTTACCCAAAAATATCTTACACCAACTTCTTGGTTTTCAAAAATGAGTTTTCTATTATTTTCTTTTATAGACGGACAAGGAAAGCCTGCCTTTTCAAACATTGCGTAAACCTTTTCGCCAAGTCTTCCTTTAGGAAGAGCAATATTTAACACGTTTTTCATAAATTTTCCTCCTCCTTTAAGATTATTAGTTGTTTATATTTAATTTTCTGCGTCTGTTCGCTTACTGCCATTACACTACCGTTGCTTGCAACTTCTTTTACGGCTTTAGCAACTTTTTCCGCCTTGCATTTGCCATAAACAATAAGAACGTCCACGTCGTAATCATCAGTCTTTGCTGAAAGTTTTGAAAGTTCATCCAAATACACAGCAAATCCGATTGCACCCTTTTTCTTGCCCATTTTACTCATCAATTTATCGTACTGACCACCCGATAAAATTCCCGTGGGGATTCCGCTAATAAATCCTCTAAACACCACGCCACTATAATAACTCATATCGTTAATGACCGAAAAGTCTATATTGATTTTATCTTCTAGCCCGAACTCATAAAGTGTGGTTATTATTGTTTCAAGTTCATCAAGCGCACTCATCGTGTCTAAAGAAAGCGGATACGTTCTCAATTTTTCGATAACTGTTTGAGGTTTTCCGTATAGAGAAACTAATGCAGATAGAACCTTGGCGCTGTTTTCATCCACGCCCTCTTTTTCACAAACAGATAAAACGCCTTGCTCGTTCTTCTCCCCTAAATAAAGCAGAATTTGTCCCTTTGCCTCTTCAGAAAGATTTGCGCCGTCAAGCACACTTTTAACGATATCTAAATCGGATATGTCTAAAACGTAATCTGGAGAAATTAGTTCCAAACTCTTTCCTGCAAGCATCAAAACCTCACTTGCTTGATAGGTGTTTATATCTCCTAAACACTCTAAACCCACTTGCATAAATTCCTTAAACGAGTTAGTGCCTTTTGAAACCCTATAAACCGTTTCTTCATAGTAAAGTTTTGTCGTTTGCCCGTCGTCTTTACAATTTTTAATAATTGACAACGTAACGTCGGGCTTTAACGCCATAAGTTTTCCGTCCGTATCGGTAAAGGTTATTATATTTTCCGAAATGAGAAAGTCTTTATTTTTAACGTATAAATCGTATTCTTCAAACTTGCTCATTTTATACTGATTAAATCCATAGTTTGCATACAATGCGCAAAGACTGTTAACAGTTTTTTTAGTTCCATTTAAAACTTTATCTAATAAGTCCATATTATTTCTCCGTTTTTTCTTTACCTAATACAATTTCATATCCACCACTTCCGTAGTTAATACATTTGTTTACCCTACTTATCGTTGCCGTGCTTGCGCCCGTTTCTTTGGATATGCTTTGATAATTTTTTCCCTCTTTTAATAGTTTTGCCACCTCAAGTCGTTGCGAAATATCTTGCAACTCTTTTATCGTGCAAACGTCTTCAAAAAATTTTCTGCAATCTTCTACGCTATTAAGCCTTAAAACTGCTTCAAATAGACTGTCGAATGCCTCTATATGAAAATTATCCATTTTTACTCCCTTGCGTTTTAGTTTTTTATCATTTTAGCACGCTAAAGCGATAAAGTCAACTGATTTTATATGCAAACATACATTTTTAAAAGTAAAAATTTTTATTTAAAATAAGTAGAAACCGAATCTTATAAAAGTTTCGGTTTCGGCTCTAAATTTTATTTAATAGTTTTTATTCGTTGGCACTCTCTCCGCTAGCGCACTCGGTCTGCTCTGCTTGTCCATCTACAAAACCATCTGCCTTACCTTTTGTACGCTTAAAGATTTTAGACCTATATAACAAAATATTCATTGCGATAAAGAAAACGACCAAAATGCCCATAGTGAGCCAAATATTTGTTGGGGCAAGTTTTGCCAACAGCATCATCGGGAAACCAAATACGATTGCGGGCAAGGTTTGATAAACCAAGTTATCTGCTGCAGGGGTTTTAAATTCACCGTCTATTTCTCTTAAAAGTATAATACCTGTTGATGCCGTTCCCGTAAGCATACCGTACATTGCGAGGAATTGTTCTTCTGCGTAATCCTTAAAAAGGGTTTTTGCAATTATTCTGTTATAGACATAAGTTATCACAAGCCCCACAACACCGAGAACTAGTATTACTCCCCAGTATTTTTCTAATAGTCCGAGTTGAATTGCTGCTATTCCTGACACTACCATTATATCAAAAAACATATTACTTGTTCTGGTAAGCAAGAAGTTGTTTGTGTAGTCTTTTTTAACTATGTTTTTCTTTCTCAATAACTTGAGAAGGCTTTTTATGATTATTGCGCCGATAACACCCAAAAGAAAGTTAAAGCCGTAAATAGTCGATTCCATAGAAGGGATAGCCAAACTTAAAAGAAACATCATTAGATATGCAAGACCATAAGCAACCATTATAAGCGAGAGTTGAATTGTGAGTTTATCAATACTACCTTGCATTGACACCTCGTTTTCCCCCTCTACTTGAGCAAGTGAAAGCCCTGCCTTTTCTTTTTCAGAAACTATTTTGAGTTTACCTCTTCTCTTTAGAATGTTTAAGTGTATAACACCACCGATTGCTGCGCTTAAAAATCCAAGTGCTGCTATGGTAAGACCAAAACTCTTTCCTCCTACAAAACCGTATTCTTTTTCGTAAATATTACCAAAGTTTAGCGCTTGACCTGTTCCTTGACCGTAGCCGAAAGGCAACAACACTCCTGCCGCAGGGAAAAAATCCGTTATAAACATTGTGGCAATAATGGTTATTAAAAACCCGACTATTGCCTGAATTAAATATGTAGAAACGGTTGTTACACCCGAATTAAAAATCTCAACAGATCTCTTTTTTGTCATCTTTTTGCCCGTTTCTTTTAGAGCAGAGGCTATAAAGCCTAAAGCCAAGCAATGGTAGGTAATTATTTCTAACACCTCGTAACCGCTCCCCCCAAATATCTGCGAATTAAAAAAAGGTTCGCCTGCTATTGCGCCATAAACTTCTGACACTATTAAAAGAAGCAGTCCTCCTATAACCGATACGGGGATAAGAGATTTTCTTAAAAAAGGTATGCTTTTTTTGATAATGTTTCCTAATAACAAACTCAAAAATATACAACCAAAAACAAATATCATACTCCATACTGAAAAATCACCGAAATCACCCATCTGTTTCCTCCTTTACACATTCCAATAAATGCAAGTATTTTATTGCGCAAAAACGCTTGTTTCCTTCAAACTGAAGCGTTTTATCGTCCTTAAGATAATAATTTATCTTTCTTTTGCCAAGAACGGTTGCGCCCACAATTTCTTCATAACCGATTGCTTGAGTTTTGCCGTCTTCTCCTTGTAAAATTATACCTTTGCCGTCGGCTTTTATACTCACTATTCCGCCCTTATGCCACTTGTTTTGATAAATAACCCTTTTAATTATTTTATCATCAGAAAATAGAACTTCTCCCTTTTTAACACGTTCAGAAAGTTTTATTTTCTGCTCGTTAAACCAACCGTAAACGTTTTGATAGGGAACTACTCCGTCAAGCGCTTTTATGTACAAATCTTTAGTATATTCTACCACCATTGAACAGTTTTTACATTTAAGGTAATTACCTTTAGAATATAAACTCTCAAAACTTTTACAGTTAGGGCAGTAATACAGCGCACGCTCTAAATATTCCGCCCGTTTTCTGCTCTTAAACTCAACGCCTTGCTCATAATCGTTAGAAGTAATCGTGGCGTTGATTTTTTGGTTAACTTCCTCTACGCTCATATTCTCCAACTGCTCAACGGAAAGAATTTCAACAGTTTTTGCCTGCATTTTCCCTCTTCTAATTTTTCCGCCCCAACGAGGGTCTGTGCCGTAACCACCGTCTATCTTATACAGCACGAGTGGAACTTTGCACGCTTTAGCAAGTTTTGCCGTCGATATATCTATCCCCCAACAACCGCCAGATAACGTTCTGTTTCCCTCGGGGAAAAGCGCTACAATGCCTCCCTCTTTAAGCACCCTTTTGGTATTCATTATTGTGCCTATGTCGCTTTTGGATTTTGATTTTGCAATAGGCGCCATAAAGTATTTCATTAAAGGAGCAAGAATGGGATTCATAAACAAATCTTCAGAGGCGATAAAATAAGTAGGACGCTTTACAGAACACGCTACTATAAACTGATCGTAAGTTGTTTGATGGTTTGCCATCAAAATCGAGGGCGAAGGAATTTTCCTTTTATCGTTTGCTGGTTTCAATCTATAACGGAGCAAAAAGAAGGGCTTAAAAATGCATCTTATAACCCAAAAAGTAACACCGTGGTGTTTTTTTATCCATTTGCTTTTGTATTTTCTCTTCATTATTCTCCTCTTGACAAGTCAACAAGTGATTTTATTATACTCTTTTTTTTTCAAACAATCAAGAAATTTTTTATTTTCTTTATAAATTAAAAACATAGTTTTTAAATTTTATCTGTTTTTGCCCTTTTTCCTTTGCAAAAATACTTTTTGTTTGCTATAATCGCTTATTGAAAATAAGTTGCGGAAGAAGTTATGATAGTTACAATTATTATTGCGTGTTTAACCGTGCTTTTAATGGTTAGCGCTGTTCTTGTTAAACCATATATTTCCATTAAAAAATTCA
The DNA here is from genome assembly GCA_045656465.1 of Christensenellaceae bacterium. Taxonomy (GTDB): domain Bacteria; phylum Bacillota; class Clostridia; order Christensenellales; family Borkfalkiaceae; genus UBA1259. The sequence goes on from JAZORG010000018.1 coordinate 6,638, forward strand.
GCATAGGATTATACTGGATTGTCTGTCTTTTAGGCGCAGTTTGTATGCTGGTTTTTAACCGTATTTCGCTTGCGGAAGTTTTAAGCGGTATTACTGCAAACACCTCTGTTAATCCCCTAAAAATTTTGACTCTGTTTTTATCTATGACTCTTTTGTCGATATATTTAGGCGACGCAGGTTTTTTCAATTATATCGCAGACAAGGTTTTTCTTAAAACTAAGGGAAGTCAATTAAAACTATTTTTGCTTTTATATCTCATAGTTTCAATTTTAACAATCTTTACGTCTAACGACATTATAATTTTAACCTTTACACCGCCTATTTGTATTTTTGCTAAAAAGGTTAAAATCTCGCCACTACCATTTTTACTTGGCGAATTTGTTGCGGCAAACACTTGGAGTATGACGCTAATTGTAGGCAACCCCACAAATATCTATCTTGCAGGTAGCGCAGGCATAACCTTTACCGAATATTTTTCAGTAATGTTTCTCCCCTCTGTTCTCGGTGGTTTAACGGGGCTTTTAATGGTGTTTTTGCTCTTTAGAAAATCTCTTTTATCGCCTATTCCCGAAAACAATGAAGAAAAGGAATTAAAGAAAAATTTAATCAAGCATAAAACCCCACTTATCGTTGCGGTTGTACATCTTTTAATTTGCATTATCCTTTTAGCCGTTTCCGATTTTATCGGAATAGAAATGTGGGCGGTGTGTTTAACCGTTGCTCTTTCAATGACAGCGTTTGACCTTGTTTACGATATAATTGTAGAACACACGGCAGTTCCCATACTAAAATCAATCAAGAAAGAACCTTACGAACTAATTCCGTTCGTGCTTTCAATGTTTGTTATTGTGTTGGCGCTTAAAAACGGTGGCGTTACCGATTTTTTATCAGACGTTTTAATTACAAAAAAACCCAACGACGCAATTACTTTCGGTGTGCTTTCCGCCCTTTCATCTAACCTATTTAACAATATTCCTATGAGCGTATTGTTTGAAAAAATTGTAAACGGAAACAGTATTGGCGCGCTTTACGGCACGGTTATCGGCTCAAACGTAGGCGCATTTATATCGCCCGTCGGCGCTCTTGCAGGAATTATGTGGAGCAAGATTTTATCTCGTTACGGTGAGCACTTGTCCTTTGTTAAATTTACACTTTACGGAACGGCTATTGCCATTCCCACCCTTTTCGCCTCGATTGGCGGGTTACTTTTAATGCTTATTTAGGAGGATAAAATGGCTCTTCTCCTTGTTGTGATTTTTATTATTTATGCCGGCTTAGGGTTGCCCGATTCTGTATTCGGGTCGGCTTGGCCTGCGATTTATCCTGATATCAATCAGCCTGTAGGAAACGCAAGTTTTGTTACCGTTTTAATTTCTACGGGAACGGTTTTAGCAAGTATGCTCTCTGCAAAACTAATCAATAAATTCGGAACGGGCCTACTAACGGCTTTTTCAACTGCGCTTACAACCTTTTCGCTTTTGGCGTATTCATTTTCCGATTCGCTCGTGTTTTTCCTCGTTTTAGCAATTCCACTAGGGTTTGGCGCAGGCGCAATAGACGCTGCCTTAAACAACTTTATAGCCGTGCATTATAAACCTATACATATGTGTTTTTCGCACAGTTTTTACGGTGTGGGCGTTGCGCTTACCCCCTTACTTATGTCTCTTGCCCTATCTTTTGACAACAATTGGAGGCTAGGATTTAGGCTAGTATTTTTCGTTATGCTTTTCATCACAATAGTTTCCTTTTTAGCGCTTCCGCTGTGGAAAAAAGCAAAAAACATTGATAAAGAAACAAATAATGAAATTGAACCTGTTACCCTATCTTTCCCCCAAATGATTAAAGTGCCTGCCTTACGTTTAAGTTGGTTTGTATTCTTTACAACGGTAGGTCTAGAATTTGTTTGCGGTGTTTGGGGTTGCACTTTTCTTGTTAGCGCAGAGGGAATGACCGAATCTAAAGCCGCAGAACTTATAACACTTTATTACGTTGGAATGACTTCGGGACGAATTATTTCTGGATTTTTAACAAAAAAATTCTCCCAACAACAGATAATTTACGTAGGCTACTCATTGGTTGGCGTTGCTATCGTAATACTGTTTCTGCCCCTACCTGCTATCGTAAAAGGCATAGCCTTATTTTTAATTGGACTAGGCAACGGACCAACCTTTCCAAACCTTGCCTATTTAACCCCGTCATTTTTCGGGAAAGAAATCTCCCCCTCGGTTATGGGGTCGCAACTTGCCTCTTGTAATTTGGGAATTCTAATAATGCCCCCTGTTTTCGGGATAATTGCGCAATATCTTTCGGTAAAGTTTTTCCCACTAATTCTTGCAATTTTATTCGTGTTGATGCTTATTAGCACTATAATATATCTTAAAATGAAAAAAACTTGCTATAAAGAATTTATTAAATAGCCTTGCCACTTTTTATTTTATATGATAAAATAATTTTAGAAAATAAATATTTAAAAAAGATTGAACGGAAGTTAAAAATGAAAAAAATTGCACAGTTTTTTTTAGTTAGTAAAGAAGAATATTCAAAAAATGCAAGTAGCGAGAGTTACGAAAATATTATATTACCTAAAAGGGCAACTTCTGGTAGCGCAGGCTACGACTTTTTTGCGCCCGAAGAATTTACCCTTTCCCCTAACCAGACAATCAAAATCCCAACGGGAATCCGTGTCAGAATTGACGAGGGGTGGGTGTTAAAACTTTACCCTCGCAGTAGTTTGGGCTTTAAATATCGCCTTTCACTCGATAATACGGTGGGAATTATTGACAGCGATTACTTTAATGCAGATAACGAGGGGCACATTTTTATTAAAATGACAAACTGTGGCTCATCTCCCCTTAAGGTTGAAAAGCAACAGGCATTCGCTCAAGGAATTTTTGTTGAATACGGAATTACCGTTGATGACCAAGCCACCTCTTCTCGCACGGGCGGTTTTGGTAGTACGGATAAAAAATAAGTTATCTAATATAAAATAACTATCGGCGGACAAATTTTTGTCCGCCGATATTTTTTAAATTATTCAAGCGTGTATTTATATAATGAGGATTTTGAAACGCCTCGTTCTTTAGCCACCCTTTTTAGCGCCTCTTTTTTATCCATTCCTTGCGATATATACATTTCTATATGTTCTTTTTCAGTAAGATTGAGGTTTTCGTTTTCTGCCGATGCCCCCTCAACCAAAATAACGTATTCCCCTTTGGCTTCTGAGGGTAATCCCTCTTCAAGATTAAACCTTTCAGCACGTTCGTGTAGTTTTGTTAACTCTTTTACTGCAACTGCTCTGCGATTACCAAACACCGAATAAATGCTTTCTATATCCTTTTTTACGTCGTGGGGCGCAGAGTAGAATATGAGTGTCATATCCAAACTCTTATACTTTGTCAAAAACTCCTTTCTCTCGGAATTCTTTGCAGGCATAAACCCTAAAAAGCAAAACCTAGAACTATCTAGTCCGCCAAGCACAAGCGCCGAAACAAATGCGCACGCTCCAGGAATTACTGTAAACGATAGCCCCTCTTCAATGAGCATTTGTGTTAAAAGATTGCCGGGGTCGGAAACGACGGGCATACCCGCATCGGTTATTACGGCTATATCTTTACCGCTCTTCAATTTCTCTATAATCTTTTGCCCCGATTCTCTTTCGTTGAATTTATGATAAGAAAAAAGAGGTTTTTTTATTTGATATGCGTTAAGTAACCCCAAAGAGTGCCTTGTATCCTCGCACGCAATTTCGTCAACGTTTTGCAAGACTTCTATCGCTCTAAAAGTTATATCTTTTAAGTTTCCTATAGGCGTTGCCACAAAATAAAGCATATTTTCCCCCTTTAGTTAGTTAACGTTTCTAGAACGTCTATACCGTTCTTTCCACCCTTTACCCCTTCTATTAGAACAAGATAAGGTTTTTTATTTTTACCGCACACAAACTGCAATCTTTTTGGTTCTATATTTCGTTCTTTCATTTTATAAATAATTTCGGCTAGTCTATCGCTACGATGAACCATACAAAATCTTCCGCCAAATTTTAAGGCATTACTTACTGATAAAATGAGTTCTGAAAGGGTAAGTTCTATCTCCGTTCTACAAACGGCAATTTCTTTGTTTTCTTCGGTAAAGCCTCGCCCCTTTTCCATATACGGCGGATTAGAAGTAATAAGCGAAAATTTGCCAGCATATTCGCTACCAATATCTTGCACACGGCAGTTTATTGCATTAAACTTGTTTTCTAAATTATTTAATTTTATAGACTTAACAGAAAGGTCAAAAAGCGGTTTTTGCATTTCAAACAACGTAACGGTATCAATTTTTGTATTATTTAAGCCGTAAAGATGAAGCCCGACAATTCCACTCCCCGAACAAAAATCTGCAACCACGTCGCCCGACTTAACCCTTGCAAACCTAGACAGTAAAACCGCATCTGACGTAAAACAGTAACGCTCGTCGTCTTGATAAATCTTTAAGTTTAATAAATTTAAATCTTCAACTCTTTCCATATTATTCCGAAAATTAACTGTAATTTACCCTAATTTTTTAAAATTTGTAACGGTTAAAATTTAAGGCGCAGTAAAACTGCGCCTTAAAAGGATTTGCTACTCTTATTATTCTTCAGAAATAGCCTCTACGGGGCAGCCTTCTGCGCAAGCACCGCAAGAAACGCATGCTTCTGCATCAATAACAAACTGTCCATCGCCTTCGCTGATAGCGCCACAGGGGCAAGTATCTGCGCAAGCACCGCAAGAAATGCACTGATCGCTTATCTTATATGCCATTAGAGTTCTCCTCCTAAATTTTATTCATTATATATATTGTATCACAAACAATTTGGTTTGTAAACAACTAATCTAAAATTTTATTTATTTCTTCGTTAGTTTCATCTAAATCGTCGTCTTTATCTTTTCCGCCCGAACTTTTCTTAAAACTCAATCTATCAACGGGGAAATCTTTATAAATCTCGCTTCCGTCGCCCTTTAGAATTTTAACTTTACTAATGAGTTTTAACATATCGTTAGAAACAACCGTTCCTGTACCCTCGGGAGTGCCTACCGTTCCGCCAACTTTGGGCATTTTTTTATAGACTTCTGAATAGTAATCGTTTTCATATTCTAAACAACACATAAGCCTTCCGCACAAACCGCTGATTTTGCCCGGGTTTAAGTGTAAGCCCTGTGTCTTTGCCATTTTGATTGAAACTTTACCAAAGTCGCTCATACAACTTGCGCAACAGCAAGTTCTTCCGCAAGGCGCAATTCCTCCCAAAATCTTGGTTTCATCTCTTATTCCTATTTGTCTTAATTCAATTCTCAAACGGAAACGGGCTGCCAAAACTTTTACGAGTTCTCTAAAATCCACCCTACCGTCCGAAGTAAAGAAAAATACAAGTTTTTTGCCGTCAAAAGCGTATTCACAACCGATTAACTTCATATCGAGTTGCATTTCACGAATTTTGTTTTCGGCAAACTCCATAGCCTCGGGGATTTTCTTTTCGTTATCTTTAACCGTTTTTTCGTCCTTTTCAGTAGCACGCCTCAATATTGGCTTTAACGGATGAACAATTTCGCTATCATCTACTTCTTTAAGCCCGAAAACAACCGTGCCGTATTCAAGACCTTTTGCCGTTTCAACGACAACGCCCGACTTTTCAGGATATTCCGTTTCGCCCTCTGCTGGTGCAAAATAATATACTTTTGCGGTGTTTTTAAATTTTACACCTATAATTTTTGCCATTTATACTTTCCCTCCAAAATCTGGAACAACAACCACTCTGTTAGCATTGTTGGGTTTGCATTGAAATTTTTTCGCTTTTTAGCCTCGTTTACACGCTCTAACGCATATATGACCGAGCCTGTTCTAAAGTTTTTTGCACTTTTGATTGTTTCAAAAGTCGTTTTGTTCTTAACCCTCTCTTCTTTCCCCTCGCAATAAAGCAAAAGGTCGTTTAAGAGTAGTTCCATAACCGATAAAAATTTATTAAAATCGCATTTGCTTGCAGTAATCTTATTTGAATACTTCAAAACCTCGCTCGATGAATTCATATCGGTTATTATTTCCGAGCATAGCGCTGTTAAACTTTTAAGACTTTCGTCAGCATAGTTTATTTGAGCCATACCCACCGTGCCGTCTCCGCACGATATAGCAGATTTTAATTTTTCTTGGTCTAAATATTCCCCTTTTAACGCTCTAAACAACTCACTTTCAGAATAGGGCGGAATTTCTAGTTTCTTAACCCTTGACTTTATTGTTGTTAACAACGGAAACTCACTTGTTGCGCCCATAAATATATGTACGTTTTTTGGGGGTTCTTCTAACGTTTTTAGAAGTTTATTTTGAGCCTGCGCATTCATTGACTGCGCCTGACTTAAAATAAAAATTTTCTTTTCGCCCTCTATCGGCTTAACAAAACTTTCGCCGATTAGTTCGTTCACTTCTTCAGTTTTAATGCTTGGACCGTTTTTGGGATATACTATTACGTCTGAATGCGCATTATCCTTTATCAACTTACACGCACGGCAATTTCCACACGGATGAGCATTATCACACAGCACGACTGATGCGAAGATTTTTAAGTATTCGGTGAGATTTTCACCGTCGGGCGTAACGATAAGGTAAGCGTGCGAAAGGCGATTATTATCCTTGTCGCCCTTAACTATTTTATATGCGCCCGTAGTTTTTACTAACCCTAAAAGGTCTGTCATAACACACCCTTTTCTTTTAATGCGTTAATAACTTTTGCGTGGGTTTGTTCTTTTTCCCCGCTTGCATCAATAACGATAAAACGCTCGGGATATTTTTTTGCAAGTGATTTATAACCCTCGTAAACTTTTTGGTGAAATTCTTTGCCAGAAAGTTCCACTCTATCACCTTTATCCACACCGCCTTTTCTTAAAAATGCTTGTTCTGGCGGTAAATCTAAAAATACGGTAAAGTCAGGCATAAAATTCTTAATTGCAAAGTCGTTTATCTTTTCAACAAACTCCACGCCTAACCCCCTCGCATAGCCTTGATACGCTAGCGAAGAATCAATATATCTGTCGCATAATACCAGTTGTCCACTCTCGATTTTTGGGCCAACGACTTCCTTTAACAACTGAACACGTGCCGCAGCGTACAAAAGCGCCTCGCACTCGTCTGCCATTGCAACGTTTTTTCCGTCTAAAATAACCGAACGGATTTGTTCGGAAACGGGCGTTCCACCCGGCTCACGAGTAAGGTAATAATCTATTTTGTTTTTTTGCAAATATTCTTCTACTAGGCGGATTTGACGAGATTTTCCTACGCCCTCGCACCCCTCGAATGTAATAAATTTTCCTTTCATAACTATCTCTAATCTAAAATATCGCTACACGATCTTACGATTGCATTTATAACGGATATGCTTTCGTAATGCAAGTCGTATTGATACCCACAAAAATCAAAAACCAAAACAACAATGTCTTTTGCCGTGGTCTCTCCCGTCATCTTAAAGTATTCAGACGGATTTAACTTTGTTTCTCCCTCGTCGGGATTGCTATCTTTAAGCGCTACCACGTTCAGTCCGTATATATCGTTCTCTCTACCATTGTTTTTTTCGTTATCTAAAAGTTTTTGGTAGTTTCCCTTGTCCTTTACCTTATCTTCAGAAATAGAATCGAACGACTGCTGATACTTCGTATAACGGAAAAACAGTTCGGGATTGCTTTGTTCTGCCTTTAACAGTTTTTCAAAGTCTTTAACCTCTAAACACAAGTTTTCTATTCTTGTCTTTTCAAGTTCAATACCGCTTAAAATTTGC
>JAZORG010000019.1:0-17369 GCA_045656465.1 Christensenellaceae bacterium
TAGAACTTGCGAGTAAATCGGCAGAACGGCTGTATCTCTATCCCGACCCAGACGTAAAAGAACTTACTCGTCTTACCGCTATCGCTTGCGGTGTAGAAAGTAAAAACGTCATTATGACAAATGGTTCAGACGAGGTGTTAAATTTTGCGTTTATGGCTTATTGCGACAATGATAATCCCGCAATATTCCCTGACATATCGTATGGATTTTATAAGGTGTTTGCGCAGATAAATTCTGTGCCGTATGAGGAAATTCCGTTAAGAGAAGATTTTTCGGTGTGCGTAGATGACTATATAGGTAAAAAAGGAACGGTGTTTATTGCAAACCCCAACGCCCCAACGGGATTGTATCTTCCCTTAAACGAGATAGAAAGACTTGTTAAATCAGATAAAAATAGGGTTGTGGTAATAGACGAGGCGTATATTGACTTTGGCTCTGAAAGCGCAGTAAATCTTGTAAAAAAATACGACAATTTAATCGTAACACAAACTTTTTCTAAATCACGTTCAATGGCTGGCGCAAGATTAGGGTTCGGAGTTGCAGATGAAAAAATAATAAACGATTTAATGAGCATAAAATATTCTACAAATCCCTATAACGTAAATTCAATGACGGCATCTGCCGGCGTGGGAGCGCTTTTAGATAAAGAGTATTTTGATAATAACTGCAAAAAGATTATTGAAAATAGAGAATGGACAAAAGAGCAGTTAATAAAACTTGGTTTTACTTGCACGGATTCTAAAACAAACTTTGTCTTTGCAAAAACAGACGCCATTGACGGAAAAACTTTATATTTAAAGTTAAAAGATAGAGGAGTGCTTGTTAGACACTTTGACAAAGAAAGAATAAAAGAGTATAATCGAATTACGATAGGTTCTATCGAACAAATGCAACAGTTTATAAAAGAAGTTAAATGCATTTTGGAGGAAACAAAATGAGAAAGGCAGATATAAAGAGAAAAACAGGCGAAACTGACGTAACCTTAAAGTTAAAACTTGACGGAAAAGGTACGAATAAAATTGATACGGGTTGTGGCTTTTTAGACCATATGCTCAATCTTTTTTCAAAGCACGGCAGATTTGACCTTAACGTAAAATGCACGGGCGACACGCAAGTAGATTATCACCACACGGTTGAAGACGTGGGTATTTGCTTGGGGCAAGCTTTTAACGAGGCGCTAGGCGATAAAAAGGGAATTAACCGTTACGGAAGTACAATTCTTCCTATGGACGAGGCGTTAATCTTAACTGCCGTTGATATTTCAGGTAGAAGTTTTTTGGTTAAAGAACTAGACATAAAAGCAGAAAAAGTTGGCGATTTTGACACCGAACTTTTAGAGGAGTTTTTAATTGCGTTCACGAGAAACGCTAACGTTACTCTGCACGTTCGTCAATTGTCAGGCTCAAATGCTCACCACATTATAGAGGGAGTATTTAAGTCGCTTGCAAGAACTATGAAAACTGCAGTAGCAATAGATTTATCTGCAAAAAATGAAATTCCGTCAACAAAAGGGGTGCTTTAATGATTGCCATTGTCGATTACGGAGTGGGCAATTTATTTTCGCTTGCAAGTTCTTTTAAATCAATAGGCGCACAAGTTGTCGTTACGGGTGATAAAAAGGTGATAGAAAGCGCAGACAGGATAATTTTACCTGGCGTAGGTGCGTTTGGAGATGCATCAGATAAACTATTTTCCTCGGGGCTTGCCTCGGTGGTTATAGAGCAAGCGCAAAAGGGAAAACCGCTACTTGGAATTTGCCTTGGTATGCAACTTCTTCTAGAGAAGAGTTACGAATACGGTGAGCATAAGGGGCTAGCGTTAATAAAAGGCGAAATCCGTTCGATCACAGAAGTTATTCCTAAAGACTATAAAATCCCACACATTGGTTGGAACGCTCTGAAGTTTACAAAAGAAAACAAGTTATTTAAATACATCAAAGAGGGCGACTTTGTTTATTTTGTTCACTCTTTTTACGGCGCACAATGTCCCGACGTGATAGCGACTGCGGAATACGGCGCACCGCTTACGGCAGCCGTTGCAAAGGGGAACGTTTTTGGTTGTCAATTTCACCCCGAAAAGAGCGGAGAAGTCGGCTTAAAAATCTTAAAAGCATTTTGTGAGGCATAAAAAATGAACATTTTTCCTGCAATAGATTTATTTGGTGGTAAAGCCGTTCGCCTTTTTAAGGGCGATTATAATCAAATGACCGTCTATAACGAAAATCCTCTTGCCGTTGCAAAAGATTTTGTTTCTTGTGGGGCAAGATTTATGCACCTTGTAGATTTAGAAGGGGCAAAAAGCGGTCAAACTCCTAATTTAGAAACAATAAAAAACATAGTAAATTCCACCGACGCTTTCGTTGAAGTGGGCGGTGGAATACGCAGTATGGATGTTATAAAAAGATACGTTGACGCAGGTGTTCAGCGTGTTATTTTGGGAACTTCAGCAGTTAAAGACCCCGACTTTTTACAAAATGCTGTCAATGAATTTAGTGATAAAATTGCTGTAGGAGTTGATTTAAAAGGTGGATTTGTAGCAATAAAGGGGTGGACGGAAACGAGCGACTTAGAGGGGCTAACATTTTGTAAGAATTTGCAAGAAATAGGCGTAAAAACTGTCATTTGCACGGATATTAGTAAAGACGGTGCAATGCAGGGCGCAAATCACGCACTCTATAAAGAACTTAAAAAAAATCTTAAATTAAATATTATAGCCTCTGGCGGAGTAAGCAGTATAGAGGACGTAATAAAACTAAAAGAAGCGGATATATATGGAGCAATAATAGGCAAGGCTTATTATACAGGAGCAATAGATTTACGAACAGCAATAAAGGTGGCAAAATGATTACCAAAAGAATTATTCCCTGTTTAGACGTAAAAGACGGTAGGGTGGTAAAAGGCGTAAACTTTAAGGGGCTTTCAGACGTGTCTTCGCCTGTAGAATTAGGGAAATTTTACAGTGATAACGGCGCAGACGAACTTGTTTTTTACGACATAACCGCCTCGGCAGAGGGTAGAGCGCTTTTTACGGATATATTAAAAGAGGTCGCAAGCACGATATTTATTCCATTAACAGTTGGCGGTGGCATAAACACTCTAGATGATTTTGATAGGGTGCTTAAATGCGGAGCGGATAAAGTTAGCGTAAATTCGGGCGCAATCAAAAATCCCGACCTAATATATCAAGCGGCAAAGCGTTACGGAGATCAATGCGTGGTGCTTTCTGCGGACGTAAAGAGGGTGAACGGTAAGTTTAACGTCTTTAGCAAAGGTGGAAGAGAAAACACGGGCATGGATGCAATAGAATGGATAAAACGTGGCGTAGATAACGGAGCAGGTGAAATTGTTCTCAATTCTATTGATACGGATGGGGTTAAAAACGGATTTGACTTGCAAATGTTAAAAGCCGTGTGCGACGTAGTTAACGTTCCCGTTATTGCAAGCGGTGGAGCGGGGAACATACAACACTTTATAGAACTATTTAACACTCTAGAAAAGGTCGATGCAGGACTAGCCGCCTCTATTTTTCACTTTGGCGAAGTTAATATATTAGACTTAAAGAAAACATTATTAAATAACGGTATTCCGATAAGGATTTAGGAGAGAGATATGCTAGAAATTGAAAAACTTAAATTTGACGAAAAAGGACTTATTCCTGCGGTCGTGGTTGATGCTATAAGCAAAAAGGTTTTAACCCTCGCTTATATGAATGAGGAAAGTCTTAAAATAACAATGGAAAAAAACCTTACCTGTTTTTACAGTAGGTCAAGGAATGAACTGTGGCTTAAAGGTGAAACGAGCGGTAATTATCAACACGTTGTGTCGATTACTGCCGATTGCGATTACGATGCGCTAGTAATAGAAGTGGAAAAAGACGGACCCGCTTGCCATTTAGGAAAGGAAAGTTGTTTTCATAACTCCGTTTACGTTAGCCCCGAACTGAAAAGTTTTTCGCTTGAGGGTTTAATGGAAATGCTCAAGGGTAGAAAAGCAACTCTCCCAGAGGGGTCATATACTACCTACCTATTTCAGAAAGGTATTGATAAAATCTTAAAGAAAGTGGGCGAAGAAAACACAGAGGTTATAATAGCGGCAAAATCAAATGATAAAAAGGAAACGATTTATGAAATTGCCGACCTAACCTATCACGTAATGGTGCTTATGGTTGAAATGGGTATATCTTTAGAAGACGTTCACCGTGAACTTGCATCACGCCATATAATCGACCATAAGGTTAAACAGGAGAAAATGACCAAATGATAGATTTGGGAAGTTTGGGCAAATGTGATTTGCACATGCATACTACCTATTGCGACGGAAAAAACAGCGCCGAAGAAATGGTTTTATCCGCCGTAGAAAAGGGGCTTGATACAGTTGGAATTGCTACTCATTCATATACTTTTTTTGACGATTTGTATTGCATAAAAAAGGAGAAAATTGCCCTTTTTCAAAGGGAAGTGAATGGGTTAAAAGAAAAGTATAAGGACAAAATACGAGTGCTTTGCGGTGTTGAGCAGGATTATTTTTCCGATTGTCCGCTAGATGGGTTTGATTATTCAATCGGGTCGGTACATTATTTTTTAGTTAAAGGAAAGTATTACCACGTTGACCACTGCCCTGAGTATTTTTTTAATGCAGTAAACACTTTGTTTGGCGGTGATTATTATTTGGCGGCGGAAAATTATTATCAAAACGTTAGTAACGTTATAGAAAAAACGGGTGCGGATATAATCGGGCATTTTGACCTTGTTAGTAAATTTAATGAGGATAACAAATTGTTTGACGTAAACCACCCCCGTTACGTAAAAGCTTACACTAACGCCCTTGAAAAACTTATAAAAACTGGCAAGCCATTTGAAATAAACACGGGTGCAATAGCAAGAGGCTATCGAACCTCGCCATATCCTATGGATAAGATGATACAAATTATAAAGATAAGTGGCGGAAAATTTATTTTATCTAGCGATGCGCATAGCTCGGAAAAGATTGCATATCAATTTGATATTTGGCAGAAACTGTTATAGATAGGTGATTTATGGCGGAATGGCTAGATAGCGCATTTTATACTTTTGACAACGTAATTTTAACGGGATTTAATAGCCTTGCGGTAAAAACCGGAGGGCGATTGACCCCGTTATTTTTGTTTATAACTTTTTTTGGTGAAAAGGGGATATTTTTTCTTGCTCTCTCGTTTTTTTTAATGCTGTTTAAAAAGACGAGGTTTTATGGACTTACAATGCTACTTGCAATCGGGATAGGATTTTTATTTACTAACGTTATTATAAAAAATGCAGTACAGAGAGTTCGCCCATATAACGCAAGCGAAGTTTATCAGAAATTTCACAGTTTTGCAGGGGGAAGAGTAGAGTCGGAATACTCCTTTCCGTCAGGGCATGCAACCATTTCAACGACTGCAATGTTTTCATTTTTTTTAGGACTAAATAAAAAGTGGAGTTGGATAGGTTTGGTGTTTGCTTTTTTAGTTGGTATATCTAGGCTTTATTTAATGGTACATTATCCGACGGACGTTATTGCTGGCTTTATAGTAGGTTCGCTTTCAGCAACGGCATCTTTCTTTGCTATAAAGGGAATAAAAAAGATAATTTTATCGCACGAAGAGAATAAATTTTGCAGTTGTTTTTTAAACTTTGACGTAATAGAAATATTCAAGAAAAAGAATAGATAATATGTAATAAATTGTCAAAAAAGCGCATAAAGATAACTAAATCGCTTAAGGAGGGAGGTTATCTTTGCGTGAAGATATATTGATTAGAGTGATAAAAGAGGCAGAACATATTGCCAAGACAGGGCAGACGGTAAGAGCGACAGCCAAAGTATTTCACTTTTCCAAATCGACCGTGCATAAAGACGTTACCGAACGGCTCAAAGACATAGATGTGCAATTATTTAAGGAAGTAAAACGCGCGCTTAATAAAAATCTTTCAGAACGCCATATCCGAGGTGGAGAGGCAACCAAACAGAAGTTTAAGAATAAAGAAAAATAATTTAACCTCCGAAAGACTTTCTTTCGGAGGTTAAGATTTAATAGTGATTGATAATTAATTTTCGAATAATTATTCGCTGTCTTTAACGTTATCTTCGGTAGTTGCAACTTCAGCGCCAGCCGTTGCGATCGCTTGCGCCTTTAATTCCATTTTCTTTAATACGAGTTTAGTGAGGAAGAGTGATCCAATCATAATACCAATGCTTAATGGAAGCATTACGTACCAAATAGGAACAAAGCCTGCGATTATAAAGCAAACGAAAGAAATTACCGCTACGTACAGCGAATATGGGAGTTGAGTGGAAACGTGATTTATATGTTCACATTCAGCGCCTGCGCTACTCATAATTGTTGTATCGGATATAGGCGAACAATGGTCGCCACAAACTGCGCCTGCTAGACAAGCTGATATACCTAAAACGAATAATGGGTCAGCCTCGTTGAACATTGCGGTTACAATCGGGATTAAAATACCAAACGTTCCCCAGCTTGTTCCCGTTGCGAATGCAAGTATGCAAGCAACGACAAAAATAACAGCAGGTAAAAGTTTTGCAAGCGTGTCGGGGAAAGAATACATCAAATCGCCAACGAAGAATTTTGCACCCAGTTCGCCTGTCATATTCTTAAGCGCCGTAGCAAAGGTTAGAATTAAAATTGCAGGTACCATTGCGATAAATCCTTTTGGGATTGCTTCCATAGCCGTCTTAAAGGGTACAACCTTTCTTATTGCCATATAAATAATTGTAGCGACAAGAGTTATAAGTCCGCCCCAAGGAAGAGCAACAGTTGCGTCTGTATCCGAAAAAGCGGTAATAAAGGATTTACCCTCTAAAATTCCACCGTTATAAACGAGCGCAAATATGCAAGTTACTAACAAAATTGCAATCGGAACAATTAGGTCGTAAACACGAGCGAGCGGATTTGTTTCAGGCGCTTCGCCACTTGTAACTTGTTGACCGCTGAACAAATCGCCTTTTAGAGCGTTGAGTTCATGCTGTTTCATAGACCCGAAGTCGAACTTCATAAGTATTAAACCGAGCACGAACACGAGGGTTAATATTGAGTAGAAGTTCATAGGTATTGCCATAACGAAAAGATTTAACCCCTGTCCGTCCGCTGCGTATTGAGAAACTGCTGCAGCCCAACTTGAAATGGGGGCAATCATACATATAGGAGCAGCCGTTGCGTCTATTAAAAAAGCAAGTTTAGAACGGCTGATTTTGTGCTTATCGGTAACAGGACGCATAACAGAGCCCACCGTTAAGCAGTTAAAGTAGTCGTCGATAAAGATTAGAACACCCAATGCAAAAGTACAAAGCGCTGCGCCTACCTTTGTTTTAACGTGTTTTTGTGCCCATTCGCCAAACGCTCTCGAACCGCCCGCCTTATTTACTAGGGCTACTAGAATACCTAGTTCAACCAAGAACACGAATATTCCCGCAGTATCTGAAACGGCAGATATAAGACCTGTTGAAATTATATGGTCCATTGTTCCTACGAACGAGAAATCCGACGCCAAAATTGCGCCTGATAGTAACCCGACGAATAGTGACGAAAAAACTTCTTTAGTTATAAGAGCAAGCGCAATTGCGATAATGGGCGGTAATAATGCCCAGAACGAGCCGATAACTGTGCCTTCGCCTGCACAAGTTGCGCATAAACCGTCTTCGTCGTTACAATCTCCGCAAACGACTTTCAAAGTTCCCTCGCAACTTTCACAATTTACACCGAGGGTAGTGTCTTTACAAGTAGAACACGTTACCTCCATTGTGCCATCACAAGTTGCGCAGATGCCGTTTTCGCAATCGTGGCAGTCAACTATGTTGTTAACGCCACCCGTTGCAACACCGACTATTAATAAAGCCAGAATTACAACCGACGCTACGAGTAAAGTAATAAGATTTTTCATCTTA
The DNA here is from genome assembly GCA_045656465.1 of Christensenellaceae bacterium. Lineage (GTDB taxonomy): Bacteria > Bacillota > Clostridia > Christensenellales > Borkfalkiaceae > UBA1259. Next base: position 7,917 of record JAZORG010000019.1, read on the forward strand.
TTTTTTTGTTTGTTGTTTTGTAGCATAATCTTCTCCTTTGTAAAAAAAATAATCACGGCGCTATAAATACCGTGATTTGTAAATCAAAATATCCAATAGCTCATCACTAAATTAGTGCAGTTATATGCGTGTTTCGCATATACCCAGATAAAAGTTTTTGGGTAAAAACTTTCTCTTCGGCAACCTCCCCTTTCCCACGAAAAACTTTAACCCTTTTTTCGCTTATAATGTCGGTTGCGCCTCTATTTGAATTGTTTTATGTTCAAACTATATATTATTTTAAAGGTTTTGTCAATAGCTTATTTGAAAATAATTGTAAATTTAGCATTTTTTATTCTGTTTTATCCTTTTTATAAGGTTAAAAATAATAATGATTACGCATATTATGGCAATACTTGAGCCGATTAAAATTGCGCAGTTTGAAAAAAACTGCTGGGGGAGAGCAAGGATAATTTCATCATAAGCGGGGTGAAAGGTCCAGTTTTCTTTTCCTGGAAAAAACAAATGGTGAAAAACGGTAAATGCATAATCAAAATCCACAGCAATTATTGCGCCAAGAATTCCCACCGCCAAAAATATCAGTAGGGCAGAGTAAAAGGCTGGGGAAAAACCGAAAATATTATACATTTTTACTATTTTCTTTTTGCTTAAAATGAGAATAGCGACAACTGTCGTTGCTGAAACGATAAGACAAATCAAATTCAAGTTAAAAAGCGCTTTGCAATCTGCAAAATGCGATGCTCCCTCTTGACTATGGGCAAAAACACCCGTTCCGAACTGCACGTTGGGGAGGGTAAGATAGTTTAGAACCTGATCGTAAGCCTCTTTAATAGTGTTGTAATCGTACCCGGTAATGGAGGGGATATCTAGCGTGTTTATGTGCGCATAATAAAAAAATCTGAAATAAATAGGCAAACTTATTGAAAAGGTTATTATTAAAATCAACACCGCAAATATAAAAAGTGCGGTCAAAAAACAGTTTAACGCTTTCTTCATAACTGGTATTTTATCACAATCTTATAAGATTGTCAACAATAGGTAAATTTGCTTGCAAAAGTAAAATATAAAGTGTATAATAAAAATAATCTGTTTTATGGCTTTCATAAAACAAGAAGGTTTTCGGAAAACACTTCTATAAAACAACCGAAGAAAAAATTCTCTTTTTAGAGAATAATAATGCATTGTCATTGTCTTTCTTCGGTAAAACGGAGGAGGATTTTTTTATGTGTTCAAAAAAAGCAAGCGTAAGCAAAAAAATAGCACGGGCAGGGGTGATTGCTGGATTATATACAGTAACTTCTCTTGTAACTGCGCCTATGGCGAGCGGTGCAGTTCAAGTGAGATTATCAGAGGCGCTCACTCTTTTACCGCTTATTTTTATAGAGGCTATTCCCGGGCTTTTTGTCGGTTGCATTTTGTCTAATATTATAACAGGTTGTGCAATTTATGACGTTATATTTGGCAGTTTGATAACGTTAATTGCTTCAGTTCTAACGTATTTTATGGGGAAAATAATAAAAAACACCCCTCTTAAGATTTTTACTGGTGGACTTTTCCCTGTGTTTTTTAACGCCTTACTTCTCCCTGTGGTGTGGTTATATTGTTACGGTGGGTTGGAATATATTTATATCGTGCAAGCGGCTTTTTTGTTGGCGGGGCAAATGCTTTCCGTTTACCTATTGGGCGTACCACTTTTTATAGCGACTTTAAGAGCGTTTGTAGGAAAACCTAAAAAGAAATAGCAAAATATGGAAAATTATCCGCATTTTAACGAATAATTTAGCACCAAGAGTCTTTTAAAAGCCATAATGAGGCATTTTTGCTTGACGAAATGACGTTTGTTATGTATAATCAAAATGTAATAGTGGCGGTATATGCCGTTTTGTTGCAAAAAAGTATTATTAGAGTGGAGCACCAATGAAAATAGGTATCGTGTTATCCGGTGGTGGCGCAAAGGGCGCATATCAAGCGGGATTTCTAAAAGCAATTGAAGATAATATTGGTAGAAAAAACATTTCGTGTGTTTCTTCTTCGTCTATCGGTATGTTCAATTCATATATGTTCTGCAAGGATAAAACAGATGACCTTATCTCCGTTTGGAAGGATATTCACTTTGATTCTATGGCGGATATGCTTTGGGCGTTATGGTTTAAGAATTTTTTGGGTAGCACGGTTAATAAACTGACCTCTCCCGAAGATGTTTTGAATATTCCTATGTATTCGCCAATATGTTATTTGCCCACGTTCAGTATGAGATACAACAAGTTGGTAGGTAAATACAATCCCAAGTGGAAAAAATTCTTAAAAGGCGCAATTTCATATCCTATTTTTGCAGGCCCGTTTAGAACGTTTAAAGGTCAACTTGCAATTGACGGTGGCGCTATGGATAACATACCCGTGTTTCCCTGTCTTAACCCGACTAGGGAAGAGGAAAAGCCAGACGTTATTTTGGTTTTGCACCTTTTATCTCATTACCGTGTTAGAAAAGAGTTTACCGAAAGTGGCATTCCTATTATAGATTACGACGTTTCTATTTCAAATAAATTTAGAAAGCACTTCTTCGATTTCCACGCAGATACGATTGATGCTATGATTGATCGTGGATACGAATACGGAACGGGTGTTTGCAGGGAAGTGTTTGCAGACGTTAACGATTTGGATAGAATCGTAGCCTGCGCGGCAGCAAGAAGAAAGGAAGAGGCAGAGGCTCGTTTTGATGCAAAAGACGGGGATATGTGGATTCAAAAATTGAATGAAATTTTCTACCCTATTGTAAGACAATGTAGGAAGAAGATAATAGACTTATCTTACGTAGAAAAGTCAAAAAGAAAAAAAGGAAGCCACGCTACTGAAACACAAACACAAACGATAAAATAATAAAGAGGGAAAAGTTATGGCAAAATTTTGCACTAAATGCGGAGCGAAATTAGAAGACGATTATGCAGTTTGTCCCGATTGTGGAACACGATGTGCGGATAAAGCAAAGGACAGTCAGCCTCAACAACAAACGCAGGCTAATTCAAATGCTACCCAAAAGCCCACGCCAACAGGAAAAAAATGTAACAAGTGGACGTCTGTAATTTTATGTTTCTTTTTAGGCGGATATGGTGCGCATAAATTTTACGAAGGCAAAATGGGAATGGGCGTTTTATACTTGTTTACTGCAGGGCTTTTAGGAATAGGAGTTTTAGTAGATTTGCTAACTCTAATATTTAAAGAGGGCGAAGAATATTACGTTCAATAATTTAAGAATACAATCTAAATAGAAAGTAAAAAGCCTTGTCATAAGACAAGGCTTTTTGTTTGCTTAATCGCTTAATCGATGGCTCTGAACGGGTGATAAATCGCCCAGTAGAAAATCATCCATAAAGCAGAAAGTCCCACGAGTGAATAGATGATTCGTGAAATGACCGCTGCGCTGCCTGCGCCGAAAATCCACGCTACAAGGTTAAAGTTGAAAAGACCTACGAGTAGCCACACGAGAGCGCCTATAATCACAAGTGAAAATGCAATTACCGTTGTAATTTTCATAATTACCCCCTTAACGAGAGTATGGGCAAATAATTACCTAGTATGTATTAAATGAAAATGTTTTCTAAAACGAGTTTGTCAAAATCAATACTTTCAACAAAGTCGTCCTTATTAAATCTTACTACGTTATATTTTGCATAATTAAACAGGTGGGTTTTGATGATTATGGGCGTTGCGATATCCAAATTTTCGCAAATTTCGTGTACGTAATCGTAAAACATAGAATAATCCATATTTTCGTACTTTTCAAAAAGATATTCTTTTTGTATTTTTCCCTTGCAAAGCGTTTTTGCCCAAATTTTAATCATTTTTTTCTTCCTGTTAAAAGGTTTGATATATGCCGTGATAATACACGGTTTTTTGTTTAGAATTGAAATTATTGTAGCATAACATTTAAATTAAATCAACTTTTATATTGACAAATGTCGTTTAAAAGTTTATTATATATAATAGACTTATAATAGGATAATATTGTCGGAGTGAATATGGAACAGTTAAAGCAACAATTGATAACATTGCTAGGAGAAAATGCTAGATACACTTATTCTCAACTTGCCGCCATCACGGGGGCAGAAGAACAAGCGGTTATTTCTGCAGTAAAAGAACTTGAGGCAGATGGGGTTATCGTTAAGTATGCCGCCATATTCAACACAGAGGCTCTTGCGGAAAAGAAGGTTCAGGCTTTGATTGAAGTAAAGGTCGCCCCTCAAAAACTTAAAGGGTTTGACAGTTACGCAGAACAACTTTATAACTTTAAGGAAGTTCAAAGTTTGTATCTTATGAGCGGTGTTTTCGACCTTGCGGTTTTCGTGGAGGGAAAACACATAACGGACATAGCGCAGTTTGTTTCAGAAAAATTAAGCGTTATCGAAGGTATAACCAGCGTTCAAACACACTTTATATTAAAGCGTTATAAAATTGAAGGGCAGGTTACCGTAAAGAGTGAAGAGGGCAGAAGGCAAATTATTCAAGCATGAGAGACTTTACAAGTAAAAGAGTGAACGGGATTGCGCCGTCGGGAATTCGTAAATTTTTTGATATCGTTTCGGAAAATAAAGACGTTATTTCTCTAGGTGTGGGCGAACCCGATTTTATTACCCCGTGGGATATTAGAGATGCGGGGATTCAAACAATTAAAAAAGGTTATACGCAATATACTTCTAATAAAGGTTTGACCGCTTTAAGAGAGGAAATTTCCTATTATTTATTAAACAGGTTTAACGTAAAATTCTCTGCTGATCAGACCATTATAACCGTTGGCGCAAGCGAGGCTATAGACCTTGCTCTTCGTGCGGTTATTGACGTGGGGGACGAGGTTATTATTCCCGACCCAAGTTACGTTTCGTATAAACCTTGCGTGGAACTTTCTGGCGGGGTTGCGGTGTCGGTTGCTTGTAGTGGCGATAACGGATTTAAACTTACCGCAGAAGAACTTGAAAAAGTTATAACTCCAAAAAGCAAAGTGCTTATCTTTCCTTATCCTAACAATCCTACGGGTGGGGTTATGGAAAAAGAGTTTATAGAGAAAATTATTCCGCTTATATTAAAGCACGACCTTTTGGTGATATCAGACGAGATTTACGCTGAACTTACTTATGGGCAAAAACATTGTTCGATAGCTTCTTTTCCTGAACTAGAGGGGAGAGTTGTGCTGATAAACGGATTTTCAAAAGCGTTTGCTATGACAGGTTGGAGAATAGGTTACGTTTGCGCAAACGACCCAATTTTGTCAGCAATGCTTAAAATTCATCAATATACAACTATATGCGCTCCTATTTTTTCACAGTACGCTGCTCTTTCGGGGCTTAAAAACGGAAGGGAAACAAACTATGCTACGGTGGAAGAAATGAGAGAGGAGTATAACAAGCGACGCAGATTTATGTCAGATGCATTTATGCGTATGGGGCTAAAATGTTTTGAGCCTAAAGGTGCTTTCTACATCTTTCCCTCGGTAAAAGAAACGTCGCTTACCGGCGAGCAGTTTGCAACCGAACTTTTGTACAGCAAAAACGTTGCGGTTGTTCCAGGAGATGCTTTTGGGCAGTTCGGTAAATATTATATAAGGTGTTCGTATGCATACGGAATTAAAGACCTTATGGAAGCAACTGAAAGGATTGCCGAGTTCGTTAAGGAACTCAAACGTTAGATTAGAAAAAGGAAAACGACTTATGGAAAAAATTATAGTAGTGGGTGCGGGCTTTTCTGGAGCAACGATAGCAAGGCTTTTAGCGGAAAGCGGAAAAGACGTTATAGTCGTGGATAAAAGAGAAACTATAGGCGGTAACGCTTACGATTATGTGGATAAAAACGGAATAAGGATTCAGCCTTACGGCCCGCATATTTTCCACACCAAAGAGAAAAAAGTTTTTGACTTTCTATCAAAGTTTACTGAGTGGAATAAATACGAGCATAAAGTTTTGGCTAAGGTAAGAAAGGATAAATTTGTACCAGTTCCATTTAACCTTACCTCGCTTTTTGCCCTTTTCCCAAAGGACAAGGCAGAAAAGATTAAAGACGTTTTAACACACGAATCAAGTCTTGGTAGCACGGCTACAATTTTGCAACTTCGTAAACACGAAAATTCAATGATTCGTGAATTTGCAGACTACGTTTACAAGAACATCTTTTATATCTATACAATGAAACAATGGGGATTTAAGCCCGAACAGTTGGGCGAAACGATTATGGGCAGAGTGCCTGTAAACCTTTCCGAGGACGATAGGTATTTTACTGATGAATATCAGACTATGCCCAAAGAGGGGTTCTCGACGATGATTACTAACATATTGCGCCACCCCAGAATAAAACTAAAATTAAAGACCGACCTAAAAAAGGAAATTTTACTTAAAGACGGCACGATATTCTTCGGCGGAAAACCGCTTGACGGAATGCTCATTTACACAGGTTGTGTGGATGAACTTTTTGACTATAAATACGGCGTATTACCATATCGCAGTCTTAAGTTTAAGTTTAAGCAGAAAAAGTGTAAGTCTTTCCAACCTACTGCAGTTGTTAACTATACGACTTCTGCGCCTTATACGAGGATTACAGAATTTACAAAATTTACGTGCGAGCCTAAAGAAAACACGGTAATAGTAAAGGAATACGGTGTAAAATTCAAAAAGGGCAAAAATATTCCTTACTATCCTATTCCAACCGAAAAGAACTACAATCACTACGCAAAATATAAAGAAGAGGCTAAAGAATACAAAAATCTTTATCTTTTGGGTAGGCTTGGTACATATAAATACCTCAATATGGATGAAGCGGTTAAAAACGCAATGGATCTTTTTGAGCAGATAGAGGGCGAGGAGATTGATTTATCCGTAATTCCCGATTACTCCTCTGTTGCGGAAAACGTTTAAGAGGTTTTTGTATGAAGGTATGTCAATTCATAGACACCTATTATCCCATTGTGGATGGTGCTATAAACGTTGCGAAGTTTTATGCAACATACACGGCAAAAAAAGAAGAGTGCGTGTTGGCAGTTCCCAAGGCAAAGGGAAAGTATAAGGAAGAAGATGCATTTAAGGTAGAGCGCTGTTTTTCATTACCTGCTCCCGAAAACTATCGTTGTGGAGTGCCGACTTTTGATTGCAAGTTCAAAAAACGCTTAAAGAAAGAAAACTTTGACATATTACACGCACACTCTCCTTATACAATGGGAAGATTTGCTATGCGTTTAGCAAGAAAGAAAAAAATCCCACTAGTTGCGACCTTGCACACGCAATATAAGGCAGATTTTGAAAGGGTTTTCCGTGGCAATAAACTTTGCGTAAATACTTCTCTAAAATATATAATGAAAGTTTATAACAAAGCAGACAGCGTTTGGACGGTAAGTCAGCGCTCGGTTGATATTTTAAGAAGTTACGGATATAAAGGAAAAGCGGAAGTAATTCATAACGGAACAAACTTTACCTATCCCGAAAACGCCGAACAATTAATAAAAAAAGTAAACGAAAAACATAATTTAGAAAATCAAAAGAACGTATTTTTATTCCTTGGCAGAATGGTATGGTATAAAAACCTTAAACTTATCTGCGATGGAGCAGAGGGCTTAAAAAAGTCGGGCGAAGATTTCAAGGTTGTGTTTGTCGGTGGCGGATTTGACTTTGACGAGGTTAAAGAGTACGCTAAAGAAAAAGACGTGCTTGATAAATGCATTTTCGTTGGTCAGGTTGACGATAAAGAAATGCTACAAGCCTATTACTTAAGAAGCGACCTTATTCTATATCCCTCCATAGCCGATATGGCGCCCGTTGCTAAAGTGGAGGCGGCGGCTCACAAAAAAGCCTCTTTAGTGGTGAAAGATTCTTGTAGCGCAGAACTTGTTGAAGACGGGGTTAACGGCTTTTTGTGTGAAAATAACGTAGAGAGTTTTTCAGAAAAACTAATTTGGTTATGTAAAAACCCTCAAAAGATGATAGGTGCAGGGGAGAGCGCACATAAAACTTTATACCGCACTTGGGATATGGTTGGCGAGGAGTTTTTGGAAAAATATAAACAGGTAATTGCCGAATATAAAGAAAAACAAGCAGATAAAACAAAAAAGAAGAAAAAAAGATAAATCAACACAAAAGTCGCTCATTAAGGAATGAGCGACTTATTATATAGTTTAGGACTATAAAAGTTTGTATAACTTATTTTCTATTTCTTTTAAGATAGAGTCAATTAACTCTTTTTTTATCTCTTTATTTGTTTTATAGTTTAAACAGTCGTTTAAGTTTTGAATATCCTTTTTAGGTGGGCGACCTTTTTTGTTTTTTGCGTTAACCTGTTTTTTCTCACCTTGTATTAGCAAAATTTCATTTATCAATTCCTGTTTTTTTAATGAAGTTGGCGATTTAACGCCAACTTCTCTTGCTATAAAATGTAAACTGTGAATATTTAATTGATTTAATTGTTCTCTTTCGTATTTCATTATTACTCCATAAAAAAAGTGCGTAGCCGAAGCCACGCACCCAAAACGTAGCCTAGACTTCTGCTACAAAGTTTTTACCCTCAATGGAATTTTTAGATAAAAAACCTAGACATACGCTTTTACCGAGAGTATGTCCATTAAGGGAATTATTAAACTTTGTAGCGTTGATATTGTATAACAAATGTAAACAAATGTCAACCTATTTAGAATTTTATTAAAATTTAATAAAAAAAGTGCGCTAACCAAAGTTAACGCACTTAAAATTATAATATCAATTAAACGTTTTCAAAACAAACGGTCATTTTTAGTTCTTCCTTTTGACCGGGAATAAGTTTAACCTTTTTGTATTCGTCAAAACGAGTTGTAGATGGTTCAATTCCCAAAACGTAATCTCCACTATATAAGTTTTTCCATTCTAGAGTATAGGGGAAAGTTTTTGTATCGTAAAGCATAGTGCATTTAATGCCAACTTTCTTATTTTCAAGACTAACTTTTCCCTCTTTCATAACGTGATAGAAAAGGTCCTCTGAACCGATATCTTCAGGCTCTGTAATAATTTTGCACTCGTTAATGGTATCGACAGATTTCTTGTTTGCGGGAATAGTTTCCTTTGCGTCAAACTCCACCTTAATTCCACTATCAAGGAAAGGATAGCCGAAGTTAGTGTGATAAATAAGAGCATACTCGGTGTCCTTAAATCCCTCGTTTACAGCAGTATCGTTAACCACGATTTTATCTGCGTAAACTTCGTAATTGCGGTAGAACATAAGATTTTCGCCAAAGAGAGCGGTGTTTAAGATTTCCGCTTTTACGGTAACCTTTTCGTCGTCTATTTCATAGCGAACGTTTTGCGCTTTTCTTGCGTGCAAACTTCCGTGGATAGCCTTGTCTTTTTCACAGGCGCTCACGTTATCTAGTCCACAAGTGTATAAAAATCCACCGTCAAATCTGTTTCTGAAAGCACCGTCGTTAGAATTAAGTCCGTTTTTACTCAAAAATGA
>JAZORG010000020.1:0-5795 GCA_045656465.1 Christensenellaceae bacterium
CTTAAACTTTACTTTAAGCAAGCGCTTATAAAAATGGAGTTGGGCGTTTGTCAAGGAAAGCATACATACGATAAAAAACGTTCAATTATGGAAAAAGATATTAAGCGTGAAAATGAACGCACGTTAAAAAATTACAGATAAACCTAAAAAGGAGAAAATATATGGAAAACAAAAAGAGAATAGAAACTGTTTGCGTACAGGGTGGATATACGCCTAAAAACGGCGAGCCTAGGCAAATCCCTATATATCAAAGCACTACGTTTAAGTACGACACTAGTGAAGATATGGGTAAACTTTTTGACCTAGAAGCAAGCGGATATTTTTATACTAGATTGCAAAATCCTACAAACGATTTGGTTGCGCAAAAACTTTGCGAATTAGAGGGTGGTACGGCAGCAATGTTGACTTCGTCTGGTCAAGCAGCAAACTTCTATTCGATATTTAACCTTGCTAATTGTGGAGATCACGTTGTATCTAGTTCAGCAATTTATGGTGGAACGTTTAATCTCTTTGAAGTTACTATGAAGAAAATGGGTATAGAGTTTACCTTTATATCTCCAGACTCTACTGAAGAAGAAATAGATGCGGCTTTTAGACCGAATACAAAAGCGTTGTTTGGCGAAACTATTGCAAATCCTGCTTGTTCGGTATTAGATATTGAATTGTTTGCAAAGGTTGCGCATAAGCATGGTGTTCCGTTTATTATAGATAATACTTTTGCAACGCCTGTAAACTGCCGTCCAATCGAGTGGGGTGCGGATATTGTAACGCACTCGACAACAAAATACATAGACGGACACGGTGTATCGGTCGGTGGAGCAATTATTGATGCGGGTAAGTTTGATTGGAAAGCGCACGCTGATAAATTCCCCGGTCTAACTACACCAGACGATAGTTACCACGGAATAGTTTATGCCGATAAGTTTGGTAAAGAGGGTGCGTTCATTACGAAAGCGACTGCTCAACTTATGAGAGATTTTGGTTCAATTCAGTCGCCACAACACGCTTTTTACATCAATCTCGGTTTGGAAAGTTTGCACGTAAGAATGAAACGCCATTGTGAAAATGCGCAAAAGGTAGCAGAATTTTTATCACAGAGTGATAAAATCGAGTGGGTAAGATATTGTGGACTTCCCCAAGATAAATATTACGAATTAGGAAAAAAATATTTGTCAAACGGTTCGTGTGGAGTACTAAGTTTTTCTGTTAAAGGTGGAAGAAAAGAGGCTGAAAAATTTATGAAGAATTTAAAAATTGCAGCCATAGAAACTCACGTTGCAGATGCAAGAACTTGCTGTTTGCATCCTGCAAACGCAACACACCGTCAAATGAATGACGCTCAATTAGAGGCTGCAGGAATTCCACCTACACTCATAAGGTATTCGTGCGGAATTGAGAATGCAGATGATTTAATAGAAGATATTGCTCAAGCATTAGAAAAGGTTTAATTTACGGAGGATAAACATGCCTATAATTGTTCCAAAAGATATTCCGGCAGCAAAAATTTTGCAGTCGGAGAATATATTTGTAATGAATGATAAGCGAGCTATGCAACAGGATATAAGACCGCTAGAGATTGCTATCGTTAACCTAATGCCTACAAAGGTGGTTACCGAAGCACAACTTATGCGTCTTTTGTCAAACTCTCCTTTGCAAGTAAACATAACACTTGTCTCTACGGAAAGTTATGTAGGCAAAAATACTCCGATAGAACATCTCGATAGGTTTTATAAAACTTTTTCTGAAATTAGAAACCGTAAATTTGACGGTATGATTATTACGGGCGCTCCAGTAGAAGAAAAGGAGTTTGCCGAGGTAAAATATTGGAAAGAGTTGGAAAATATTCTAGAATTTGCCAAAACAAACGTAACTAGCACTTTATTTATTTGTTGGGGCGCACAAGCAGCTTTGCATTACTATTATGGTATTGAAAAACATATTCTCAATAAAAAACTTTTTGGGGTTTATAAACATAAAAAACTTGTTAAATACGATAGACTATTAAAGGGAACGGATGATAGATTTTTTATGCCTCATTCACGACACACAACGGTTTATGAGGAAGATATAAAAGCGTGTAAAGAACTAGTGCTTTTGGCATCGTCAAAGCAAGCAGGAGCAAGCATAATTCGCTCTAAAGATAACAAGTTTATTTTTATAACAGGCCACGCCGAATACGATAGAGATACTCTAGAAAAAGAATATTTAAGAGATTTAGAAAAAGGCCTAAAAATTGAGCCACCGGAGAATTATTATGTTAACGGGAACAAAGGCGAGATAAAAATGTGTTGGGTGTCAACGGCAAATCTCATTTATATGAATTGGCTTAACCATTACGTATATCAGTTAACACCTTATGAAATAGATGAAATATAAAAGGCGATTCCTCGCCTTTAAATGGGGGTGTTTCAGATTCGATTGGGCGTCTGAGTCAAAATGTAAGCATACCGAAGGCTCGTCTTCGTAAAAACGGAAAATTAAATTTAAATGCTAACAATAACGAATTAGCATACGCTGCTTAATTTAAGCGTACGTCTTTCTTTTTCTCGCCCGTTGGAAAAAGATTAGGCGTCAACTAGACGGGGTACTGCAATAAAGATTTGATTTTGTTTTTACTGCTGAATTTAAAAATCAAAGGGTAGTAATTGGTCTCTAGCGACCTATACTATCACGAAAATTAACCGCTAGATAAGTATGTAGAAGATTTTTTCAAAGCGTTCAAGACCGGAGTGCAAGTCTCCGCATCTCCACCAAAAGTCAAGCATCGTACAGAAAGTATGATGCTTGACTTTTTATGTAGTTGTAATATGCGGAGACTTGCTGGGGGAGAAAATCGCTGGTAGGCGATTTATTCGCATAGAAAGAAAAATATAAAACGGAGTAAGAACTGCGAATTAAAACGTTCTGAGAACGTTTTATCGTGGCGGCGTGCAAAACGCCAAGTCTCCGCATCTCCACCAAAAGCCGTGCATTATGCGAAAGAATGATGCACAGCTTTTAATATTAATATACAAAGGATGTTTAGTTTAAATTTTATAAAAACCGCGTTTTTTGTTAGAAAATATGCTAAAAATACTAGTTTTTTTAATAAAAATGGTGTTTTTTTCAAAATGTATTGACACAACGCACTTTATTATATATAATATAATTAATATATATATAATTAGCGATTGATAAGGGTGTTTGGGAATGTACAGAAAGTTTTTTAAGCGTTTATTTGATATATCGGTGTCGTTATTAGGTATTATTGTCCTATCGCCGATATTTTTGCTTTTAGCAATAATTATTAAAATTGACAGTAAAGGCCCTGTATTTTTTAAACAGCAACGTGTGGGTAAAAACGGAAAGGTGTTCAATATGTACAAGTTCCGCTCAATGTGTGTTGGAGCAGAACAACAAGAAGGTGGCGTTTACTCTGGTAAGGGTGATAAACGAGTTACTAGAATTGGTAAAATTTTGCGTGCTACTAGTTTAGATGAAATTCCGCAATTAGTAAATATAATTAAAGGTGATATGAGTTTTATTGGTCCGCGTCCGCCACTAACTTATCATCCGTGGCATTTTGACGAATATACAGACGAGCAAAAAAGAATGTTTGAAGTTAGACCAGGGATTACTGGTTGGGCACAAATTAATGGCAGAAAAGTAGTAGAATGGAATAAAAGAATTGAACTTAACGTTTGGTACGTTGACCACATTACGTTTTGGCTAGATATAAAAATATTTTTCAAAACTTTCTTAAAGGTTTTCAAAAATTCAGATAATGAAAACGTTGGTGCGACGGTAAACAATAGCAAAAGGAAAGACGAAGAAACACAAATCTAAAACGGGGTTAAGGTCAATTAGTATGTTAAAACTAATGTACATAACAAATCGCACGGAAATCGCGTTAATTGCTGAAAACGCAGGCGTTGAAAGAATATTTATCGATATGGAATATATCGGGAAGGCTGAAAGGCAAGGCGGAATGGATACCGTTCAATCTAAACATACGGTAGAAGACATTTATGCTATTCGAGCGGTAATAACTAAATCACAACTTTTAGTTAGGTGTAATCCAATACACGATGCGTGCGAAAAATATTGTTCTTCAAAAGAAGAAATTGATGCAATTGTTTCCGCCGGTGCAGACATAATAATGCTACCGTATTTTAAGAAAGCAACTGAAGTTAAAGAATTTATAAAACTTGTCGGTGGTCGTGCTAAAACGTTGCTTTTATTTGAAACGCCTGAAGCTGTTCAGAACATTGATGAAATATTGTTACTTGATGGTATTGATGAAGTTTTCGTTGGCTTAAACGATTTAAGTTTAGGCTACAAAAAGAAGTTTATGTTTGAACTACTTGCAGATGGTACAGTTGAACGGCTTTGTGAAAAGTTTTCCGAAAAAAGATTGCCATATGGCTTTGGTGGTATCGCAGCTCTTGGTAAAGGTATGTTGCCGTCTGAGTATGTTATAAAAGAACATTACAGACTTTCTTCAACTTGTGCTATTTTATCTAGAAGCTTTTGTAATGTTGAAAAAATAGGTAATATAGAAACGATTAAAGAAATCTTTAATACAGACCTTAAAAAAATCAGAGAACTTGAAAGGCAATGTGTAAGTGGTCAGTATGATTTGATGCTAAATAAAGAAAAGATTAATAAAATTGTAAAAGAGATTTGCGAAAGTATATAACAATGAAAATACTCGTTACAGGCGCATATAATTGCGGAAATGAACAACTTAATAAAATTCGTAATTTAGGTCACGACGTAATTTTTATGCAACAAGAAAATGATGAATTACCTTGTGTTGCTGAATCTATCGAAGGTATCATTTGTAATGGTTTGTTTTTATACCACAACATAGAAAAGTTCAAGGCTCTAAAGTATATTCAATTAACAAGCGCTGGCTTTGACCGAGTGCCTATGGATTATGTAAATACGCATGGAATAGAAATTCATAATGCGCGTGGTGTGTACAGCATACCTATGGCAGAATTTGCGTTAAGCGGTGTGTTGCAGCTATATAAACAGTCTAGATTCTTTTATGAAAAACAATTATCTAAAACTTGGGAAAAACATCGAGGGGTTTTAGAATTGTATGCCAAAACAGTTTGTGTAGTTGGGTGCGGTAGTGTAGGCACAGAGTGTGCTAAAAGATTTAGTGCATTTGGTTGCAAAGTAATAGGAGTGGACTTGTATCCAAGAGAAGATATAAATTACGAAAAAATTTTTCCACTATCACAAATAGAAGAATGTTTGTCTAAATCAGATATAGTAGTTCTTACTTTGCCATTATCAAAAGAAACATATCATCTTATTGATGAAAATCGTTTTACAGTAATGAAAAAAGGTAGCGTTTTGGTAAATATAGCTCGCGGCTCTATTGTAGAAGAGAAAGCGCTTTTAAAAGCATTAGAGCAAAAGTTATTAGGTGCAGTTTTAGACGTGTTTGAAGAAGAACCGTTATCACAATTAAGTCCGTTATGGGAAAAGGAAAACGTAATATTAACACCGCACAACAGTTTTGTGGGCGATGGGAACATTAATCGTCTTAGCAAATTAATTGTAAGAAATTTAGTTTAGGGGTTAAAGAAAAGAATGAATAATTTCATGACTGATAGGGTTTGGGCTGATATTAATTTAGATGCCATTGACTATAATTATCAAATTATAAAAAACCACTTAAATTCAAACACTAAAATTTGTTGTGTTATCAAAGCAAATGCCTATGGTCATTCTGCGGTAGAGATGGCTAATGAATTTGAAAAGTTAGGAGCTAATTATTTTGCGGTTGCAAATATCGAAGA
>JAZORG010000021.1:0-4867 GCA_045656465.1 Christensenellaceae bacterium
TTGAAAAAAGATTTAACCCTACTTCCATATCTATCTCCTTTTTTACATTATGTTATAAATATTATAACATATTTTTTTAATAAGTCGATAGACAATCTTCCAATTTTATGGTGTTTTTAGCACAATCTTACGATAATTTTAAAATCTTAAGTATTTTATTCAGTTTGCATACGGAGTATATCGCCCGCTTTTAACATAACATCGGTATATAACTTAATTTTTTGTTGAACAAGTTTTGCGTCTTCTAAATCCACGCCGTTCTCTGTTTGCATTTTGGTAACTTTTAATTTTTTATTAAAAGTATCGCTCGGTGAAAGCACTTCTAATTCATCGCCTAGCTTAAAGCGATTACGCATTTCCACCATTGCATATTCGCCATTACAATCTTCTGTTACAACTGCGATAAATTTATGAGTTCCCTTGCTTTGACTGTCATCATAATTTACCGTCCTGTCGTTTTCGCCTAAAAAATACGCTGTAGTAAACTCTCTATGAGCAGTCTTTTTAAGTTCTTGTTGGTAGAGAGGATTATCTTTATAACTTTCTCCCTCATTATAATAAGCGTCTATCGCTCTGCGGTATGCGTTTACCACAGTCGCTAAATAATACTCGCTTTTCATTCTGCCCTCAATTTTCAAAGAGCATATTCCCGACTCTTCAAACTCCCTAAAATAGTCTAGAAGATTTAGGTCTTTACTATTCATTATGTAAGTTCCGTGTTCGTCTTCTTCCATTTGCATAAAACCGCCCTCGGAATCTTTTTCACGAATCTCATAATTCCACCTACAAGCTTGTACGCACGCTCCACGGTTACTACTACGCCCCGTTCTATAATCGGACAACAAACATCTTCCGCTATACGATATACACATTGCACCATGAACGAACGTTTCAATCTCAACGTCGCTAACCTTTTCGTGAATTTCTTTTATCTCGTCTTTATTGAGTTCTCTTGCGAGTATCACCCTTTTTATTCCGAGATTTTTATAAAATTCAACCGATTTGTAATTTAACGTGTTCGCTTGAGTAGAAAGAATAACATTTAACTGTGGCGCACATTCTTTTGCTAGCATTATAAGTCCTAAATCGGATACTATTGCCCCATCAACACCTATTTTTTCTAAAAATTCAAAGTAGTTACCTGCAGTCTTAAAGTCATTATTTCTTGCAAATATATTAACGGTAACGTATATTTTTTTATTCAGTTTGTGGGTATATTCAACAGCCTCTTTTAGTTCTTCATCTGTAAAATTACCGGCAAGTGCACGGAGTGAAAAGTTCTTCCCGCCAACATAAACGGCATCTGCGCCAAAATATAGCGCTGTTTTTAGTTTTTTCATATCGCCTGCAGGCGACAACAATTCAAATTTATTCATAAAGTTTTTCCGTTACGCTTACGCCGTCTTCAAAACGGTGCAAAGTCGTTTTTAGTTTTTTATCATTAGTTATTGCATTAAGATAATTTTCCATACTATGCTTGGTGGTTGCATATCGGTGGGGCGTCTTAACACTTCCATCGACGTATCCTCTAAACAACACGTTATCGGCAAATAAAATTCCACCGACTTTTAATACGGATAAAAGATGCGGTAAATATTCGTAATAATGCCCTTTAGGCCCATCCAAAAAAATAAAATCGTATTCACCTGTTAACACGGGAATAATCTCGGAGGCATCTCCTTGAAAAATTTTTGCTCTTTTCTCCACTCCAAACTCTAGATAATTCCCCTTTGCTATAGCGATTTTTTCCTCGTCAATCTCTATCCCTGTTAGTTGTGCGCTTTCGCAAGTTAAAAGCATCGCTATACCTGAAAGGCCAACGTTTACGCCTATCTCAAGAATTTTTTTTGGCTGTTTTTTATTAACTATGTCAAGAAGTAGTTCAAACGATTTATCCCTTAAAATAGGTTCGTTATCAGCCTTTGCTTTACTTCTCATTTGTATTACACGTTGCAATTTACACCACCATAACAACTGGCAAAATCATAGGATTTTTCTTTGTTGCCTTAAAAATATAATTTTTAATACTGCGACGTATTATATTTGAAAGTTCAGTTTCATCACTAACCGAGCGCAAATCAATTTGCTTTAGAGTGTTTGTTACGTTGGCTTTCGCCTCTGCAATCATAGCCTCGCTAAACACAAGCCCTCTCCCCACTATTTCAAGCGAAGTAAGGGTTGCGGAAAACTCGTCAACCCCTGCAACGACAACTACTAAACCGTCCTCTGATAAGTGTATTCTGTCCCTTAAAACAAAACTGTCCGTTCCATCAATTCCCACGCCGTCAACAAAGCGTGAACCCGCTTGGAATTTTTCGCCAAATTTCATTGTTCTGTTGGTTAATTCTACCGTGTCGCCTATTTGAGCAATTGCAATATTGCTTTCGGGCATATCCATACTTTCAGCAAGTAATGCGTGCTTTTTTAAGTGGCGATATTCACCGTGAACTGGAATGAAAAATTTAGGTTTAATAAGCGAATGCAGAACTCTTAACTCACCTCTACAAGCATGCCCCGAAACGTGAATAGGTTCTAGTGATTCGTAAATAACTTCTGCGCCTAGTTTATAAAGGTTATTTATTACCCCATAAATCATTTTTTCGTTGCCGGGAATTACAGATGCGCTAATTACAACCGTGTCGTTTTTGCCTATTACTACCTTATTGAATTCACCGCTAGCCATTCGAGTAAGAGCGCTCATAGGTTCTCCCTGTGTTCCCGTAGAAACGATAACGATTTGTTCGTCTTTATAACTCTTTGTTTTTTCAACGTCAATGATAAGAGAATCGGGGATTTTAAGTTCGCCAATTTTCGAGGCTGCCTCTGCAATATTTATCATACTTCTTCCCGAAAAAGCAACCTTACGTTTATATTTTTCGGCAAGGTCTAAAATTTGCTGAAGTCTATGCACGTTGGATGCAAACGTTGCGATTATAAGTCTTTTTTTAAGATTATCGGCAAACACGTGGTCGAGAGTTTCTTTAACGACGCTTTCGCTCATAGTAGTTCCCTCAATTTCTATGTTGGTAGAATCTGCCATAAGTAATAAAACGCCTTTTTTACCTATCTCGGATATTCTAGATAAATCCATAGTTTCTCCGCCAACAGGCGTAAAGTCTATCTTAAAATCTCCCGAATGGAAAACTACGCCCACGGGCGTTGTAATGGATAAGCCCACCGCCCCCGCTATGGAATGGTTAACGTTAATAAACTCTATCGAAAAACAACCGAGTTTTATAACGCTACCCGGTTTAATACAGTTTAAACTTACGTCGTTCAACTTGTGTTCTTTCAACTTATTTTCAATGAGGGTTAACGTTAATTTAGTACCGAACACAGGCACGTTTATATCTTTCATAATATACGGCAGACTGCCTATATGGTCCTCGTGTCCGTGAGTTATAACAATACCCCGAATATGCGCTTTATTTTGTTCTAAATAGGTTACGTCTGGAATAACTAAATCCACGCCCGGCATATTGTCCCCTGGGAAAGTAATCCCTGCGTCTATTACAATTATGTCTTTGCCAAACTCTAACGCAGTCATATTCTTACCGATTTCCCCGACACCACCTAAAAACCTAACTTTAAGAGTTTTTTTCACCTCTTTATCTAAAAAATTTTTTTGGGCTTTAACAGGCTTACTTACGGCTTGTGATTTTGCGTTTTTCTTTTGCTGAACTTTTTCTGTCTTTACCTTTCCGTTTGCTTTATTATTTAAGTTTACGTTATCTTTTGCAATTTTATTTTTGCCTTTCAATCTATATCTCTCCTCAAATACGAATAAATTACATTTTTTCAATTGTATTATACACTTTTTTTTACTAAAAGTAAACAGTATTTAAAAACAGCAGTAAAGATTTTGTCGTTTTTGGGGTAAAAACACTTGAAAATTTTTTATTTGAAGAGTATAATTGTCAATAAGCATTATAATGGTGTATTTTAGAGTGTTTAACTATATATGCTTTAACGAACTTTAAGTTGTTTGAGTTATTTATGCTTAAACTAAAGTTACTAAATGTGTAATTACTAAATATGTAAATTATCTTTAAGGAGATTAACTATGAGAGTATTTAACTTTGCGGCAGGTCCATCAACCCTTCCCCTACCCGTGCTTGAACAAGCACAAAAAGAATTACTTGATTATCAAGGAACGGGAATGAGCATTATTGAAATGAGCCATCGTGGCAAGCCATTTATGGCTGTTAACGACGAGGCTAATGCATTGCTCCGTGAACTAATGAATATCCCCGACAATTATTCAGTTCTTTTTGTTCAAGGTGGCGCAACCCAACAGTTTGCCGCTGTTCCACTTAACCTATTAAAGAACGGCAAAGCCGATTATATTTTAACAGGTAACTTTGCTACAAAGGCATACGAAGAAGGTACAAAGTACGGCGATATGGCTATCGCTGCATCTTCTAAAGAAGCAAGCTTTACTTATATCCCCGACATGAAAGATATTAAATTCCGTGACGGTATCGACTACGTTCATACAACGTATAACAACACAATTTACGGAACGAGATATACAGAACTTCCCAAAACGGATGCAACTCTTGTAACCGATATGAGTTCTTGCATTTTAAGTGAAGTTGTTGACGTTACAAAGTTTGGGCTAATCTATGCAGGCGCACAGAAAAATATCGCTCCTGCAGGTTTAACAATAGTTATCGTTAGAAAGGACTTACTCGGCAACGCTTCTCCCATTTGTCCTATTATGCTCAACTATGCAATTCAAGATAAAAACGACAGTTTGTATAACACGCCTCCGTGCTTCCCTATCTATATGAGTATGCTAGTATTTAGGTGGCTTAAAAACCTCGGCGGTGTTAAGGCAATGCAACAGATTAACGAAGAAAAAGCA
>JAZORG010000022.1:0-3447 GCA_045656465.1 Christensenellaceae bacterium
ATAACATACTCAACAATTGTGAGTGTAACCTTATCTATTTTGCCGTTTTTGTACAATACGTCTATCTTATCGTAAATACTTTCAAGCGTTATTATTCCGTCGCTATTCTTAAACTGCTCTGCATTTATTTCAAACTTACTTGCAAGCGGAACTGCAAAATCCGTCAAATCATACCCGCCTACGTTTGAACCTAATTCTTGTGCAGTTTCTATCAAATCTGCAGCGTCGTTAATTTGTATAGAATCATTTTTTGCCGTGCTGTATAATTCTCCGTTTGTAGTATCCTTATTAGCGTATATTTTAATAAGAGCTGTATCATATGCTTTCTTGTAGGCTTTTTCTGCTTCTTTTTTTGCTTTTTCGTACTGTTTTGTTGCGTAATCTTTTACTTCTTTACGTGAAGAATTAATTTTGTCAATAAGTTGGTCTTTATTGAGTTTAACAGCAGCCTCAATGGTAATTTCGCCCGTTTCACTCGCAGAAACTGCTAATTTATACTTTTCTATTGTTAAATCCTTTGCAATACTGGGATTTTTAGTCTTAAAATCGTTATACTTACGTAAAACTGACCAAGCCTCTTCTCCCGATGTTGTAACCGTAACGCCTGCATCATTTGCAGTTGCCGTTACTTTTGAATTAATTTTTTCAAGCAATGCCGAAACAATTGAATCGTCTTTAGCAAATACGCTCGTTCCGATTACTTTATTATCTTCGCTGATAAAACCATAATCGACTGCAAGATCTGTTATTTTTGCTACTGCATCTTCTATGCTTAAGCCTATTACACTATCTTCGCCATATAGAAGAACTTGACCGTCTTCGTTAGCACCGTATGCGCCTATAACCTTGTTTTTTCCATCAAGAGTTAGTTCTATGGATGGGTTAATATCTAAACTTACAACACTTTGTGCGCTTGCTTCTTTATTATTATCGCCAACACAACCGAATGCCGTAAGCCCAAATGCCAGCACCATAACACATGCCAATAAAGTTAAAATTTTTCTCCTCATAGTTATCTCCTTTTTTGTTTTTTATACCTATAAGATCAATACACCTTTTTATATATAATACTATATTTTACTTATTTTTGCAAGATGTTTTTTAAAAAAGACGTATCTTTTTTGATACGTCTTTTTTATTTAAGGTAAAATCTTTTCAAGATTATCTTTATGACAAACACCACTTATGGAATCAGGTGCTGTTAAACAACTAATTGCTACAAGGTTACCAAACCTTAAAATTTCCTCGTCTGTATAACCTTGATATATTGCGTATAGACTACCTGCACAGAATGCATCACCCGCACCCACGCTACCTTTTATAAAGCCTTTGGGAAGTTTATGCGATAATACTATCGTTTTCTTTCCGCTTTTATCAAGACAGAATGCCTTTTCAGGACAATGGATTATAACCTTTTCTTTAACGCCGTAAGACATAAGTTTTTCCATTGAAAGAAGAACGTTTTCATCTATTAGGTTATCATTTTCATCCCTAACGGTCTGACCTACAATGTTTCCTGCCTCTATTTCGTTTATAATAACATAATCGCAATAAGGAAGGGCTGCCGTTGCTATTTTATGAAAACTTCCACTAGTTTCACTAACCAAATCAATGGATGTTTTTATACCTTTTTCTTGCGCCTCTTTCAAAAATTCAGCCATAGGGGTCGTTTGATTTTCAAGTTTATCAAACGAATCTAAAAGCATAATATATCCTGCGTGAAGCATTTTAGCATTTACTTTGCTTAAATCAACGTCTTTTGGAGAAAACTCTTTGTTTGCACCTCTGTTGTGAAAAAAAGTTCTTTCCCCTGTTCCCGATACGGTTATTACGTCTGAATAACTTGTAGGTTGCGTCTTTGAAACAATTACGCCCGAGCAATCAATACCGACGCTCTCCATTACGCTAACAGCATATCTTCCCTTGTCATCATCGCCAACCCTACCGTAAACGGTTATTTCCATTTGGGGGTCAACCTTTTTTACGTCTATAGCCGTGTTTGGCACACATCCGCCGACCGCAAGACTTTCTTCTGTGATGGTCGCAAGCATACCCTTTTCTGGATATGCGCCTACTATTTTTACGTTATCGGTTAGAATATTACCTGCAAATGCTATTCCTTTTCTTTCCATATTATACCCTTATTTCCTTACCTGCTGTGGTTTCACAAACTTTGACAAGCGCAGAGATTTGTTTACCTTTTTTAATCATATTGTAAAGGGTTTCAATTAAATCTGCTTTCTTGCCTGTATATTGACAATATTTTTCAAGCGTTGCTTTTGCACCGAACTGATTTGCATAGTTTGCAACCTCTATACTTCTTTCGTCTGCTTGTGGGTCAAACGCCATTGCAGCCGCAACACCTAAACAGATAAATTCACAGCCAACACCGTGCTTTTCGGCAAGATTTAATGCGCCGATAAGCCTATCGTTTGCAGAAAGTTTTCTAATCGTGTCTTTACCTACTCTTTCTACCGTGTCGGCAAGCGCTTTGTTTGTAAAACGGTATAAAAGATTTTCTGCGTGCATTATAAGCTGTTCAATATCTACACCGTTCTCTTTTGCTACTGCTAAAGAAGATTGTGTAAGCGCCTTATATGCTACGTATTTTATGTCAAAATCTGCAACTGCTTCGTAAATGTATTCGTAATTTCTCAAATATCCGAGATATGCGCACGTTGCGTGGCTCATATTGTGCATAAACAACTTGCGTTGTATAAACATATTAAACGGTTCATAGGGGTAAAGATTTTGTACGTCAGAAGGAATTTCACCCTTGAAAGCCGCCTTATCTACGGGAAGAATGTTGTATGGCTCAACGTAAACACGCAACGGATTGCCTTGTTTTTTCTCTTCAGTCATAACGGGAACCATTCTGCCTATGCTTGCCTCTACAAAGCCTATTTCCTTTTCTACTCTGTCTGCATATTCGGGAATTTGCTCTTTAATTAAACCTTTTAAGAACTCATCTGCACCTATTAAGTTTTCACAGATAATGATGTTAAAGGGTTTTGCGTTCTTTTCAAAACGTTTCTTTAATCCTAACGCAATGGGTTTTGCAATAAATTTTAAGACGTTTACGCCGATTGCAGTTGCCATAATTTCTGCAGACGCAATCTCATCAGAAACAAGTTCGATATCCGTTCCGTCAATTCCGTATGCGTTCTTTACCATTATTTCTTCGAGCCCGTCGTTACTTACAACATCAACAGGATATTCCTTATCTTGATTTAGCCTTGCAATTACTTCTTTGTTTATATCAACAAAACCTACAGAATATCCGCTGAGCGAGAATAACTGACCGATAAAACCACGCCCAATGTTCCCTGCGCCGTACATTATAAATTTTTTCATTTTATTCACCTGTTAAAGTTCCTTGATTATCCTTGCCGGGACACCGCCTATCAAAACGTTGTCTCCAAAACTTTTTGTTACCACCGCTCCCGA
>JAZORG010000023.1:0-14012 GCA_045656465.1 Christensenellaceae bacterium
TAATTATGACCTAATGCCTCGCCATTTTCAAAGGTGTTTTCGCCCTTTTCTCCGCAAGTGCAAGAATAATAATATTCTGCTTTTGTGGTACAAGTTGCCTCTTTTTTTAAAAACGTTTCCCTTGTCACTTTCTGATTAAAATTGTGTTCGTGAGGTGGTTTTGTTCCCCCACAACCAACAGCAAAGCAAAGAACGCTACACAAAACTAGTCCGAAAGTTAATAGTTTTACTATTTTGTTTTTCATAAAAAACCTCCGATAAAATTATTTAAAAACAAAAAATGCGCCGATAGAAATCAGCGCATAAAAACGCAAATTCCTTTCGTCGCCAAACTAATCTCAAATGGAATAGGACAATGCTACATACCATGTTAAGCAGAATTTGCATTTTGTCAAATTCAATAACATGATACGAAAACAAAGCCAACTTCCTTTTAAAATAAAAAAGTTGCCCTATTTAATCCATATTTAATTAGTTTGGCAAAAAAATAATAGCACATATAGTAAAAATTGTCAACAATATTTAAAAGTAAAAGAATATTAGAGCATAAAAAGGGCATATAAAAAGGACCGATACGCCAAACGTAATCGGTCCTTATTTTTAAATATTTTTTTATAAAGTTGCGTACATTACCGCTTTTATGGTATGCATACGGTTTTCCGCCTCGTCAAAGACGATGGATTTTTCACTTTCAAAAACCTCGTCTGTAACTTCCATAGCAGTTAAACCAAATTTTTGATAAATTTCTTTACCTGTAATAGTATTTAGGTCGTGGAAAGCGGGCAAACAATGCATAAACTTACATTGTTCCCCTGCGTTATCCATAATTTTTTTGTTTACTTGATACGGTAGGAGCGCATCTATACGTTCTTTCCAAACCTCTTCAGGTTCGCCCATAGAAACCCAAACGTCTGTATAAATAACGTGTGCGCCTTTTGTGGCTATCATTGGGTCGGTAATAAACTCTAATACTGCGCCCGTTTGTTGGGCTATTTTTTGACATTCTTCAATTAAAGATTTATTTGGGAAATATTCTTTTGGAGCGCAAGCAACAAAATGCATACCCATTTTTGCAGAACCCACCATAAGCGAATTGCCCATATTATATCTAGCGTCGCCCATATACACCAACTTTTTACCTTTAAGTTCGCCAAAGTGTTCTTTTATCGTTAAAAAGTCTGCTAAAATTTGAGTAGGGTGAAATTCGTTAGTCAAGCCGTTCCATACGGGAACACCCGCATATTTTGCCAAATCCTCAACTATTTCTTGACCGAAACCACGGTATTCTATACCGTCAAACATTCTGCCAAGCACTCTTGCAGTATCTGCAATACTTTCTTTTTTGCCTATCTGCGAACCTTTTGGGTCTAAATATACTGGGTGCATTCCCAAGTCTGCGCCTGCGACCTCAAACGCACAACGAGTACGTGTGCTAGTCTTTTCAAAGATGAGCGCAATATTTTTTCCCTCGCAATATCTGTGGGGAATACCCATTTTCTTTTTTTCTTTTAGTTCCGATGCAAGATTTATCAAATAATTGATTTCTTCGGGTGTAAAGTCTAATAATTTTAAAAAACTTCTACCTTGTAAATTCATTTTTATCTCCTTATATTTTTGCGCAAGCCTCTTTGATTACTTTTACTGCTTTTTCAAGCGCTTCTTTTGGAATATTTAGCGCAGGCAATAACCTCAATTTATCTTTAGCAGTTAAGCACAGCACTCCCTTTTCTATACATTCGTTAAGCACTTCCTTTACAGGGCGAATGGTTTTAATTCCTACCATAAGTCCCATTCCGCTAACGCTCTCAATACCTTTTGCGCCACTTAAACTTTCAAATATATATTTGCTTTTTTCTCTAACTTCGCCAAGCAATTTTTCATCTATTCTAGATAAAACGTTTAATGCGCCTGCCGAACACACGGGATTACCGCCAAAGGTTGAACCATGATCTCCGAAAGACAACACCGTTTGCGTTTTTTCGTTCATCATACAACATCCGATTGGTAACCCACCGCCAAGACCTTTTGCCGTTGTTACAACGTCGGGCGAGATGCCGTAATTCATATACGCATAAAGTTTACCTGTTCTGCCGTTACCTGTTTGTACCTCGTCTATCATTAAAAGAATATCTTCTTTTTTGCAGATATCGTTTATACCTTTAACAAATTCATCATTAAGGGCAATTACTCCGCCCTCTCCCTGCACACATTCGATAAATATTGCACACACGCTGTTTTCTTTTACAAGCGTTTTCACACTTTCTAGATCGTTTGCCGTAGCGTGAACAAATCCCTCTGTTAAGGGGTTAAATAGTTCGTGAAATTTATCCTGTCCTGTTGCAGAAAGCGTTGTTATTGTCCTACCGTGAAAACTGTTTTTTAAGGTTATTATCGTATAGCAATCTTTGCCCTTTTTAAGTTCACCGTATCTTCTTGCAACCTTAATAGCGCATTCGTTCGCCTCCGCTCCAGAATTGCCGAAAAATACCTTTTTCATTCCTGTTCTTTCGCAGAGCATTTTTGCTAATTTTGCGCACGGCTCGGTATAGTATAAGTTTGACGTATGCACAAGTTTATTTACTTGCTCGGTTACTGCTTTTCTCCATTCATCATCAGCATTGCCAAAGGCTGTAACGCCTATTCCCGACCCCATATCTACGTATTCTTTACCATCCGCCGAATATAGATACGAGCCTTTGCCTCTCTCTATTTCTATCGGAAAGCGTGCGTATGTATTCGCTACAAAAAGTTTATCATTTTCAATATTATTCATCTTCGTCACCGAGCACCATTGTGCCTGCGCCCTCGTCTGTAAATAATTCCATTAGTATAGAGTGCGAAACTCTGCCGTCCATAATTATTACTTTCTTTACGCCACGGTTGATTGCCTCTATACAACATTCCACTTTAGGAATCATTCCGCCTGATATTACTCCCTCCTTAAAGAGCGTTCTAGCCTCTTTAATGGTCATTTGCGGAATTAAAGTTGTCGGATCGTCTTTATCTTTTAATATACCGTCTATATCGGTCATCATTATAAGTCTTTCCGCACCGAGTGCGCCTGCTATATATGCCGCCGCCGTATCTGCGTTTATGTTATACACGTTACCCTCCGTGTCGCAACCTACTGTGGATATTACGGGTATATAATCGTTGGCGAGCAAATCTTTTACAGGCTGGATATTAACGTTAGTAATTTCACCAACGTAGCCTAATCTTTCATCTTTCATTTTAGCCTCTATAAGATGACCGTCCATTCCAGATATACCCATAGCCTTTCCGCCTGTCATTTCTATGTAGTTTACAAGCGATTTATTGATTTTACCTGCTAAAACCATTTGCACGATATCTACCGTTTCTTTATCGGTTACCCTTAATCCGTCAACGAACTCCGACTTTTTGCCGAGTTTATTCATCATTTCGCTTATTTCCGGACCGCCACCGTGAACAAGCACAACCTTTACCCCTGTAAGGTGTAAAAGAACCATATCTTCCATAACCTGCTCTTTGAGGGTTTGGTTTATCATTGCGTTTCCGCCGTATTTTACTACTACTATTTTTCCGTTATATTCTCTTATATATGGTAGCGCTTGCGTAAGCACTTCTGCCCTTTGAGAATTTGAAAATTGTTTATCCATATTATCTCCTTATTAGGTGCGGTAATCGCCATTGATTTTTACGTAATCGTAAGTAAGGTCGCAACCCCAAGCCTTTGAGGCGTATTCGCCGTCGTTTAATGCTACTAAAATGGTTATTTCCTTTTCTAAAAGAATTTCTTTAGCCTTTTCTTCGGAAAACTCTACTCCACTTCCGTTTTCACAAACCGCTATCGTTCCTTTTGCAGAGTTAAACGCAACGTCTATTTTATTTACATCTACGTTTGCGCCCGAATAACCTATTGCGCAAAGCACACGTCCCCAGTTAGCGTCTGCACCGAACATTGCGGCTTTTGTTAGACTTGAACAAATTACGCTTTTTGCAACCGTTTTTGCAATTTCAAGCGTTTTTGCGCCTGTAACTGAACACTCTAAAAGTTTTGTTGCGCCTTCGCCATCGCCTGCTATCATTCTGCAAAGGCTAACGTTAACCGTGTTAAGCGCTTTCATAAAAACAGCAAAATCCTCGTTCTCTTCGGTTATCTCTTTATTTTCTGCGCATCCGTTTGCAAGCACGGTTACCATATCGTTTGTTGAAGTATCTCCGTCAATACTTATCATATTAAAGGTGTTTTGTATATCGCTCTTTAATGCCTTTGAAAGCATTTGTGCGGAAATTTTAACGTCCGTTGTTATAAATACAAGCATTGTTGCCATATTAGGGTGAATCATTCCGCTTCCCTTTGCAATACCGCCCATACGGCAAACCTTTCCGCCTATTTCAAACTCAACGGCAATCTCTTTAACAGCCAAATCGGTTGTCATAATTGCTTCTGCTGCGTAATGTCCGTTCGTTTCTGAAAGACCTTCTGCAAGCGAAGGTATTCCGTTTTCAATTACTTTTAAATTAAGTGGTTGACCGATTACACCTGTTGATGCTACCACAACGTCCTCTTTGTTAATATTAAGTTCGTTTGCTAAAAGTTCGCTCATTTTTTCGGCAATTTCTACGCCGTTAGCGTTGCAAGTGTTAGCGTTACCGCTATTGCAGATAACCGCTTGCGCTACCCCGTTTTCAAGGTGTTTTTTAGTTACGATAAGTGGCGCGCCTTTAACAAGGTTTGTTGTATAAACTGCCGCCGCCGTTGCAGGAACTTGGCTATAAATTAACGCCAAATCTCTTTTTGTGCGGTTTTTTCTTATTCCACAATGAACTCCGTTTGCCTTAAATCCTTTTGCTGCGCATACACCGCCTTCTATTATTTTCATCTCTTATTCTCCTATCGTTAATCCAAGTGTTTCTTCTTCGCCTAATAAAATGTTCATATTCTGTATTGCTGCACCTGATGCGCCTTTGCCAAGGTTATCAAACCTTGAAACAAGCAATATTCTTTCCTCATTGCCGAAAACGGATATTTCCATATCATCACGCCCTCTCATACTGTTCGAGGATAAAAATCCATTTTCGTCTGCGCTGTCTTTATACTTTACAATCTTACCATTATAATAAGATTTTAATATATCTTTTACGTCGCTTATATTCCCCTTTATATCCTTTTTAAATAGTGGAACAGTTACTTCCATTCCTCTATCAAAATCAGATACTATCGGGCAGAAAATAGGTAAGTTTTCTAATCCGCATACTTCTTTTATTTCGGGCAAATGCTTGTGTGTTTGCGATAATCCGTATTGACGAGGCGCATTATATAAAAGAGGTTTTTCTGCACTCTCGTATTCGGCTATCATTTTCTTTCCACCGCCCGTATAACCCGTCAATGAAAAACAAGATAGATATGCATCTTTACTTAAAAGTCCTTCCTTTATCAAAGGAAAAATTAGCGAGATAAATCCACTTGCATGACAACCCGGGTTTGCTATTCTAGAAGATTTTTCTATAATTTCTCTTTGACCTTTAAGTTCAGCAAAACCGTATGCCCAATTAGGATTTACTCTGTGCGCTGTTGATGTATCTATTACCTTTACTTTATCGTTTTCTATCAAGCCTACCGCTTCTTTTGCTGCATCGTCTGGTAAGCATAAAAACGCAACGTCACAAGAATTTATAGCCTCTTTTCTTGCATAAAGGTCTTTTCTTTTATCTTCTGGCAAAATTATTAAAGATAAATCTTTTCTCTCTGAAAGTCTTTCTACAATTTTTAAGCCCGTAGTTCCTGCGCTTCCGTCAATAAAAATTTTATACATTTTCAATTTTTCCTTTTACGTATTCTATTTGTTTTTCTACCGAGGCGGGAGAAGTTCCTCCCTCGGATATACGTTTGTTTACACAAGTTTTTAGGCTTATTTGCTCGTATAAATCCTCGTCAAACAATTGATTATATTCTTTATATTCTTCTATGGTTAAAGTTTCTAAAACCTTTCCTTTTTTTATACAATCACCAACAATCTGCCCACAAATCTTATATGCGCTTCTAAACGGCAAGCCTTTTTTAACGAGGTAATCTGCAAGGTCTGTTGCATTTATAAAACCTTTTTGCGCTGCTAAAAGCATATTTTCAGGAATAACCTTCATAGTTGCTACCATTGGCGCAAAAACGTCTAAACACATATCTAGAGTATCTGCTGCGTCGAACACGCCCTCTTTGTCCTCTTGCATATCCTTGTTGTACGCTAAAGGTAAACCTTTAAGCATTGTTAAAATGCCCATAAGATGACCATAAACTCTGCCTGTTTTACCACGAACCAATTCTGCCATATCGGAGTTTTTCTTTTGAGGCATAATAGATGAACCCGTAGTATATGCATCTGAAAGTTCTACAAATTTAAATTCCCAACTTGACCAAAGTATTATTTCTTCAGATAAGCGAGATAAATGCATCATTAAAATTGAGCAAGCGCTCAAAAATTCCACACAGAAATCCCTATCTGAAACACCGTCGATACTATTTAGTGAGATATCATTAAAGCCTAACTTTTCCGCCTCGTATCTTCTGTCCGTATCATAGGTTGTACCAGCCAAAGCACAACACCCGATAGGGCTAACGTTTATTCTCTTTTTTAAATCGCAAAATCTGTCTATATCACGGAGAAACATCATCGAATACGCCATAAGATGATGACCCATTGTAATAGGTTGCGCACGTTGTAAGTGGGTGTATCCTGGCATTATTGAACATTTATGTTCTTCTGCCTTAAAAGTAACGGCACTAATTAGAGATGCAATCTTTTTTATAATGGCATCCGTGCGATCTCTTAAGTACATTCTCGTATCTAAAGCGACCTGGTCGTTACGACTTCTTGCCGTGTGTAATTTTTTACCCAAATCACCTATCCTTGAGGTTAGAACTTGCTCAACAAACATATGAATATCTTCGCAAGAATAATCAATAGCAAGTTTTCCGCTTTCAATATCGGATAAAATTTCTTCTAACCCCTCTATTAACTTGTCCGCTTCCTCTGTGGTAATTATATTTTTGTAACCGAGCATACTTGCGTGCGCCATACTGCCAAGAATGTCTTGTTTATACATTCTGCTATCGACCTTTATTGAAGAATTAAAATCGTCTGCAAGTTTATCCGTAACGCCGTCTGTGCGTCCTGCCCACATTTTTGCCATAATTTACTCCGTTTATAAAAATGAAAAGTGTCCTGCAAGGAAAATCCGTGCAGGACGAACAATATTTTCGCCTATTTTTTGTCTTTATTAACCATTGCAGCCACCTTAATTGGTAAGCCGAAAAGATTGATAAAGCCATCAGCGTCCTTTTGATTATAATCACTTTCGCCGAACGTTGCAATTTCTTCGCTGTAAAGTGAGTTAGGACTCCATACGCCTGCGTTAATCATATTGCCCTTATAAAGTTTCAAACGTACCTTACCGGTAACAGTTTCCTGCGTTTTATCAACAAATGCTGAAAGCGCTTCACGTAAAGGAGTGAACCATTGTCCGTTGTAAACAAGTTCACCAAACGTAACTGCAAGTTTCTGCTTTTCGTGCATTGTTATTTTATCTAAACACAACGTTTCAAGCACGCTGTGTGCTTTGTAAAGAATTGCACCACCGGGAGTTTCATATACGCCACGGCACTTCATTCCTACAAGACGGTTTTCTACTATATCTAAAATTCCTATTCCGTTTGCTCCGCCTAATACGTTGAGTTCCAAAATAATCTCTTTTGCACTCATCTTTTTACCGTTAAGAGCTACCGGTTTACCCTGTTCAAATTCTATCTCAACGTAAGTGGGTTTGTCAGGTGCATCAATGGGGGAAACACCCATTTCCAAAAATCCTTTCTTTTCATAAGTAGGCTCATTACCCGTATCTTCTAGGTCTAAACCTTCGTGTGATAAGTGCCACAAGTTTTTATCTTTAGAATAGTTGGTTTCTCTATTAATCTTTAAAGGAACGTTATGAGCCTCTGCATAATCAATTTCTTCCTCACGAGATTTGATATCCCATTCACGCCACGGAGCAATAATTTTCATATCGGGAACAAAATGCTTAAACGTAAGTTCAAAACGAACCTGGTCATTTCCTTTTCCCGTACAGCCGTGCGCAATTGCATCTGCACCCTCTTTGATTGCAATTTCTGCAAGGGCTTTTGCAATGCAAGGACGTGCGTGAGAAGTTCCTAAAAGATATTCTTCATAAATCGCACCTGCCTTAACGCAAGGAATAATATAATTGTCAACGTAATCGTCTGTTAAATCTAAAACGTAACATTTGCTAGCCCCTGTCTTTATAGCCTTTTCTTCCAAACCCTCAAGTTCGTCTGCCTGACCAACGTTTGCAGCAACAGCAATTACCTCGCAGTTGTTGTAATTTTCTTTAAGCCAAGGAATGATAATTGACGTATCAAGACCACCTGAATATGCTAAAACTACTTTTTTAATTTCTTCTTTTTTCATTTCAATCCTCCACGGAATTTCTAATTTCCTGTTTATTATAATCTTTCAAATTTCTTTTGTCAACAAATTATTGAATAATTTTCAAATTTTATTAATTATTTATGAATATTTTTACTAAATATTGAATAGAATATTGTATATTTGCATTTATTATTCATTTATGAAATAAGGAAATGAATAAATTTAATTTTTCACAAAACTGTCTGTCTAAAACTCCCCAAAGGCGTGTTGGCAAAACGCCTCCACGCCTTTAGAATTTTTTAATTTTA
Organism: Christensenellaceae bacterium; assembly: GCA_045656465.1. GTDB lineage: Bacteria > Bacillota > Clostridia > Christensenellales > Borkfalkiaceae > UBA1259. Next base: position 8,732 of record JAZORG010000023.1, read on the forward strand.
TTATTTTACCGAACGGCGGTATTTTTCTGCTTCCCAGTTATTGATAAAATAAACTTCTTTTTCGTTCATTGTAGAAACGGTAAGTTTAGCATTCTTAACAGAAGTAACAACGAAGAGATATGCAGCGAGTGTTTCTTCTAAAGTAGTAGCCTGCTTAATATCTGTATTGTAGTAAACAGTTCCGTCAGCAACGACCATAGTGTTTGGCGAGTGAGCCAAAATATTGTTTAAGTAAACGAGTTGGTCGGGATAAAGAGGTGTTTGGTCAAGCACGGCTTTATCGAGTTTGTTTGCTTTTACAAAGTCGGTTACGATTGCCGTTTGAGATTTAAAGCCCGTTTCGGTAGGTACAAGATTAACCTTTCTAAAGTTGTCTTCTAATCCGAAGTACGTTCTAATTGTTTCGTTAACGTCGGTGTTTACTGCCTTTACTCTGTCAATATAATCGCCCGTAACTACAAGACCGTGGTTTTTCATAAAGATAACCTCGGGATATTTGCCGTTTTCTTTTACGTATGCATCAATTTTATTCATCATAGCAAGCGTAAGTTCAAAACCAGGGTTAATATAAGGTAAGAAAATAAAACCAAAATCTTTATCCTTAAATAACTTTGTAGCAATATCTTCACCCTCTTGCGAACAAGTGATAATGTTTGCGTAAACAGAGTGAGTATGAATTACGTATTTTTTCAATATTGCGTGGAAACCTACCTCTACGCTAGGGCGAAGAGTGGGCATATCCGCAATGGCAACTACAGAATTTTTAGAAACTTCTGCGCTTTCCTTTTCATAATCTTTTTCTACCGAAAGATCAACACTTTCATAATAGTCCTTAATTTTATTCCTATCAACGGCAACAAAAGCTGTGTTTTCTGTGATATCAACAAGACGATATCCCGACGCTTTAATAAGCATCATACCGTTTTCAGAATTTTTAACCGAGGTATTTCCACCGCCACCTTGCGTGTAATCGGCACGGTTACCTGCGTAATGTGAAATTTCAACTAAATCTTTAATTGTGTTTTTCATTTTTTTCTCCTATATCGTGTTTTTAATTATAATTCAACAAATCGGCTGTTTAATTATTTCAAGTTAAACGCTTTGTTTATATCTTCCACTTCTTTATCGGATATCATAACGATATCGCCAATCATCTTTGCGTGAATGATTGTGTTTGCAGTAAACTCGGCAACCTCTAACCTATCGAATGCGTTGATAAGGGTTGACCCTGTGCTTATAACGCTGTCGTTTTCAACGAGAACAACAGGCGATTTTTCGCTTATCATTTTAGAGATTTTTTCAGGGTTTACAATATTTGTACCGAACGGCACTCTGCCGATATCCCTCATTGCTATATACGATTCGGGAATTGTTCTACTGTCAATAGGCGTATGCGTTACGCCAAACGCCATTAAGTGTTTGGGATGAGCAACGGTTATTGCGTTTATTTCAGGATGCTCGTCGTATATAAGTTTGTGTAAGCCCACAGAACGACTAGGGCGTTTGCCCGCCTCTCTCCAATTGTGCTCTATCCTTACGATATCTTCGGGTTCAATGTATTTTCTATCTACGCCATAAGGGGTGATAAGAAAACTGTTTTCATTAAGCCTAACTGAAAAAGTGCCTTGCGTACTTGTAAAAAGACCTTGGTCATAAGATCTATGAATAAGCGTACACATTTCCTTTCTCAATCTTCTCTCGTCTGAACTGTAACTCGTAGGAATAAATTCCCCCAAAGATGTAAGCCCCTTTCTGCTGTTGAGTTCTATTTGCTCATTGGTAAGAGCCTCTGGCTTGCCAAGAATAGATGCCGTTATTGAGATAGACGCTGCGAAGTTAAGCGTTTCAAAACGCTTAAAAGCCTCGAAAAGATTGTCCGCACAGGTTATTACTCCGTGGTTTTCCATTATTACAACGTTAAGTCCCTTTTTTATCTCTTTAACTATACGTTGAGCCAAAGCATCACTACCTGGAACTTCATAAGGCGCAATACCTACCTGCCCACAAACTTGATGAGGCGTGGGAATTATGTTGGTATCGGGAATTTGTCTTATAAGCGAATAACTTACAAGTGCCGGTGGATGTGCGTGCAGAACGGCAGACACGTCTGGGCGTGTTTGGTAAACGAGTTTATGAAAGGGAAGTTCTACTGATGGTTTGTGCTTGCCAATTACCGTTCCGTCTGGAAGAATTTTGCAAATATCCGAAGGTGTTAACGAACCCTTATCAATCCCTGACGGTGTTATCCAAATGTTCCCCTCGCTGTCGAGTATAGAAAGGTTTCCGCCAGAAGTCGTGGTAAGTCCTTTTTGATATACTCTGTTTATAAGAAGAACTATCTGCTCTGCAGGATGCATTAAATTAAAATTCATATCATTCTCCTTGTTTCAAAGGTTTGCTGTAATGTTTATGTTTTAGAAACAAGCGTAACGCTTGACCTAGATCTACACAACTTGTTGCGTGTAATATTTTAAGACTTTAGAAACGAGTTAGGCAAGGAAAGTTAGGTTTTGTGCCGTGCGTGTACGTCTGTACACAATCAAACAAAACCGACACTTGACACAGCATAACGACGTTTATAAGCCTTAAAATTACATTTGTTGTCCGCCCGTTACGTTTATAGCCTGACCAGTCATATAACCAGAATAATCGGAAGCAAGGAATACCATAACGTCTTCTATATCCTTGTATTCGCAAGAACGTTTCATAGGAACTTGATTGATATATTTTGCTCTTACTTCTTCTTCGGTTATACCTTGGTTTGCAGCATATTGCTTAAAGAGGCTGTTTACCCAAAGAGGTGAATTCAAAAGGTTACCAGGACAAATACAGTTTACTCTTACGCCTGATTCAGCAAATTCAAGAGCAAGGCTTTGTGTTAAGCCTACGCCACCAAACTTACTTGCGGCATAAGCGCCGTTTTTAAATGAACCTTTTCTACCAGATTTAGAGTTAATTTGAATAATGCTACCACTCTTCTTTTCGAGCATATAAGGAGCAAACGCTTTAACCGTGTTGAAATATCCGTTAAGGTTAATGTTTGTTACAAGACCGAATGCCTCGGGTGAAAGATTGAAGATATCCCCACTCTTAACGATTGCAGCGTTACAGATAAGAACGTCAACTTGTCCCCATTTTTCGATAACTGCTTTCGCAGCGGCTTCTAGTTGGTCGTATTTTGTAACGTCAACTGCGAGAGCGATCGCATCGCTCAATTTATTTGCAACTGCCTGCGCACCCTCAAAGTTAATATCGCAAACTGCGACTTTACATCCCTCGCTGTCAAGACGGAGAGCAAGAGCCTCTCCTAAACCTTGGCTTGCGCCTGTTACTACTGCTACTTTACCTTTTAAATTGATTGTACTCATTTTATATTTCTCCTTAAATTTTCACAAATTAAATTATTTATTTAGACTGTTTTTCTGCCTATTTCGGCATATTTTTTAATTCTTTCGTAAAGGTTTGGCGTTTGAGCGATACTTTCTTTAGAGAACATTCCGTATTCCAAACCTTTTTCCGTAGAAATTGCCTCGTGCCCTATAAGCGCCCACGTAGAATCAATAAGGTGGGAATATTCGGGAAGAGCAAGCGCTGCGCAAGCGAATTTTTGACGAGGTGAGTTAACGTCTTCACCACTTATCTCAAACAACTCGTTTTCCTTTAACATCTTGCCTAATCTCTGCAACTGTTGAGGGGTGTTTCTCGTTGGCATATAAGCACACGCATTAAAGCCTGCTTTTTTAATTTCTTTAATGAGTTCGGGGAGATAATCGTCCTCAAACTTTTGAGCCTTTTTATCGCCCGTAACAGAATCTCCTACATCGCCTAAATATGCGTATGCGGGAATTGCGCCTAAAGATTTTGCTTTTTTAACAAACTCAACTGCATCTGGCATTTCTTCATCTGCATCGATATAGAAGAATGCAGTATCCGCTTTAAGCACGCCTAAAAGATCATATAAGAAATGTTCGTTGTTGTTATCGAGTAAAAATCCTCTGATCTTTTCACCAACCTTTAGTCCAAGGTCATTTTCGAGGAAAGCGATAAGTTCTTCAGTTCTGCCAAACTTGTTTTCAAGTTTAACTGCGAGCGCGTATAAAAGATGACGTTCTGTAACACTTCCGCCTAAATGCGCTTCAGATAAAGGTTTAACGTCCTTTTCAAAGTCAAGTTCCACACCGAACTTTCCGAACTTGCCCGTTATAAGTTTACACATTTGAGCATCACGCTCGTATCTTTTCTGCCTATAATATTCCAAATACTCGTTAAACTCTTTAACGTTTTGAGCAGGAATACCGTGCGCAGCCATATAAATACAGTTTTCTTGATCGGGGTGATTTATTTTACCAAATCCCCTATCGAATTTACAGCGTACTTCCACACCACAAGTTGAGCCTAAGCCCAAAATAGCGCAAGCCTTTTTAAATTCTTCAACGCCCGAAAGACTATCGTGATCCATTATCCCTGCGCTAGTAAGCCCTGCACGATATGCCATATACGCCGCTTTTGTCGGTGAATAGGGCGAAAAAGAATAAATTGTATGTATATGGTTGTTTGCATCGTTTTCACGACGAATAGGTTTATCAGTTTCTACCTTGATTAATTCCTTTAGAGCCTCTAATCTAGACTCCGCCGTACCACAGTTAAGTTTATTGATTAGTTCTTGCATCTTTCACCTCGGTTTTACATTTGGTTAAATTATACCTTAAATAGATTTTATCGTCAAGTAAACGAGCGCATATGCGCACGTAATTATTAAAATTTAATATATATTATTTAAATATAGCATTGAAGACATTTGTTTTACTCAAAAATGAACACAAACAAACATTCATACTCTATAAAAAGAAAAAAGCCCTTAACCGCTTCGGTCAAGAGTCCCCGTCTTTTGTGAAAACCAAATTAGAAAAAGAATTTTCCGTTATAACTCATATAAGCAAATACATTCAAGTCAACGTCTTTAACCATCTTTTCACATCTTTCAAAAAATTTTGCCATATTAACCTCCTTTACGACGTCCGTTTCAAATAATTTTCACACTTTGTAATTTTTTAACAATATAAGTTAAAAATAAACACAATTTAATTATTTGCTAATCGGCGTGTGATTTAATTTTCACCCGTATTATAATAGTTAAAATAAATAAAGTCAACAGTTTATAGCACAAAAATCAAAAAAATTTTAAATATTTTTTATTCTGTGAATTTTTATCTTTTTGTGAAAAATTATCACTTATCGCTTTTGCTGAATTTATAATATTATATCAAATTATGTGATATTT
>JAZORG010000024.1:0-7135 GCA_045656465.1 Christensenellaceae bacterium
TCTTTTTTCATAAATCCTCCGTTTGTTTTATTGGTTGCAACTGGCAGGTCGCAACTATTATTATACACAAACGGAGGATTTTACTCAACGGTAAACCTTTACTGGACCCCCAGACTATCTGGGGGTTTATTGTTTACACAACAAAAATCACTAGAATTTTTCTAGTGATTTTTCATTATATTTGAAATTCTATTCTAAACTCAGCACCACCACTTTCATCGTTGTTTACGAAAATAGTACCCTTATTTATGTCGGTAATCTGCTTTACAAGCGAAAGCCCCAATCCATTTCCTTCCTGTTTATGAGTACTATCACCTTGGAAAAACTTATCAAATATGTGCTTTTTAATATCTTCACTTATCCCTTGCCCGCAGTCGGTAATTCTAAATATAATCTTTTTCCCTTCAGCGCGCAATCGCATCGTGATTTTTCCACCCACAGGACTGAATTTTATGGCGTTACTTAAAAGATTATTCCAAACGTGTATAAGTAAATCTTCCGTTCCAAAAAATTCACATTCGTCAAATTCAACGTCAAGCACGATTTGCTTGCCTGACCATTGTATTTCCTGCCCCAAAATTGATTGACGAATTTGTTCGTCTAGTCTAAACTTAACAAATTTTTTCTGTATGCTTTGGTTATCCAACTTAGCAAGCAACAGAATATTACCTACTAGTCCCGACAATCTTTTTGTGTTGAATAAAATTTTTTCTATATATTCTTTTTCTTGTTCACTTACGTTTTCACTTCCCTGTAAGAGCATTGAATACCCTTCAATTGCATTTATGGGTGTTTTAAACTCGTGCGAAACGTTTGATACAAAATCCGATTGTATAATTTCTAGCGAACCTAATTCTTTAGTCATAAGATTAAAGTTAGCATACATATTATTAACTTCTTTCATTATGGACCTTTCGTTTATCCGAACTGTAAAGTCGCCTTTAGCAACCTTTGTCATATTTCTGTTTAATCTCCTTATAGGGATTAAAAACAGCCTATTTGTAGAAAAAGAAAGAATTAAACCTATTGTAATACTGAGCAGTAAAACCAATATCGACGAATCAATGTTTACCCACTTACCAAATACGTTGTTAAGTAAATTTACAGCAACGGTTGATGCACCGATTGCAAGCACGTTTTCGATTAATACTACAAGCGAAAACCAAAAGCCCATACTTAATTTGGCTTTTCTCTCTTTCCTCATAACTTAACCACCTTATATCCAACTCCCCTTATCGTTTCAATCTTAAAATCGGAATTATCTCTAAATCTTTCTCTTAATTTTCCTATATGAACCTCTACTGTATGGGCATCGCTTTCCGTATCATACCCCCAAATATCATCCATAAGTTGTTGTCTTGTAAAAATTCGTCCCGGATAAGATGCCATTTTATACAATAAGTTGAATTCTTTTTGTGGTAAAACAACACTTTCGCCATTCGATATAACTGTAAACGAATCATATTCCAATATCGTTGAACCGATAATTTGCTTGCGTTCGTTTATCATTTGCGCTCGGCGTAATAATGCGCTTACACGAAGAACCATTTCATTGATATTTATAGGCTTTACCATATAATCGTCTGTTCCCGAATGAAACCCCATATACATATCATTAAAAGCGTCTTTTGCCGTTATCATTAATACGGGGATATTGTTCCCCGATTCTCTTAACGTCCTAACAAACGTATATCCGTCCATTATTGGCATCATTATATCAGAGATTACGATATCAAACTTTTCATTTTCAAAAGCATCTAATCCTTCTTGACCGTTTGCAACACCCTTTACATAATAGCCGTTCTGGATTAGAACGTGTTGAAAAAGTTGTCTTAAATCTGCATCATCTTCAGCAATTAAAACCTTAAACACTTTTTCACCCTCCGCATTTTTTTATATTATATACTTTTAAAAAGATTTTTTCAAGTTTTTAGCCAACTTCTTTTATTTCTTCTTGATTGTCTAATGATATTTGTTCTTGTTCCTTTTCGATTTTTTCACGCTCAAAACGTAATTTCACCCTTTTATATAACACAAACATTACTACTAATCCAACTATACCAGCAAATCCCCATGAACCTGGATACAATAAATAGAGCATCCTTAAATTATGCGATATATTCCCCTCAATACATATGTACGGATACACAAATAAAAGATAAATAATTCTCAACACTATATTTGATAAAATGCTTAACATTGTTGATATAAACGAATACCCTATTCCTCTTATTATTTCTTGAACTACACTGAGAAATCCTAAAAGTATATAAAACATGCTTACAGAAGTAATTCTAACCATACAATAATCTAAAACCTCTTCAGTTTCCGTCATAATACCACACAATAACCTTCCAAAAACAAGCAATGAAGTACCTAATACAACACAAACAACTGCCATAAACGAAAAGGAAATTAATCCTGCTTGTTTTACTCTTTTTAAATTCTTTGCTCCAAAATTTTGGCTTATTACTGCTAAATTTGCAGCACCTATTGCGTGTACCGTTTCTAAAATATATCCATCAAACTCTTTTGTTATTGAATGTGCAGTCATAACCTTATCGCCGAGGAGATTTAAGTTTGATTGCATCATAACGTTCGCAAAAGAGAAAAGGCATTTTGATATACTTATCGGTAGTCCAATTTTTGTAATATTAAGCAATTCTACTTTATCAATTCTAATATAGTTTTTGGATAATTTTGCATATCCCTTATCCTTAATCATTAAAAAAGTTATTCCTATCGCAGAGATAGCATTTGACATTACCGTTGCTATCGCAACACCCTCTATGTCAAGCCCTACAACTTTTATAAAGAATATATTTGAAACAATATTTACAACCCCACCGACTGCGAGGAAAATTAAAGGACGAGTAGCATCGCCAACGGCACGCATTATAGATGCTCCAAAGTTGTAAAGCATAATAATTGGCATACCTAAAAAATAAATTCTTAAATACTTTGCCGCATACGGTAATACTTCTTCATCGCAATTAGTCCAAACTAGCATCTGTTCAGAAAACAATATTCCTACAACTAAAATTATAAATCCAAAAACTACACTTATAAAAACAGACGTACCGACCACCTTATGAGCACCGTCTATGTTCTTCGCCCCTACGTATCTAGCAATAAGAACATTTGCTCCTAATGAAAAGCCAACAAAAAAACCAATTATTAAGTTTATAATTTGCGTCGTTGCTCCTACAGCTGCCACCGCAAAGTCGTTAGTAAACAATCCCAAAACGGCAACGTCTGCCGCAGTAAAAGTAATCTGAAGAAGATTTATACCTATAATAGGTAGCGCATATAGGATCATATTTTTTAGTAACGGACCTGAAGTAAAATTAAATCTACTTTTTAACCTTGCCATGTATTTACACCTCACTCTATTACTAAATTATATTCCTCCTATTAGCAAATAGTCAAGTTTAAATCAACGAAAGACTTTCGTAAATTAACGAAAGTCTTTCGTTGTAAGTGCTTGTTTTTAATTTTGTAGTAATCGTTTTAAAATAGGATTTAGTTTTTCTATCGGTAAACCTATTATGTTATTTAAGTCCCCTGTAAAATTTTTTACCAAATCGTATCCGTCTTGAATTCCGTATGAGCCTGCCTTTCCTTTATATAACCCACTTTTTATATAATCATTAATTTTGCTTTCTGACAAACAATTAAAGGTAACCTCGCTTTCTTCGTGCCCTATAATACATTCGTTTTGTGTAACACAGCAAAATCCCGTTATCACTATATGCTTATTTTCTGATAATTTTTTTAGAGTTTTAATTGCATCTTTATCATCTTTAGGCTTCCCTAATATTTCATCGTTAAAATACACTACCGTATCAGCGCCTAAAACTACAATTTCACTTTTATCTGTCATTCTTTCATAAACGTCTTTTGCTTTTGATAGAGCAAATTTTTCTGCGGTTTTAACTGGATCGTTATACGATAGTTTTTCATCATATAAGCTAGGAATTATTACAAAATTATATCCCTCATTGCTTAAAATATCTTTTCTCCTAGGAGAGTTGCTTGCTAATATTAATTTTTTCATACTGCAATTCCTTAAAAATTAAGCGCCTAAAAAAAGGCGCTTAAAACATTATTCTTCATTATTATCTTTTGTCTTGGGGTTAGTTTCATTCTCTTCAGTTTTATCTTTTAATTGCAAGGGAATTTTCATAAACACGTAAATCAAAATAAGAGCAACTCCGCCCGCAATAAATACAAACGATTGCCATTGTGAAGGAGCAAGCCCAAGAAAAACAACGCCTCTCTCGTCTGTACGGAAAAATTCTATAAATATCCTCCATATTCCATAGGCAATTAAGTAAATTTGCATTAAAATATTATTATTCTTAAAGTAAAAAACTGATAAAACTGCAAATAAAGCGAACAAAAACAAAGCCTCATACAACTGTGTTGGAACGTGATAACCTGTTATGCCTGTATCAGGGGCGTGCATCCATATTCCACCAAAAACATAGTTCTGTCCTAAATATGCACCGTGACAACAACCGCTCATTAAGCACCCTATTCTTCCAAAAGCGTGTGCTACCGTTATACAAACAGGCGCAACCAACAATACTGTGTTAAAATGCTTTTTATGAATATCCTTATCTTTTTTTGCAAAGAAATACTTTCCAACCCCAAAGTATCCTATAAGGAATACTGCTGCACCGCCAATTAGACCGCCCATTACGGTCATTCCTGCGCCGTAAAAGTCAAACGTTCCCGTTTCAAGCCAATCGTAAACCGCCTGATATAATTTTGCAAAAAGAAATCCTATTGCGATTGCAGCAATTATTAAAAAGAAAACAAAATCCTGCAATTTTGAGGGCATTCCTTTCTTGCCTGTATAAACATAAAATACTGTTATGCACGCAAGTAAGCCAACTGCGATGCATACCCCATACATATATACTCCACGCCCAAAAACTTCAAATATAGGATTAGGTAACATAATTCCTCCTAAATTTATATAAAAAATTACTTTTAGTTACGAAATTATTTTGATAACTCATTAACAAAGTATTTTGCAACCTCTGCCATATAACGCATTGATGCAGGTATTAGTGCTTTTTCAAAGTGCGTTCCATCTGATTCTAAAGTAATATCACCTTTATAATTTATCTTTTTTAAGGATTCTATAACCTTGTTAAAATCAATTCTCCCTGAAAAAGGTATTTGATGAAAATCTAAATGTTTATCGTTATCGTGAAGATGTATCGCTTTAACCCTTTCACCAAGTGCCTCTAGCATAATGGACGCAGAAGTATTCAAACCTTTCATTTCTGCGTGTCCGATATCTACACAAGCACAAAAAACATCAGACGGTAAAAGATCAAGATGCTTATTAAAATCGATATGGTCAGAACAAGCGGCAGGCTCTGCGTGGCTCGCTGGGTCATTCCAATCCCCCCAATTCCACATATTTTCAGTTGCAATCATTACACCCGATTTTCTTGCGTGAGGTTCTAATGCTTTATAAATCTTTGCATTCTCTTCGGCAGTATAGTCGTTGCAAGGATGTACAACGCATACTTTTGAACCTAATATACCGCTAATTTCTATCGCACGAATTAAAATTGGCAATATTCCTTTATTATATTCCTCGTCGCCAACTTTAGCACTTGGAAATGGAGCGTGAGATTGATTACAAACTATGCCCACGCTATCAGCGTGTTTTCTCAAATCCTTTGCTATTTCTAAATAATTATCTGAATAAACAGTATCTTTACCCTCTCCACTACACATCGTATAATCATAAGCGGTAAAACCTGATTTTTTAAGTTCTGATACAATATCTTTTACACTTCCTAATTTCCCAAAAAGGCTAATTGATGTTGATATATGCATAATTCACCTCTTTATGAATTATATCATAATAAAGATAATATTTCAAACAAATACGTGTTTTTAATTATCATTTTTTTATAAGTTTAAAACTATAAATCATATTATCATCAAACAAAAAAGGCGACCAAAATCGCCTTTTTTTGGTGCCCCAAGGCCTTTCAAATCCGAACCGGACGGGGTGCAGTTGAGTTCCGAAAGGAATACTGTTTTTGTTCCGTCCTTGTAGTTGAAGGTAAAGGTTATCTTGTCATCGTAAAGGTATATCGCATTGATAAATCCATCGATTAGCCTTTGTTTACCTTCTTTTGTTGAAATATCCAACTTCTTAAATTTCTCTATTCCAAAGCGTATTTGCTCTTTCGTAAGGAAGGGCTTTTTAATTTGCTCTTGGATTATCGTTAAGTCAAGTTGGCTTTTTTCTTTTTCAAGTTCCGCAAGTCTATCTTTCGTAGAATCAAAGATAATTCCTTGCTCAATAGCCGTAATTATATTTTTAATACGATTTTCAACGTCTTCTAATTGTAAACGCAATCTTGGTAAGCGCGGATTTTCTTCGCCCTGTAAATCGAAAATCCTATCTACAAGATAATCAATTACGGCTTCGTCGTGAAGAATATCCATTGCCTTTTGAATGGCTAAATCTTCTATCCAAGTCTTACGTACCGTTTTCTTATCGCAAGTATGCTTTTTAGCGTTTACGCATTTGTAATAACGGTGAACTTCCTTTTTTCTTCCCGTTCCTGCTTCTCCAACCATAAGCGCGCTACATTTACCGCAGAACAACTTAGTAGTTAAAAGATAATCATCTTCCGCTTTATGACGGGCAGGTGCGTGTTTATTTTGCGCCATACGGCGTTGAACTCGTTCAAACAAGTCTTTACTAACGATAGCAGGCACGGCATCGGGGATAACAATATCGTTATATCTAAATTCGCCTATATATTTGCGGTTCGTAAGCATATATTGAACGATATTATAAGACATTTTCTTGCCAAGTCTTGTCGTTATGCCTTTTGCATTGAAACGGTTTACAATATCTTTAATAAGATAGCCGTCGGCGTACATTGTAAAGGCTTCTACAACGATAGGAGCAAGTGTTTGGTCGATAGCGTGTTTTTGTTCTTCGTCTATGTAGTAGCCGAAAGGAATTTGTCCGCCGTTTACTTTCGCTTTTAATGCGTTCTCTTTAAGCCCACGCTTAACCTTAACGGAAAGTTCTGCCGAATAATATTCCGCCATACCTTCAAGCATTGATTCAAGAATAATTCCTTCA
>JAZORG010000025.1:0-5042 GCA_045656465.1 Christensenellaceae bacterium
ACATACGTAAATAAATTCACAAATGATAACGGATATATAGTATATAATAATGGAAATGACAAAATCTTCTGCGCATATCAAGATAAAGAAAGAGAGTTAACCTTACCCAACTATATAACCGCAATAAATGATTATGCATTCGTTTATTGTGGTAGTTTAACAAGTATAATAATTCCCGATAGTGTAGAAAGTATAGGTGAATATGCATTCTCTGGTTGTGGTTTAACAAAAGTGTATTATAAAGGTACAAAAGCCGAGTGGGAAACGTTAAGAACGAATATTGGAAGTAATAACGATAAATTGCTAAATGCAACCATATATTATTACGCAGAAAATGAGGCGGACGTGCCGAGTGATGGTGGAAATTATTGGCATTACGTTAACGGCGTGCCTACCGCTTGGGGAAACTAAAATAACAGTGTTTTAGAGTTTAGCGTAGTTAAAAAGAGTATCAAATTTAATAAAATTTTTGAATTTAAGAAATTTTCAATAAAAATATGTTAATATATTATTGTAAAAGGTAAAAAAGCGGTTAAAAACCCAAAGGAGAATTTATGCGTAAATTTACGTGCAAGATTTTATCCGTATTATTAGTATTTATATTAGCCCTCTCAATGGCTGGTTGCTCTTTATTTTTAGACGACACGCCTGTAAGAGAAGAGGGGGATTTACCCGATTCTTTTTCAGCGTCGCAGACAGTTGAATTTAACACGCAGGGAGAGGAGAGGAAAATTCTTTCACGGACAGAGGCAGTTAAACTTGTAGAAAGGTCGGTTGTAGCAATAAAAATCCAAACGAGCAATTCTGTTTCGTTAGGTTCTGGGATAATTGTCGATATAAATAACACGGCAAGTCCACGCAAAGCAAACGAGTTTTATATTCTTACTTGCCATCACGTTATTGACGGCAAAGGGGATATAACGGTTTACGTTCCCGATGAAAACTGTAGGAATTTTACAGACGCTGATTATGATGAAAAATATGCATTTACAGGCAAAATAGAAAGTTCTATTAATAGTGGGGAGATAACCCTAGTTGGTGGAGACAAGCGCTCTGACGTTGCGGTTTTAAAACTTGATGTTACGGGAACGGGGGTTTCTGCTGACAAAATTGTAGAGTGCAAAACACCTATTGAGGATTATTCTTTAATGCGTGGAGAGGACGTGTTTGCGATTGGTAATCTCAACGGCACACACCCTATGACCGTTACTTCGGGTATTATAAGTTATATAGAAAGAGAGGCTGTTATTTCTTCAGTAGGGTATATGAATCTTTTACAGATAGATGCGTTTATCTATCACGGTAATTCTGGCGGTGGTTTATTCAATATGTATGGTGAACTAGTAGGAATTACTAATGGTGGGAATGAAAATTTGTCGGGATTAAGTTATGCTATTCCGTTCAAGATGAGTGGTGTGGATAACGGGTTTATCAATATTGCAAAGTGTTTAATCGGTACAAAAACGGCAACTAATTACGGTTACGTTTCGGGTAGATGGTCAATTGGCTTTTCTATTCAAGTATCTCCCTCAATAATCAATGATTCAAAGATTGTTATTTCTGGTATCGTAAATAATTCAAACGCTTCTAAAGCAGGGCTTCAAAAAGGAGATATAATTAAAAAAATATCTTACGTTTACGACGGAAAATCTGTTTCGGAAGAAATGAAAGTTTCCACGGATATAGATTACACCGTGTATAATATGTATAGGCGCCTTTCGGTTGGCGACAGTTTTATAATGTCTGTTGAACGCAACAACGTGATTGTGGATATAACAGTTAATATCGGCATTGCAGATCTTTTCTGTGATACGGGGGCATAAACAAATTAAATAGTGCAGGTTTTGGGGCGTTGCGGTTACCGCAACGCCCCACTTTTATTTTTGAATGGTGTTTAACCTCGTTATTTATTGACTTTTTGATTTAAAATTAGTACAATATATCCGTATGATTATTTTAGGGTTTGACCCGGGGCTTGCAACGCTAGGGTACGGTGTTATATCTGTTGATAATAAGGGAAAGGCGGAAATGGTTGATTACGGCATTGTTTCCACTCCTAAAGATGCCAATTTACCTACAAGACTTACTATGCTTGAAAAAGGCGTCCTGCAAATTATTGATAAATTTAAGCCAGATGAAATTGCCATTGAAGAACTGTTTTTTGCTAAAAACGTTAAAACGGGTATTGCCGTTGCTCACGCAAGGGGTGTAGTTCTTCTTACTGCCGTTAAAAATTGCAGTAGAATTTTTGAATACACGCCCTTACAAATTAAGCAAGCGCTTACAGGCTATGGTAGGGCAGAAAAAGTCCAAATTCAACAAATGGTTAAAACTATGTTAAAATTAAAGGGCATTCCTCGGCCAGACGACGCTGCCGATGCGCTCGCTGTTGCCTTAACTCACGCCCAAACTAACAAGTTGGGCAATCTTTTCCGTATTTAGAGGTTTTTTATGATTGGTTATCTTAAAGGTAAAGTTCTATATTTTGCTGATACCACCGTGCTTTTAGAATGTAACGGTGTAGGCTATGAAATCGCTTGTTCTTCTTCCGTTTATCAAAAATTAGTAGCGGACAAAGAGGGAGAGGTTTTTACATACCTCGCTGTTAGAGAAGACGGTATATCCCTTTATGGCTTTATCAGTATGGAAGAGAAAAATATGTTCTTAAAACTCATTTCTGTTTCGGGGGTCGGCCCGAAAATGGGTATTACCATTCTTTCTAATATGCAACTTTCTGACCTTGCAGTTAAAATCGCAACGTCAGACGTTAAGGGGCTTTCTTCAATTAAGGGGTTGGGTAAAAAAACCGCTGAACGCATTATTTTAGAACTGCGTGAAAAGGTTTCTGCTGATACAAATTCTTCTTCAGCAAAAACAGAGGACGTTCCCGACTTTACAGAAGTCAATGAAGATGCCGTTATTGCGCTTATGAGTTTGGGCTTTACCAAAGCAGAATGTGTTAAAGCCGTTAAAGAGGCTTATGCTAACGGGCATAAATCTATTGAGCAACTTATCGCTTATTCTATTAAAAATATAAGGTAGGATTTTTCTATGGAAGACGATAGAATCGTTACCAGCACTTGCGGAGAGTTTGATACTGATATTGAAAACGTTCTCCGTCCGAAATCTATGGATGGTTACGTTGGGCAAGACAAGGTTAAAGATAACCTTGCCGTTAGTATCGCTGCCTCTAAAATGAGGTCGGAGGCGCTCGACCACGTTCTTTTATACGGCCCTGCGGGACTTGGGAAAACCACTCTTGCGCATATTATTGCAAACGAACTCGGAACTCAACTCAAAATTACCAGCGGTCCTGCTATTGAAAGGGCGGGCGATTTAGCCGCTATCTTAACCAATCTTAACGAAAGAGACGTTCTCTTTATCGACGAAATTCACCGTCTTAACCATAACGTGGAAGAGATTTTATATCCTGCTATGGAAGATTACACCTTGGATTTTATTATCGGTAAAGGTCCGTCCGCTAAAAACGTTCAACTCCCCTTGCCGAAGTTTACGCTTATAGGCGCAACAACTAAAGCGGGTATGCTTTCCTCTCCGCTTAGAGACCGTTTCGGTGTTATCTGCCGTTTGGAAACTTATTCGGTTAGCGAACTTACCGAAATTGTAGAACGTGCTGCTAAAATGCTCTCATTATCTATCGAACACCTCGCTGCAGAGGAAATTGCAAAACGCAGTCGTGGAACACCTAGAATTGCAAACAGATTATTAAAAAGGGTTAGAGATTATTCTATAGTTAAAGGCCACGATTCTATTTTGCTTTCCGATGCTCAAGGCGCTCTTAAAATGCTTGAAATTGACCATTTAGGGCTTGACGCTATCGACGTTAAACTCCTTAAATCCATGGCGGAAAAGTTCGGGGGTGGTCCGTGTGGTCTTGATACGCTTGCCGCTACCATTAACGAGGACGGAAACACTATTGAAGACGTTTACGAACCATATCTTTTACAACTAGGTTTTATTGCTCGCACTCCTAGGGGCAGAGTGCTTTTATCTAGGGGATATAATCACATAGGATTAACGATGCCGGAGGGTAAGGCGGAACAGTACGCCGTTTTTGAACGTAATGAAAACAAGTGATTTTGACTATTATCTTCCTGAAGAACTGATTGCGCAAACTCCCGTTTATCCTAGAGACAGTTCTAGACTGCTTGTCTATAATAGGGATAGTAACGAGGTCTTTCATAAGCATTTTTACGATATAAAGCAATTTTTGAAAAAGGGAGACGTTTTAGTTCGCAATAATACCCGTGTTTTGCCTGCTAGACTTTTCGCTTATACTAAAAATGGTGGAAAGGTTGAAGTCCTTCTCTTAAAGCGGTTTAATTTAAACGAGTGGGAAGTGCTTGTAAAACCCGGTAAAAAAGCAAAGCCCGGCACAATACTTTTTCTATCAGAGCAACTTTCTTTGGAGGTTTTATCTACTATTGAAGAGTCGGGTAGTAGGCGTGTTAAATTTATTTACGAGGGCGTTTTTGAAGACATTATAGATAAATTAGGAGAAATGCCTCTTCCGCCTTATATTACAGAAAAATTAAAAGATAAAGATCGTTATCAAACAGTTTACGCAAAGGTTGATGGTTCTGCCGCTGCACCTACTGCTGGGCTACATTTTACGGACGAGTTGATTGAAGAAATAAAGGCTATGGGCGTGGAGATAGTTGACGTTCTTCTACACGTGGGATTAGGTACGTTTAGACCTGTGAAAACTGACGATATTCTCTCTCATCATATGCACTCTGAATATTACGAGATAAGTGAAGAATCCGCTGAAAAAATTAATTTAGCAAAAAAAGAGGGCAGGCGTGTTATTGCCGTCGGCACTACAAGTGTTAGAACTTTAGAGAGCGCATCAGATGAAAACGGCTTTGTAACGCCTATTAAAGATAATACCGAGATTTTTATTTATCCTCCCTATAAGTTTAAATGCGTTGATGGACTTATAACTAATTTCCATCTTCCCAAATCCACCCTCATAATGCTTGTTTCCTCTCTATCCACTAGAGAAAAGACTTTAGAACTTT